>CAVJBF010000001.1:0-169866 GCA_963647785.1 Acutalibacteraceae bacterium
CCCGCATTCTCAATGGTCATGGGGTAGGGGGAGTTTTTGCCTCCGATATCCACTTACCAGCAATTAGGTGTTTACCCTAGTGCCTCAATTCGCTCCCTGCCCATTTTTTAGAAGTGCCCTATAAGGCTGGACTCAAGAAAGGGTTGAAAGATAATTTTGCGAATGTGAAGAACTTCGCCTCCACGACGTCTGTGACGAAGACGGAAGGCTGGGAGGGCTACACCTTGTCTTTGGGGGCGACGGCTCCTGTGGCGGGCGGTACGTTCTATGCGCAGGCTAATTATCTGGATTCTGAATCCAGCAGCAAGAACAACAACTTCAAGACTACGTACACTTATGACTACGTTGAAAAAGGCGTAGTTGCTTCGCTTGAGGATAAAGACGCTTACTCGC
Organism: Acutalibacteraceae bacterium; assembly: GCA_963647785.1. Lineage (GTDB taxonomy): Bacteria > Pseudomonadota > Gammaproteobacteria > Burkholderiales > Burkholderiaceae_F > Duodenibacillus. Next base: position 394 of record CAVJBF010000001.1, read on the forward strand.
TTGAGAAGCTTGAAGCGAAGAATTGGGGTATTGCTGTCGGTTACGCCTACCCGTTCAGCAAGCGTACCAACGTCTATACGTTTGCTTCCTATAACGAACTGAAGTTGACGGCGTCTTATTCTGGCGAGCATGACTCTGCCAAGACCAAGGTCACCGAGTTCGGCATTGGCCTGAAGCATTCGTTCTAATCGGCTGACTGCTTAAAGCAGTTTCCCTATTGAGCTCAAAGCCTCCGTTCCGCAAGGGTCGGGGGCTTTGTCGTAAGGGGGCCGCGAAGTCCCCGATTCCCGTCCCGAGGGACGAAAAAAGGAGCGCAACTCTTTCAAGGCTCGCTCCTTTTTCGTGAAGCAGGGAATTACTTCAGCGCGTCAAAGATCCGGTCGCGGATTGTTTCGATGGCGCCGATCCCGGAGACCGTGCGGTACTGCGGAACGCCCTTTTCACCGCTCTTGGCGAGGTCACTGTAGAACTTCACCAGCGCTTCGGTCTGCTGATGGTAGACGTCGAGGCGCTTCTGGACGATCTCTTCCTTGTCGTCGTCACGCTGCACGAGCGGTTCGCCCGTCACGTCGTCCTTGCCTTCCACCTTGGGTGGGTTGTACTTCACGTGGTAGCTGCGGCCGGAGGCGGGATGAATCCGGCGGCCGGACATGCGTTCCACGATTTCCGCATCAGGCACCGCGATTTCGAGCACGAAGTCGATCGGGATGCCCGCGGCCTGCAGCGCTTCCGCTTGCGGGATGGTGCGGGGGAAGCCGTCAAAAAGGAAGCCCTTCTTGCAGTCGTCCTGCGTGAGGCGCTCCTTCACGAGGCCGATGATGATGTCGTCGCTGACGAGACCGCCCTGATCCATGATCACCTTCGCAGCCTTGCCGAGCTCCGTGCCCGCCTTCACCGCGGCGCGCAGCATGTCGCCCGTGGAAATCTGCGGAATGCCGAAGTGTTCCTTGATGTAAGCGGCCTGCGTGCCCTTGCCGGCGCCCGGCGGTCCGATGAGAATCAAACGCATGGATTGTCTCCCGAAATGTTTGCGTAACTAATGAAGCTGAAACACGAAAAAGCCGCCGGCGACAGCGAAAGTCGCCAACGGCCTTGGGTTGGAGCCGATTGGCCTATTGTAGCCCATCAGTTCCCTGAAAACACCCCTCAAATGGCCTCGCGGCAGGCCCTTTGCGGCGGTCAGTCCTGCCAGACGCGACGCACGCGCTCGAGGTCTTCGGCGGTGTCCACGCCTGCGGGGAGATTCTCCGCCAAGGTGAGCACCGTGATGCCGTAGCCGTGCCACATGGCGCGCAGCTGCTCCAAGCTTTCCTGCGCTTCAATCGGAGCGCGGGTGAGCTTCGGGAAGTCCGCCAAAAATGACGCGCGGTAGGCGTAGATGCCGATATGGTGCAGCGCCGTGAAGCCGGCGGGCAGCTCCTTGGCGCCTTCCTTGAAGGCGTCGCGAGGCCATGGAATCGGCGCGCGAGAGAATGTCATGGCGCGGTGCTTTGCGTCAATCTCCACCTTCACGACGTTGGGGTTGAGAAAGCTCTCCAGAGAGTCGATCGGGTGGGCGGCCGTTGACATGGCGCAGTCCGGGGCCTTTTTGAGGGCTTCCGCCACGGCGTCAATCACCGAGGGCGGAATGAGGGGTTCGTCCCCCTGGACGTTCACGACGATTTCGTCCGGGGCAAGCCCCAGCTTTCGCGCAGCTTCCGACAGGCGGTCCGTGCCCGTGGGGTGCTCGGCGCTCGTCATGACGGCGGTGATGCCATGGGCCTGGCAGGCGGCCAAGATGTCCTCATGGTCCGTGGCCACGGCGACGCGAGAGGCGCCTGATTGGAGAGCGCGCTCCGCGGCGCGCACGACCATGGGCTTTCCTGCAATGTCCAAAAGGGGCTTGCGAGGCAGGCGCGTCGAATGCATGCGCGCCGGGATGATGACGGTGAAGCTCATGATCAGCTGGCCGCCTTGATGCGCGCCTTGTCGCATTCTTCGCGGGAGAGCGCGCGGGCGTCCTTGGCGATCATGCGGGCGATGTCGTCTTTTACCTCAAAGCCCAGAGCGCATTTGGCGCACTGAAGCTCCGACTTTTCATGATCAAAAAAGAGCGGCCCCTTGCAAACGGGGCAGACGAGAACGTCGGTCAAACGGGTGTCCATGTTGTTTTTTCCAAAGATCAGGCGAGCGGAGCGGGGGCGGCGGAAGCGGCTTTGAGCTTCTGCACGACGAGCTCCACGAGATAGGGATCGAGATGCATTTCCAAGTCCGCTGTCCAGAGACGCGGGTCGCTGGCGAGTTCGGACTTCTGCTGGCACTTTACGGCGTCTTTGCCGGTGACGATGATGCAGTCAGCCTTCGAGTTCGCAAAGGGATTCGTGTCAAAGCTGAAGTGGTCGCCGAGCTTCATCACCTCGCAATCGATGTCGTGCGCGCGCAACATCGCAAAGAACCGGTCTGGAGAGGCAATACCGGCGGCGGCGACGACCTTCGCGTTTTTCGCGTGAAGCGACTGGGCGAGTTCGTCGATGTCCATTTCCTTTCCGTCGCAAAGACGACGGCAGCCTCCCAGCTGGCTTGTGGCGGCAAAGCGCGGCGTGCGGCTCGCGATGGTGTCAGTCGTCGCGTTGAGGATGATGGCATCCACCGAGTCAAGACGCGACGGGGGCTCGCGCAAGGGGCCCGCAGGAAGCACCCAGCCGTTGCCGATGCCGCGGGCGCCGATCACCGCCAGCTCCACGTCGCGCGCGAGCTGCCGATGCTGCAGGCCGTCGTCGCTGATGAGGACGTTGATTTCGGGGTGCATCTGCAGAAGAACGCGCCCCGCGGAGGCGCGGTCGCGCGCGACCGCGGCGGGGACGTTCGTCGCCTGTACGATGAGAAGCGGCTCGTCCCCTACGACGGCGGCCGAAGAGTCCGATGCCACGATGACGGGGGCCGAATCCTTGCGGCCGTAGCCGCGGCTGATGACGCCGGGACGGTAGCCCAGCCCCTTCAAGGCCTTGACGAGCTCAATCGTGACGGGGGTCTTGCCCGTGCCGCCCACATAGATGTTTCCCACCACGACGACGGGGACGGGAAGCTTCACCGGACGGATGCGCTTCATGCGGGCGCGTGAGGCCGCCAGGTACGCGAGGCTCAAGGGCGAGAGAACGAGGGAGAGAAGGCCTTTTTTAGACCACTGTCCGTGAAGCCAGGATTCAAGCTCAGCGCGCATGAGAGTGGCTCCGGAACAAAGAAAAATCGAGGGCAGGGGGTGGCTGGTTTTGGTCGTCTGACATAGAGGTAAACGGCGGACGACGCACGCTGCAGTTTTTCTGCAGGGCCGGAAGGGAAGGCCCCCGGCGCGGCGTCAATCCGTCAATCATAGCGAATGCGGCGACGAAGAACAAAACTCGCGACGCGAAAATGTCATTCGCAATCAAAGTCCGCCCGTTTTTCAAAGTGCATTCTTTCACCTGTCATGGGGTGCGCAAAGGTGATCTCGGCAGCATGGAGGCAAAGCCGGCAGCGCTCATCCTCGGCTTCGAGCCCCAGCGCGGAGTAAAGGGGGTCGCCTGAAATCGGACAGCCGAGTCCCAGACGGTGGGCGCAGTGCACTCGAAGCTGGTGCGTGCGGCCCGTGGCGGGATAGAGGTCAATGAGGGTCTTTTCTCGTCCCTCGGCGTCCGCAAAGCGTTTGACAACGCGGTAGTCGGTGGCTGACGGCGCTCCGCCCGCAGTTTCGGGGAGCACGCATTGGCGCGGGCGGTCAAAGACGTTGAGCGCGAGCGGCAGTTCGATGCGGCCCGCGTCTTCTTTCACCCAGCCGTCGAGCATGGCGCGGTAGCGCTTTTCCACGCGCCGCTCGCGAAAGCTGGCGTTCAAGACCGCAAGCGCCGCCTTGTGCCGCGCAAAGATGAGCAGGCCCGAGGTGTCGGCGTCGAGCCGGTGTACGACATGAAGTTCGCCCGCCGTTTTCATGAGCTCCGTCATGGCGGAAATCCGCTCTCGGATGCCAGGGACGGATGTGAGGCGCGAGGGCTTGTTGATGACGATGAGGTCGCGGTCTTCGTAGAGGACTTCCAGCGTCACGGGCTTGGTTTCCGGCCAGCGGGGCAGAGGCTCGGGATAAGAGGGGGAGCCGCCGCGCATCAGGCGCTCCAAGAGATAGGTGGCGCACTTTTCCGGACCGCAGAAGGCGCCGTCAAAGCGGATGTCGTGGGCGGGTGACGCGCCGCACCACCATTCGCCCAAGGCCGCAATGCAGCCGGGGCGCCCTGACTGATTGAAGGCGGCGAGAAGCTTCACGAGAGGATCTTCGGCGGCGTGCACGATGGCGCTGCGCCACAGGGCGCGCCGCGCTTCTTGCTCGGCGCCGCCTTGCATGGCGGGCTTCATGGGGTAGGGGGCAAAGAGTTCGGCCAAAAGATCCGCCAGCGTGAAGGTTTCGCCTGCGGCGTCCGTGAAGGCTTGAAACGGCACGGCGCGCTCCGTGAGCGCGGGCCACGCGGTCTGCACCTTGCCGGGGCCTGGGAGCAGGGCGTTGTGGCTCACAAAGTCCGTGAAGGCGTAGTGGGCCGTGAGCTGTCCGTCCTTTTCCACCACGAGCGCCCCCGTGCGGCCGCAACGGCCCTGCGCCAGATCGGGCGCGGTGCGGCGGGCGGCGCGAACAAGATCGTCTGGCGGCAGCGTTCGAGGACAGTGAAGTGTGCCGGCCCAAGGGAAAATGTCGAGGGCGACGGACTGAAATTGGTGGAATATCATAGCTAAACGGTGAAAAATGGAGAGTGTCCGTAAAAATCCGGAACGAAAATTTCCGGACCAATCAGTCCGTATTTTTCCGGAATCACTGAGCAAAAATGCGACAGAAAAACCTTTCAAAGGATGAGCAATATGTAAAGCGCTACAGTAGTTGCGAGATGATATCGACGAAGCCGTGGGTGAAAACTCTTGGAACAAAAAATGTTGCATAAATAACAAAACATCGCTTTATATCAAACTACTTACCATACCTTATAGTGAAATTTTGCATGACATTTAATCTCGTTATGTTGCATTTTCTCTGGAGGTTTGCGTTGGGGGATGGATTTGGTAATGGTGTTGTGATATCGGTGAAACAGCGTAGATATGCGCTGAAATTTCATTTGCATTCAGTAATTAGGAGGTGTAAATATCTTTTAGTACGATGATGTGAAAAAGAAAATTTGTCGAAAATTTGACATCCCCCCCCCTGAGGGTGCTATAAAGGCACAGTTCTATTTTGTATCAAGGAGATGCAATATGTTGATGCTTCCGAAGGTTGACAAGTACCAAGCACTCTCAAAGAGTGCGCGAACTGTCAAAAAGATTGCTGTTGCTGTTTTGACGGCAGGTGTTCTCGGTTTCAGCTCTATCGCTACGGTTTCGGCTGCTGAAGTGCCTTCCTCTGATCAGAATGCTCCTGTGATGCTAGTTCAGCACAGTTTAGATTCTGGGATGGTCGGCAGTTACCACTACTCGCATAGTTCTCATAGCTCTCACAGTAGCCACATGAGCCACTATTCGTCGCGTTGGTAATTTATGTATTCCGAACCCATAAAAAAGTTCGCGGCCCCCGAAGGTGCTGAGGTCATCGGCGGGGGAGATTGCGTTCGACTTGATACATCCATTTATCCTGTAGACCTCGTGATGAGAACCGCCTATTGGTTCACTGACCGCGTCTATATTTACTTGGCGTGGGCTGTGGGAGAAAAGAATCAGCTTGTCGTCAACTTCTGGCAAAAGGAAGATTCCGGTGATCTCCCTACGCTTGCTTGCGAATTTTTAAACTCGCTCCTCGATCAGGCTATTCGTAAGCAAGTGGAAACAGAGACCCACGAGATTCGCGAGATCATCATCAAAAAGGCGTTCTCCGAAGCCCTTTCAACGAAGGATCGTGCAACCGTCCAACAGTATGGGGTTTGAGATGCCTCATGACGTGACTCTGCCGATTTCGAATGACCTCTATGTGAAAACAGCTGTTTTAGAAGCCAAGGGCAAATTCGCCCAGTATTTGCGTCTTGAGTTGAAGCCGCAAAACAACGGGGCCGTAGCTGCTGTATTCAGTGTCTCAGAAAAGTATGCGAACGACGAGCGGGAGATCATATTGGAATGCCTTAACTATATGTTGGATCGATCCATACAGATCATGCTTGAAAAAGAAGCCTCATGAGTACATCTACCCAGTTCTATCCAATCAATTTTTATAGAAATACTAAGGGTTATTACAGGCTCCTTCCGTTTAATTTTCGTCGCCGACCAAACGGAACTGTACTGATGACTAATATAAATGGCGAGTTTATTTTTGTTAGTTCAAAAGACTTTGCCAATATAGTGGAGCATCGACTTGAATCGTGTACCCCCCTCTTCAATGCGTTGCAGTCGAGGCAGTTTCTCTGTCTTGAAGGGGAGGCTGGTCTCAATCGTTTAGCGTCCAAGGTCTGGACAAAAAAATCGATTTTACAAGGTTTCTCCCGCCTTCATATTTTCGTGCTCACATTGCGATGCAATTGCGCCTGCACGTATTGCCAGGCGTCGCGCCAAAGTCGTGACGCTACTGACTACTACGACATGACGGTTGAGTCAGCACATAGGTCTGTTGACCTGATGATGCAGTGTCCAGCTCACGATATCACAGTTGAATTTCAAGGGGGCGAGCCCCTGTTGAACTTCAAGGTTTTGAAAGAGATCGTTCGTTATACAAAGGAAGTCAACAAGACAGTCGGAAAGAACCTTAGTTTCGTCGTCTGTACCAATTTGTCGCTTGTGACTGACGAAATGTTGCAGTTCATGAAAGAAGAAGGTGTCGGAGTATCGACCTCCGTGGACGGTCCCGCGGAGTTGCATGACTTCAACCGATGCCGTTCGATCAAGACGGCTTGTCATTCAGTCGTGGTGGAAAAAATTCAGAAAGCTCGGGAAGTGTTGGGCAGACAAAATGTGTCGGCGCTCATGACGACCACGCGAGAAAGTCTGAAGCATCCGAAGGAAATCATAGACGAGTACCTGAGGTTGGATTTAGGGTCCATCTTTATCCGAGCACTTAATCCCTACGGCTATGCTGTGAAGACTGAGAAATCCATTGGATACTCTATGGAAGATTTCGTTGACTTCTACAAAAATGCGCTTGCATACATCATCGAAATCAATCGGAAGGGGACAGTCTTTCCTGAAGCATATGCCACCCTGTTATTGAGAAAGATGCTAACACCGTGGCCCGTTGGTTTCGTAGACCTGCAATCGCCGACTGGTAACGGATTTGCCGTTACGGTCTACAACTACGATGGTGATGTGTACGCTTCTGATGAATCTCGCATGCTTTCGGAAATGGGAGACACTCATTTTCGGCTAGGTAGCGTGATGACGGATTCTTACAGTGACATTTTCTTCGGTAGTGCTATGCAGAACCTTGCGGTCCACGGTATTGCAGAGACTCTGGCTGGATGTAGCGATTGTGCATATGTTCCTTACTGCGGCGCCGATCCTGTTCGACATTACGCAACGCAAAAGGACGATTATGGCAATCGCCCTGGCAGTACGTTCTGCCAGAAGAACAAAGCGATCTTTGATCATTTGTTTGATCTATGGGAAAACGCTGATCAACAACTCAAGGCAATTTTCTGGTCATGGATTCGCGATTGCTCTCCCGCAGAAATCGATCTGAGCGAACGTCAGGAGACGAGGAACGAAAATGCCTGAAGTCGTAAAGTATCAAGTAGCTTCTGATGACATCTATCCGGCAGTAGCAAAAATCGTCACATCTCCTGTAGAAGATTCTGAAGAGCGTAAGCGCTGTGTTTTGCTATTTTCGGAAGAAAATGGAAATGACGTTCGTAACTATGCGGCGGTTTTGACAGCTTCAGACAATGTTCCACCCGCAGGCCGCTTTATCAAACTTCTTGATGCTGCGTCACTATGGCAAGCAGGTGACGTTATCCAACTTGTTCCCAATGAACGTCGAATTGTCACTCTATATAAGCAGATGTGGCACACTAACGGTCTGTACGTAACCGATCTTTGTAATTCTCATTGCATCATGTGTCCTCAGCCGCCTCAGGATGAAGATGCTGTTTCGCAGGATTTCCTAGATCAGTTCATTGATTGCCTTCCTGACAACGTGACATCACTGGGCATTACAGGTGGCGAACCCACCATGGTCGGCGACCGACTTCTGCACACTCTTCATCGTTTGGCTCTTAAGTCTCCCGACTGTCAAATTCAAGTACTTTCCAATGCTCGTAGATTGAAGGACCTCAAGTTTGCCAAGGCTATCGCTGACTGTGGTCTGAAAAACCTTTTCTTCGGAGTACCGATTTACTCTTCAGTGCCTGAAGTTCATGACTTCATAGTCCAATCGAAGGGCGCGTTTGCGGAGACCTGCAAGGGCGTAGCCAATCTAGAACGCCTTGGAATTCCCGTGGAGATTCGTATTGTCCTTCATAGGCAAGTGGTATCAGGTCTTCGTGACCTGATGCACTGGCTTTTCTTCAATATGCCCTATGTTTGTCACGTCGCCCTCATGGGAATGGAGAATATGGGGTACGTCAAAAAGAATTGGGATGCGCTATGGATTTCACCGAAGGACTATCAGGAGGAACTATTCGAGAGTGTTCAATATTTACTTCTTCGTGGGATGAATGTCTCCATTTTCAACTTACCTCGTTGTTTGTTAGATAAGCGGTTGTGGCAGTTTGCAAGGGACAGTATTTCCGATTTTAAGGTTAGCTACGCCGATGAGTGTAGTAAGTGCTTGGAGATGGAGCGTTGCGGTGGGCTATTTGCTCATCAGAAGAATTTCATGCCAATTCAATCTATTGTTGAATAAATATAAGGAAATGTTTAAATGGATAACTTCTTAGACAAGAAGATTGGTCGCCTTGCTTTTGCGGTAAACTTTATACTTTACATTCCAGTATTGATGATTATCAAATCTATGGGGAAATTTATACCTGATTCTGGCGAGGGGAGCGGCCTTGTGATTTTTATCTACTTTCTGTTGTGCCTATTGGTAGTTTCTTGGGCTGTGTTGGCAACAATATTCCGCCTCCATGATATTGGAAGATCGAGAAATTGGGCGTGGTTGTTTTTTGTGCCATTTGGAAACTTGGTTCTCGCTGTATGGTGTATTTTTTGCAAATCCAATAGTTACCATAAGGACTAAACTGCGACTTGGCGTTGTTATCCTCCTTCGTTGTTAGGGTGACTTTTTTCTTCGCGCATTATTCCGTGGCTTTGCTTTGACGGCAAAGCTTGAGAAGGCGCTATGGCGTGTTTGCTATAGAGGAATCGGTTTTCTGCGAATGGAGCCCCCGACGACAGACCGTCAGAAACGAAGCCGGCCGCCCGCAGGCGGCCGGAAATCGACAGCGAGGCCGGTCAGTCTTCCTTGAAGGCGACGTCGCGTCCCTTGCGGATCGCGGGCGCCGCCACCGCCGCCACCATGAGCGCGGCGACGATGAGAAGGCCGCACGAGATGGGGCTCGTGAAGAACACCGTCGGATCACCGCGGCTGATGAGAAGCGCTCGACGCAGGTTTTCTTCCATCATGGGCCCCAGGATGAAGCCCAGAATCAAGGGCGCCGCTTCACAGTCGAGCTTTCGGAAGATGTAGCCCACGAGGCCGAAGAAGATCGTCACCCACACGTCCCAGATGCTGTTGTTGATCGAGTAGACCCCGATGCAGCAGAAGACGAGAATGGCCGGAAAGAGCCAGCGGTAGGGAACTTTCAGCAGCTGCACCCACATGCCGATCATGGGAAGGTTGAGGACGATGAGGATCAAGTTGCCGATCCACATCGAGACGATGAGCCCCCAGAAAAGCGCAGGGTTCGTATTCATCACCTGCGGCCCCGGCACGATGTCGTGAATCATCATGGCGCCGATCAAAAGCGCCATCACGGCGTTGGAGGGAATCCCCAGCGTGAGCATCGGGATGAAGCTCGTTTGGGCGCCCGCGTTGTTGGCGGACTCAGGCCCCGCCACGCCGCGGATGTTGCCGTCGCCAAACTTGGGATCGGCCTTTTCGCCTGCGATCTTCTTTTCGACGGTGTAGCTGGCAAAGGAGCTCAGCAGGGCGCCGCCGCCCGGAAGAACGCCGAGGACTGAGCCCAGCGCCGTGCCGCGCACGATGGGGCCGGCGCTCTCCTTGATGTCCGCCCAGGAGGGAAGGACGGAGCCTACTTTTCCGGGAACGAGCGTGCGCTTTTCGTTGATCTCAAGGTTTGCCATGATTTCCGCAAAGCCGTAGATGCCCATCGAAATTGCGACGAAGTCAAGGCCTTCCTGCAGCTCGTCAAAGCCGAAGGTGTAGCGCATGGCGCCCGAATTGATGTCGGTGCCCACAAGCCCCAGCAAAAGGCCCGTGATGATCATGCAGACGGCCTTTAATAGCGACCCGGTCGCAAGCACCACGGCGCCGATCAAGCCCAGCACCATGAGGCTGAAGTATTCCGCCGGCCCGAACTGAAAGGCGATGGCGGTCAAGGGCGGCGCAAAGGCGGCGATCAAAAGCGTCGCGACGCACCCCGCAAAAAACGACCCCAGGGCGGCAATCCCGAGCGCCGCGCCCGCGCGACCCCGTCGAGCCATCTTGTGCCCGTCGATGCAGGTGACGACCGCGGAGGCGTCGCCCGGGATGTTGACGAGAATCGCCGTTGTCGAGCCGCCGTACTGCGCGCCGTAGTAGATGCCCGCGAGCATGATGAGGGCGGAAGCGGGGTCGAGCGCGTAGGTGATGGGCAGCAGCATCGCCACGGTGGCCACCGGACCCATGCCGGGCAGAACGCCGATCAGCGTCCCCACCGTGACACCAACGAAGCAGTAGAGAAGGTTCTGCAGGGAGAGCGCCGTCTGAAAGCCCAGAAGGAGATTGTTGACGAGATCCATTGTTCATCTCCTAGAAAAGCTTGGGCCAGACCGGAATCTGCATGCCGATTGCGTAGACGAAGGTCACCCAGACGATGGCGTCCAAAACGACGATGACGGCGATCGTCTCCTTCAGGTGCACTTTCTTTTCCGCGAGGGCGGCGATGAGGATCATCGCGCCCACGGCGACCAGGACGCCGCAGGGCTGCAGGAGCAGCGAAAAGGCGAGGACGCTTCCCAGAATGAGCAGAAGGATGCGCCAGTGAAAGGGCTCGACGCGACCGGCGTCTGCGCAGGCGAGCGCTGCGCGGGATAGAAAGCCGCGCGCGATGAGCAGAAGCCCCAGCAGCGTGAGAATGCCGCCCAGAATGGTCGGAAAGTAGGCGGGGCCCATGCGGGCGGCCGTCCCCAGGCGCAGTTCCTGCACGGTGACGATGAAAAAGAGGCCGACCGCGGCGAAAAGGACTCCTGACCAGAAGTCCTTGGCGTTGCGTAAAGTCATGATGAATTGGAAAAACGACGCCGGCGGCGTCAGAAAACGCCTGCGCTGGATTGGCGCAGGCGCTTTTTTGGGAAAGTCAGAGCGTGAATCCGGCGGCTTTTGTCAGTCGACGTGAGCGCCCGACGCCTTCACGATCTCGGCGTACTTCGCGAGCTCGTCGCGAATGAGTGCTGAGAATTCCGCGGGCGAACAGGGCGCGGCTTCGCCGCCCTGGCGCGCTAGACGGTCACGCAGCGCCTGGCTGTTCAAGGCCTTGGTGACGGCGGCATTGAGCTTTTCAAGCTTGTCGTCCGGGGTGGATGCCGGCACGAAGAGGCCGTACCACGTGGAGATGTTGAAGTCCGGCACGCCTGCCTCGATCATCGTGGGCACGTTGGGAAGGGCCTTGGCGCGCGTCGTCGTGGTGACGGCGAGCGCGATGAGCTTGCCGGCTTCAATGTTCGCCTTGCAGGAGGCGAGGTTGTCAAAGATGAGGTCGGTCTGCCCCGCCAGAACGGAGAGCTGCGCTGCGGCCGCGCCCGCGTAGGGAATGTGGACCATGCTGATCTTGGCGCGCGCTTTCAGAAGTTCGCCTGCCATGTGGCCGCCCGAGCCGTTGCCGCCCGAGGCGTAGTTCAATTCGTCGGGATGCTTCTCGCAGTAGGCGACGAGATCCTTTACGGTCTTGATGCCCGTCTTCTTTGAGAATTCCGGCGTGATCACGAGAACGTTCGGCACGTGGGCGATGAGCGACACGGGGCGGAAGTCCTTCACAGGATCGTAGGGGAGCTTTCGAAAGAGGTTCGGGTTGATGGCGTGCGTTGCGACGGCGCCGACGCACATCGTCATGCCGTCGCCGGGCTGCTTGGCGAGGTACGAGACGCCGATGTTGCCGCCGGCCCCCGGTTTGTTGTCGACGATGACGTTTCCAAGATCGGGGCGCACGGCCTCCGCAATCGCGCGGGCGGCGACGTCAAGCGGGCCTCCGGGCGGATAGGGAACGACGATGCGAATGGGATTGGACCCCGTGCCGATCTGAGCGAGGGAAAGCCCGGAATAGCTGACCAGGGGGGTGAGGAGGGCGGCGCCTACGAGCGCACGGCGATTGAAATTGGCCACTTCATCTTCCTATAGGTTGAAGCACCAGCTCCCTCGCAGTGGACGCGATTGAGCCGGCCGTTTGTTTTCAAATTGGAAAAACTGCCGCTCACTTTATGCCTGTTGTTTGGGGAAAGCAAACACCGTAGGAAGAAGTGCTTAGAAGCGTCGCCCGTTTGGGCGGAAATTGCGTGGTTTCGGCGGCTTGTGATCGATTGCAACACGATGCTTGAAATCAAGGCGGGGGAGCCGCATATAGCCCTTATGGAAGGCGGACGCGCACCGAGCTCCCTAGGCGTGAGACAACGCGCGGACTGCCTAAAGGAAAACTATGAGACAAGACAAACTGACGACGAAGTTTCAAGAGGCGCTTTCGCAGGCGCAGTCGCTCGCGCTTGCCAACGACAACCAGTTCATTGAGCCGGTGCATGTTCTTTGGGCGATGCTCGAAGACGCCGAGGGCGGCACGGTGAGCCTCGTGGAGCGCGCGGGCGGCAACGCCCGGCAGCTGAAGGCCGAGGCAGAGAAGGCGGTGAAGAGCTTGCCGAAAGTCACCGGCACGAACGGCGACGTTCAGGTGAGCCGCGACTTGGCGCGCGCCTTGAACCTCACGGAAAAGGAGGCGATGGCCCACGGCGACGAATTCATTTCGTCCGAGATGTTTCTCCTTGCGGTGACGGACGCCTCGCTTGACGTGTCGCGCCTCATTGCGGCGGCTGGCGTCACGAAGAAGCTTCTCGAAGCGGCCATCACGGCGGTGCGCGGGGGCGAAAAAGTGACGGACGCCGAGGGGGAAAACGGTCGCGAGGCGATCAAGAAGTACACGGTGGACTTGACCGAGCGCGCCCGGCTGGGGAAGCTTGATCCGGTGATCGGCCGCGACGATGAAATTCGCCGCACGATGCAGATCCTGCAGCGCCGCACGAAGAACAACCCGGTGCTGATCGGCGAGCCGGGCGTGGGCAAGACCGCCGTTGTGGAAGGCCTCGCGCAGCGCATCGTGAACAACGAAGTGCCGGACACCCTGCGCGGCAAGACCGTTCTGTCGCTTGACATGGCGGGCCTCATCGCGGGCGCCAAGTATCGCGGCGAATTCGAGGAGCGCTTGAAGAAGCTTCTGAAGGAAGTGACGCAGTCCGAGGGCCGCATCATTCTCTTCATCGATGAAATTCACACGGTGGTGGGCGCCGGGAAGACCGAGGGCTCGATGGACGCGGGCAACATGCTGAAGCCCGCGCTGGCGCGCGGCGAACTCCATGTGATCGGCGCGACGACGCTGGACGAATACCGCAAGTACATCGAAAAGGACGCGGCCTTGGAGCGGCGCTTTCAGAAGGTGCTCGTGGACGAGCCTTCCGTGGAAGACACGATCGCCATCTTGCGCGGCCTGCAGGAAAAGTACGAAGCGCATCACGGCGTCGAGATCACGGACCCCGCCATCGTGGCCGCGGCCGAGCTTTCGCACCGCTACATCACGGACCGTTTTCTCCCTGACAAGGCGATTGACTTGATCGACGAGGCCGCAAGCCGCGTGAAGATGGAGATCGATTCAAAGCCGGAGGAACTGGACAAGCTCGATCGCCGGCTCATTCAGCTAAAAATTGAGCGCGAGGCGATGAAGAAGGAGACGGACGAGGCGAGCAAGAAGCGCTTGGCGGCGATCGAATCGGAAATCGAAGCCTTGTCGCGCAAGTACTCCGACTTGGAAGAAGTCTGGAAGGTTGAAAAGAGCGAAGCCTTGGGGGAAAAGGACGCCCGCGATGAGATCGACCGCGTGCGCCGCGAGATGGAGGCCTGCCGGCGCGAGGCGAAGTACGAGCGTCTGGCGGAGCTGCAGTACGCGGTGTTGCCGAAGCTCGAAGAAAAGCTGAAGAAAGCGGAGACGCAGGAAAAGACCGAAGCGAAGTCTCGTCCGAAGCTCTTGCGCACGAGCGTGGGCGCCGAGGAGATTGCCGAAGTCGTGAGCCGCGCGACCGGCATTCCGGTTTCAAAGATGATGGAAGGCGAGCGGCAGAAGCTTCTCAACATGGGCACGGCCCTCGAAAAGCGCGTCATCGGGCAGGATGAAGCCGTGAAGCGCGTCACTGAGACGATTCTGAGAAGCCGGGCCGGACTGGCTGACCCCAACCGTCCCTATGGCTCCTTCCTCTTTCTGGGCCCCACGGGCGTTGGGAAGACGGAGCTCACAAAGGCGCTGGCGGAATTTCTCTTTGACAGCGACGAAGCCATGATCCGCATCGACATGAGTGAATTCATGGAGAAGCACTCGGTTGCTCGCTTGATCGGCGCGCCTCCGGGATACGTGGGCTACGAAGAGGGCGGCTATCTGACGGAAGCTGTCCGGCGCCATCCGTACTCGGTGATTTTGCTGGACGAAGTCGAAAAGGCGCACCCGGACGTGTTCAACGTGCTGCTGCAGGTTCTGGATGACGGCCGCATGACGGATGGCCAGGGCCGCACGGTGGACTTCAAGAACACCGTGATCGTCATGACGAGCAATCTGGGGTCCGCGGACATTCAGGCGATGCAGGGCGAGCCTGCCGGCAAGGTGAAGGACGCTGTGATGCAGGAGGTGAAGCAGCACTTCCGTCCGGAGTTTGTGAACCGAATCGACGAGATCGTGGTCTTCAATTCGCTTGGGGCTGAAGCGATTCAGAGAATCGCCCGCATCCAGATCGCGAAGCTGGCGCAGCGCGTCGCGGCGCAGGACGTGACGCTCGAGGTGACGGACGCCGCGGTGCAAGAGGTCGCGAAGGCGGGCTTTGATCCCCTCTACGGCGCTCGGCCCTTGAAGCGCGCGGTGCAGGATCGGATCGAAAACGGCGTCGCCCGCATCCTCCTGGAAGGCCGCGCCGCTCCGAAGGACGTGGTGGTCGTGGACGCTCAGGGCGACGCCTTCACCTTTGAGGTGAAGAAGGCGCAAAACGCCGAAAACGCCTGATCGACGGCCGCTTGCAGGCAAAGAAAAACCGGATGGGAGCCTTGGAGTTCCGATCCGGTTTTTTGCTGGCGCGGGCTGCGTCAGTTCAAGGTCGGCGCGAAAGTTTTCTCATCGAGCCCTTCGGGCGTTTCAAGGTGCCGCACGTACCCTTCCGAATTGGCGTAAAGGGGGGCGCCGCAGTCTTCGCACCATTCCATGGGGAAGGTCTGGGGGAGCGCCGCGATGGTGGTGACGCCCATGTCGCGAAGCACTTCGCCTGCAAGGGCCTGGGTCTGCTCGAACTCTTCCGGAATCGTTGGCAGCACAATGCCGGCGACGACCGCCGAGGGCTGGGACTTGAGGGAGATTCCGATGCGCACTTCGTCGGTGTCCATCGTGTTGACGAGGTTCCCGACGCGGGTGAAGACCGCTGTCGTGGCGATGAATTCTTCGGGATCGTAGCCCATGCAGGACGTATAGTTGACGAGCGCACGAATGCAGAAGACGCGCATCGCGGCGTCGGCCTGGCGCCACGCCGTAAAGAACGCCGCCGGGGGCTGCACGTCCGTCATCGTGCCTGCCATCGGCGTCATGAGGATTTCACGCGCCTCAAGGCAGAAGTCCATCATGCGGCGGGCGTGCTCCCGGTAGTCCTCGGAGATGGGCGGAAAGAGCTTCTCGGGTTCGGCTGCTGACACGGCGAGGGCGAGGTAGCGAACGTCCGCAAAGTCCGCCGGGGGATCCGCCTTCAAAAACGACGTAATCGAGGCGATTTGATTCTTTTTGCGCCCCTCGGTGAGGGTGTCCAAAAGCTTTCTGACGTCCGTGAGCCCTTCAGGAAGAGAGTCTGCGGAGATGAGGCAGTTGCCGATCGTCACTTCGTCGGCGTTCGGGGCCCAGAGCTTCTGGTAAAGCGCGGCGATGTCCGTCAAGGACGCGGCGTCCGCCGGCCCGAACGGAATCTGGTAGCGGCTCCAGCCCAGAATGGGGATGAGGACGAGAAGATGGGCGCCTTTTTTGTCGAGACGCGTCTGCGCGCAGTCCTCCGCCATGGAGAGCAGTTCGTCGTAGGCCGGAGATTCCGAGGCCTTCAAGCGGCTCAGGGCCGCTTCGATGTCGCTGTCTTCGCCGCGGTCCAAGTGCTTGCGGCAGAGGGCCTCGAGCGTGTCGTCGATGTGACGGTCTTCAAAGCGCGAGGTGGAGTCGATCGCGAGCAGCGCGAGGCGCAGAAATTCATCGGCGTCGCCCTCGGTGGTGATGATGGGTTCTGCGTCGTCGGCAGAATGAAGCTTGCGTGCCATGAGTGAGGTGAGTTTTTTCGTAAAAACAGACAATGCCGCGCAGTCTAGCCGGTTTTGCCGCAAAAGGAGCGGCGAGGCCTCAGAAAAAAGCCCGAAGACGGCCGGCCTTCGGGCTTTTCCTGCATGGACGGGCGCAGGCTTACGCTTCGGCGGCCATTTTGGCTTCTTCCTCTTCGCGGTGCTCTTCATACCACTCGACGAGGTCGGCGATCGCAATGCCGTCGATGTCAGGATCAAACTGCTCGGCGTCCGTCACGAAGACCGTGGGGAAGGCAGCCTTGCAGTGCTTGCAGACGTGAAGCCGGCGGCTTTCATCCTTTTCGTCATGCACGTAGGTGAGGTCAGAGACCGCTTCGTCGCCGCAGGCGGCGCAGCGGATGCGTTCAAAGAGCCAGTGCGCGCCGCAGGTCGTGCAGTAGAGGTTCTTCACGTTGCCATGGGTCGCCGTGCCGGAGACGGAGGCGATGACGGCCGGAGTGCCGCAGACGGGGCAGGCGACCGGACGGTCAAAGTGCACTGTGTCCTTTTGCTTCTGGTTCAAGAGCTCGGACGCGTGTGCGGCGGAGCTTTCCAAAAGGGCGCGAACGGAGAGCGCGGTGAGAAGCAGCGTGACGGGCTCGATTCGCTCGTCCGTCTTTTCGACGATCGTTTCCACGAATTCCGCCGGGCTGGCGAGCCCCTTGGCGAGCTCTTCGTCCGTCGTGAGCTTCGTCCAGTCCACGGCGCGGACGGCGTCTTCAATCGTTTTCGCGGGCTTTACGGTGCGGCAGTAGACGTCCGTGAGCTTCTGCGCAGCCTGAGCAAACTGCGCGGCGGTGACAGCGGGCGCCAGACGGGCGAGAAGAGGCTTTCCAGAGACGGTGGCCTTCAGAACGTCGTCTGCGCTCCATTGGGCGGGCTCGATGTTGAGTTCCGCGACGGTGTCGGCGAGCGCGAGGAGAAGCTGCGCCGCTTCTTCCGTCTGGTGCGTGAGGTCGGGGTGGTTGAGCTGGGCGGCGCGCTTCAAGGCAGCGCACACGGAAAGCTTCGTCGTCATGGTTTTCTCGAATTTTTTGAGTATTCAGTATGAAGCGGGCCGGTGATCGTCACGCTGGACTCTCACCGGCCCGCCAAGGGCTTTCGGCATTATCGCCGAAGAACGGCTGGAATTACTTCTCTTCCGTCACGTTCTTGCCAAGAGCGATTTCTTCGTTCGCCCAGTAGCCCCAGTGGTAGGCGGCGTCGGCCTCGCTCACCTTGCCGTCGCCGAACATGAGGCGCGCCGTGCCGCGGTACGGCTGGAAGATGCCGGCGCCGAGGTAGATGTGCGCGATGCCCACGAAGACCGTGAGGAAGAAGAAGACGTCATGCACGAGATGAGCTGCCAAAAGCGTCTCCTGACTGAATTCCACCTTCCAGCCGCCATTGGGGAGGAGACCCGTGTTAAGCCACAGGATGAGGCCCGAAATGGTGAGGAAGAGGCAGAAGAAGACGAGCGCGCCGTCAGCAAGACGCTGCGCCGACTTCACATGGTGCTGCGGAGGCATGTGCACCTTGCCAGGAGCGAAGAGGTAGAACGGGAACTTCATCGCCCACATGACGTCGTCCTTGTCCCACTTGCCGAAAATGTCCTCCTTGAAGAGGTGCACAAAGCCCTTCGGAGACTTCAGGATCGCATAAAGCGGCACCAGAATGAAGGGGATGGCAAGAAGGCGATGCGCCATGCGCATCGAATGCGTGAAGGCGCCGCCCATCATGTCGCCGCCCAAAGCGGGCACGAACACGAAGACGCCCGTGATCGCGAGCAGGATGCAGGCGATCGCCGCGACGCCGTGCGTCACGCGGGTCAAAAGGGAATGACGCTGAATGTATTTCATGAGTTTCTCCCTTTCTTAGTGCTGAGAGGACTTCAGAGCCGCGACTTCGGCGTCCGCCTTGGCGCGCTGTTCAGGCGTCCAGTGCTTCTTCGCCTCTTCCACGGTGACGTTTTCGCGACGGTAGCCCACGGCGGCGGCAAGCGACACCGCAAGCCCCGCGACCACTGCCGCGGTGCCAAGGCCCGTGACCGTCTTCATCGTGTTGATGCCGGCGATCATGGCATTGGGCTGCGGGTTGTCAGGCAGACCATACGCTTCGTGGCCGTACTTGCAAACCTGAAGGACGTGCAGGCCCCCCATTTCGTGCTCGCCGTAGAGCTCGGCCTTGTCAAAGCCCTTCTTCTTCAGGAATTCGACGCGCTTGCGGCCGAATTCGATCATTTCGTCGCGCGGACCGAACTTCAAGGCTTCGGGCTGGCAGGTCTTCACGCAGGCGGGAATGCCGCCTTCTTCGAGTCGATCCATGCACATCGAGCACTTGTCGATGCGGCCGTCCGTCGGACGGAAGCGGGGCACGTCAAAGGGGCAGGCGGACTGACAGTAGGTGCAGCCGTTGCACTTGTCGGTGTCCATCGCCACGACGCCGTTCTCCTTGTGGTAGAGGGCGCCCGACGAGCAGATCTGCACGCAGGCGGCGTCCGTGCAGTGGAAGCACGAGCGGCGGCCCACCGCAAAGTTGATGGGGTGGTACTTGTTGCCGGACTCCTTCTCATCAAAGGTCATGATGAGGCGGGTGTCCCCGTTCAAGTCCGCCGGGCTCTGGTAGGAGCCCGTGAACTTGTTGCCGTTCAAAACCATCGTCGAGGGCAGCATGTTCCACTGCTTGCACGCCACCTGGCAGCCTTTGCAGCCGGTGCAGTGCGACGAATCAAACAAGATGGCGACTTCGTTTTTCTTAGCCATGTTGATTTTTCTCCTAATTCAGCGCAACACCGGCGTGTCAGGCTTTTTCCAGATTGACGAGGAAGGCCTTGTATTCCGGAATGTAGGAATTGGGGTCTCCGACATTGGGCGTCAAGTCGTTGACATTGTCGCCTCGCGCGAGGTTCGTCGCCCACGAGAAGTGGTGCGGCAGACCGACAACGTGCTGAACCTTGCCGTCAATTTCCATGGGCTTCATGCGCTTTGTGACCATGGCGGCCACCGTGACCGAGCCGCGGTTGTTCCAGACGTGAACCTGGTCGCCGGACTTGATGCCCTTTTCCTTCGCGAGCTCTTCGGAGATCTCGATGAAGTTGCAGGGGATGAGTTCGTTGAGCCACGGAATGTTGCGCGTCTGCGTGCCCGTCTGCCAGTGTTCCACCACGGAGTAGGTCGTCGCGATGAAGGGCAGGTCCTTTGCGTCGCCGCGGCGCACCGAGGGGTCGTCGGCAAAGCGGATGCAGGGGTTGCCGCCAGCGCCGTTCAAGAGGTTCTTCACCGGCGTTTCATGCGGCTCGAAGTGTTCGGGCATCGGGCCGTCGGCCATGCCGTACGCAAAGAGTCGCGCATTCTGCTCCCAAGTCATGAAGAAGGCGTTGTCGTCGGGGCCCTTGGCGGTGACGAAGTCGCCCACGTCGTTCTGCAGCCAGTGATCGCCCTTCCATTCGACGAGCGTGCGCTTCGGATCCCAGGGCTTGCCCTGCGGGTCGGCGGAGGCGCGGTTGTAAAGGATGCGGCGGTTCGCAGGCCACGCAAAGGACCACTGCGGGAAGAGGCCCAGGCCCGAGGGGTCGGACTTGCTGCGGCGGGTGCAGGGCTGCTTCATCGGATCCATCTTCTCGGCTTCGTTGTTGTAGTAGCCGGAGAAAATCCAGATGCCGCAGGCCGTGGAGCCGTCCGCCTTCAGCTGCGTGTAGCCGGGCAGGAGCTTGCCGCTCTTGTAGTCGTAGCCGTTCAGGGCCCAGGCGAGGGCGCGAAGGTCGGGCTTGCCGTTGATGCGGTAGTTGAAGTTCGACTTCAGAATCTGGTCGGGGCAGGCGCCGCCTTCCTTCTTGTAGAGCTCGCAGAGCTTGTCCCAGATGAGCATCATCATCTCGAAGTCGCTCTTGCATTCTCCCGGGGGTTCCACCGCCTTCTCGCGCCACTGGATCCAGCGGCCGGAGTTGTTGATGGAGCCGATCTTTTCATAGATGAGGGCCGCAGGAAGGAAGTAGACCTCGGTCTGCACCTCTTCGGGCTTCATGTCGGGCGCGCACCAGAAAAGCGACGTTTCCGTCTGGAACCAGTCGGCGACGAGGAGCCAGTCGAGCTTTGCCATCGCGTGGCGGGCGTGCTTTGCGTTCGGGGTGGAGTGCGCTGGGTTCATGCCCCAGCACATGTAGCCCTTCACCTTGTCGTCACGCATGTCGTTAAAGGACATGATCGTGGAGAAGTCGCCGTAGTCCTTCTTGGGAGCGATCTTGGGAAGGAGGTCGTAGCAGTAGTCGTTTTCCACCGTGGCGTAGTCGCCAAACCATTCCTTGAGCGCAGAGACCCAGAACTTCGGCTTGTTGGAGTAGTAGCCCGCGGCGTAGGTTTCCGTGGAGAGGTACTTCGCCAGCGTCGGGTGCTTCGCGGCCGTGGGCCACGCGAGATAGCCCGGGGCCTGATGAGAGCTCGCGCCCACGTCGGTCGAACCCTGCACGTTCGGTTCGCCGCGAAGGGCGTTGATGCCGCCGCCCGCGATGCCGATGTTGCCCAGGAGAAGCTGCACCACGCACATTGCGCGGCAGTTCTGAGAGCCGTAGCTGTGCTGGGTCTGGCCCAGAGCGTAGAGAATGGAGCCCGCCTTGTCGGGACGGCCCGTCGAAGCGAAGGTCTCCCAGACCTTCATCATGACGTCCATGTCCATGCCGGTCACGCGATGCACCATTTCCGGGGTGTAGCGCGAGTAGTGGCGCTTCATCACGTTCAGAACGCAATTGGGATCTTCGAGCGTCATGTCGCGCTTCAGAAGCTTCAGGTCCGGCGTCTTGAACTTCGGCACGTTGGGGTCGTTCACCCACGCAAAGGCCGAGCCCGGCGTCGTGTCCCAGGCCACCTTCTTCTCAACGTCATAGCCCCACGTTTCGTTGTCGTAGCGCTTCGTTTCCGGATCCCAGCCCGAGAAGAGACCGGTCTCTTCGTTGAACTGGTAGTCCGGACGCAGCAGGCACGCCGCGTTCGTGTAGTGAAGGATGTATTCCTTCTGGTAGAGCTTGTGGGTGATGATGTAGTAGATGAGGCCGCCGTAGAAGGCGATGTCGGTGCCCGGACGGATGCGGGCGTAGATGTCGGCCTGCGCAGCGGAGCGGCTGAAGCGGGGATCCACCACGATCCACGTCGCGCCCTTGTCCTGCGCGCGCTCGACCCAGCGGGAGGAGAGCGGATGGTTTTCGACGTTGTTGGAGCCAATCGACATGATGACGTCGGAGTTGGCGAAGTCGCACCAGTGGCTCGTCATGGAGCCGCGGCCGAAGGAGGGAGCAAGGCCCGCCACCGTGGAGGAGTGGCAGACGCGCGTCTGGTTGTCGATCGAAAGAACGCCCATGGAGCGGGCGAACTTCTGCACAAGCCACCCCTCTTCGGTGTTGAGCTGCGCTGCGCCAAAGCAGGAGATGCCGTCGCAACGGTTCACCGTGATGCCTTCTTCCTTCTCTACGAAGGTGGCGTCGCGGGTCTTCTTCATGTGGCGGGCGATTTCGTCAATCGCCTGATCCCAGGAGAGGCGCTCCCAGTCCTTCTTGCCGGGACGGCGCACCATCGGGTAGAGAGGACGGTCGGGGTGAAGCTTCGCCTTGCGGTCCGCGGTGACGACGTTTCGAAGACCCCACATGGCGGCGCCCTTCGGGCACAGGCCGCCGAGATTCACGGGATGATCCGGATCGCCTTCGAGGTTGATGAGCTCGCCGTCGCGCGAGGAGCAGATCGTGCCGCAGCCGCCGGAGCAGTAGCAGCAGATGTTCGTCACTTCCTTCACGTTGCGAAGCTTGTACGGTGCCTTGGCGTGGGACGTCTGGGCCGAAGCCTGAGCGGCGGCCGCCGCGCCCGTTCCGAAAGCGAGACCGCGCTTGAGGAAACTTCTGCGGGAAAGTTCCATGGATTGTCTCCTGGAGTAATTGTTCGGGATCTGCGACTCGGAGGGGACCGAGCCGTCGTCGTTTGCATTGAGGGAAATCCCTCGGACAAACGAAGTTTTTTTTCCTGTGTAGCGGGGCGATTTTCACGCGCGTGAAAAAGACCGTCAATCGGCCGTGAGGCCAATGATTGCAAGGGATGGCGCTATTCTTCATGTGAATAGCGAAGGAGGCTATCCCTTTGGGGTAGTCGGGGAAAATCTGAACAAAATTGCGGTTTTGCGGTAGCTTTAGTTAAGTAGAAAGCGCTATTCCTTTTTGGAGTATTAGTCCGAATGGCTGGGCTGGAATGAGGGGATGCGAGATCGATCAAGCAAAAGAACTACTACCACAGACCTAGTTCGCTTGCGACGGCCTTCGTCGGAATCTGTTGCAAAAAGGCTTTGCTGACGGGCTTTGCGCTGCGGGAGAGGGCGGCGGCGTTTGTTAAAATCCCTTTCACTTTTTGGGCATCGGCGTGCACATCAAAAACAATTGACGTGCAGATCGATGCCTTCGGCGTGTCCGCTCGCTTTAAAAAGCGGGCGTGCGCGCGATCAACCGGTCACCACTCATGGACAACATCCGCAACTTTTCCATCATTGCACACATCGATCACGGCAAATCCACGCTTGCCGACCGTCTCATTGAACACTGCGGCGGGCTTTCCTCCCGCGAAATGAGCGAACAGGTTTTGGACAGCATGGACTTGGAGCGCGAGCGCGGCATCACCATCAAGGCCCAGACGGCGTCTTTAAAGTACAAGGCCCGTGATGGAAAAGTCTATGAATTGAATCTCATCGACACCCCGGGGCACGTTGACTTCTCTTACGAAGTGAGCCGATCGCTCTCGGCGTGCGAAGGGGCGCTTCTCGTCGTTGACGCAACGCAGGGCGTTGAGGCGCAGACCGTTGCCAACTGCTACACCGCGATCGACTTGGGCGTTTCGGTGGTGCCGGTTTTAAACAAGATGGACTTGAACAGCGCCAACCCAGACGCCGCCAAGGAAGAGATCGAGGACGTGATTGGCATCGATGCCACTGACGCGGTGCTTTGCTCCGCGAAGACCGGCATGGGCATTGAGGATATTTTGGAGCGCGTCGTGACTGACGTGCCGCCCCCGAAGGGCGATGAGAATGCGCCGCTGCAGGCCCTTATCATCGACAGCTGGTTTGACAACTACGTGGGCATCGTCACGCTCGTGCGCGTCATCAACGGCGTCATCCGTCCGAAGGACAAGGTGATGCTGATGGCGACGGGGGCCACGCACCTTGTGGAGCAGGTGGGCGTCTTCACGCCCAAGGCGAAGGAGCGCGACTCTCTGAAGCCGGGCGAAGTGGGGTTTGTCGTTTCCGGCATCAAGGAATTGAAGGACGCGCGCGTGGGCGACACGATCACGGGGGCGGCGAATCCCGCGGCCGAACCCTTGCCGGGCTTCAAGGAAGTGAAGCCGCAGGTGTTCGCAGGCCTCTACCCCGTGGAGTCGAACCAGTACGACGCGCTGCGCGAAGCGCTTTTAAAGCTGCAGTTGAACGACGCCGCCCTGAAGTTTGAGCCCGAAGTCTCGCAGGCGCTGGGGTTCGGCTTTCGCGCCGGGTTCCTGGGGCTTTTGCACATGGACATCGTGCAGGAGCGTCTCGAGCGCGAGTACGACATGGATCTCATCACGACGGCGCCGTCCGTCGTGTACGAGGTTCTGATGACGAACGGCGAAGTCGTGCGCGTGGAGAATCCGAGCAAGCTGCCGCCCGTGGACAAGATCGCGGAAATCCGCGAGCCCGTCGACACGGTGACGATTTTCGTGCCCAACGACTACGTGGGCACGGTGATGAAGCTCTGTCAGGAAAAGCGCGGCATCCAGATCAACATGGCCTACCACGGCCGCCAGGTGCACCTCACCTATGAGCTTCCCTTGGCGGAAATCGTGCTGGACTTCTTTGACCGCATGAAGTCCATCACCCGCGGCTACGCTTCGATGGACTACGAATTCAAGGAATACCGCGCAAGCGACGTGGTGAAGGTCGACATGCTGATCAACGGCGACCGCGTGGACGCCCTGAGCTCCATCGTGCACCGCACGAACGCCGTCTCCCGCGGCCGCGACATCGTGACGCGTCTGAGAAGCCTCATTCCGCGCCAGATGTACGACGTGGCGATTCAGGCGGCGATCGGCGGCAACATCATTGCCCGCGAAAACGTGAAGGCCCTCCGAAAGAACGTGCTCGCCAAGTGCTACGGCGGCGACATCACGCGAAAGAAGAAGCTTCTGGAAAAGCAGAAGGCGGGCAAGAAGCGCATGAAGCAGGTGGGCAGCGTGGAGATTCCGCAGGAAGCGTTCCTCGCCATCCTGCAGGTGGACGACAAGAAGTAAACGGATTTGGAAAATGGATTTTTCTCTCATTCTCTTTGTGCTCACGGTCTTCACCGGCGTCATGTGGGCGTTGGACAAGAAGTTCTGGAGCAAGGCGCGTCGCGCCAACGCTGAGGCTGCGGGCCGTGAATTTGATCAGGCGAACGCCGAGGCGGTCGCCCGTGGCGACGTTGCGGTGCTGCAGACTCGCAGCGCCGTGATGGGCGAAGCGATGAAGGAGCCTTGGTGGGTGGACTACACCGCGGGACTCTTTCCGGTGATCCTCGTCGTCTTTTTGCTGCGCTCCTTCCTTTTTGAGCCCTTTCGCATTCCGTCGGGCTCGATGCTCCCCACGCTGCACATCGGGGACTTCATTCTGGTGAACAAGTTTGACTACGGCGTTCGTCTGCCCGTGGTGAACGTGAAGATTCTTCCCGTTGGGAGTCCCGCGCGCGGCGACGTCGTGGTCTTCAAGTACCCGATGGATCCGAAGGTGGACTACATCAAGCGCGTTGTTGGCTTGCCCGGCGACACGGTGACCTATGTGAACAAGGTGCTCTCGATCAACGGCGTCGAGCAAAAGCAGACGGCGGTGGGCGACTGGGTGGATCCCGACACGCTCGTGACGCTCTCGGAGCGCGAGGAAGCCTTGGGCGACGTGAAGCACTTGATGGCGGTGGACGACCGCGCTCCGGCAGCGGTGCGCGGCGGACCGTACGACCGGGGGCTTGAAGCCTGCCGCTACTTTGACGACGGCTTTGAATGCAAGGTGCCCGCGGGCCACTACTTCATGATGGGCGACAACCGCGACAACAGTGAAGACAGCCGCTACTGGGGCGTCGTGCCTGACAGCTACCTCGTGGGCCGCGCCTTCTTCATCTGGGCTAATTTCGGGGACATGACCCGCATCGGTTCTTTCAAGTAAAAAAACATGACCGGACAGCGTTTGATGGATCTCTCGATTCTGGAAGAGAGAATCGACTACAAGTTCAAGAACAAGGCCTTGCTCGCGCGAGCGGTGACGCACCGCAGCTTTGCGGCCGATCACAACGAGCGGCTCGAGTTTCTGGGCGACTCGGTGCTGAACTGCGTCGTGGGGCATGCGCTTTTCCTGCGCGACACCCATTACACCGAGGGCGTTCTGTCGCGCACCCGCGCGAACTTCGTCTGTGAAAAGACTTTGGATGAAATTGCAGCCGAGATCAAGATCGGCGAATTCATCCGTCTGGGCGAAGGCGAATTGAAGACGGGAGGCGCCTCGCGTCCGTCGATTCTCGCGGACGCTTGTGAAGCGGTCTTTGGCGCCGTGTTCCTGGACGCTGGCTTTGAAGCGGCGCAGCGCGTGATCCTGAGGCTTTATGAGCCGATTCTTGCGGCGGGGAACGTGCGGCCCGAGCGCTTTGCAAAGGACGCGAAGACCCAGCTGCAGGAATACCTTCAGTCTCTGCACGAGAAGATTCCCGCCTACAGCGTGGTGTCCACGACGGGGGCGGCGCACGAGCAGACCTTTTGCTGCGCCTGCGAAGTGTCGCTTTTTGGCGGCATTCGCGAGACGGGCGACGGGAAGAGCCGGCGCGCCGCGGAGCAGGCGGCAGCGGCAAAGGTCTTGGAGCGCATCAAGGCTGAGGAGGCAAAGTGCTGATGGAAGACATGACAAAGACGACGGAAACGCCCTTCAAGTGCGGCTACGTGGCGGTGATCGGCCGCCCCAACGTCGGGAAGTCGACCTTGATCAACGCCATCGTGGGCGAAAAGGTGTCGATCACTTCAAAGAAGCCCCAGACCACCCGCGATCGGGTGCTGGGCGTGGTGACGTACCCGGATGCGCAGCTCATTTTCATGGACACGCCGGGCTTTCAGTCCAAGTACACCTCGCAGCTCTTGAACCGCATGAATCGCACGGTGAGAAACACCCTCGCTGAAGTGGACGCGGTGCTCTTTTTGATTGACGCCCAGGGCTGGCGCGCAGACGACTTGAATGTTCTGAAGCTCTTGAATCCCAAGCAGACGAACGTCATTCTGGTCTTGAACAAGATTGACCAGATGAAAAACCGCGATGCGCTTCTGCCACTCATGGCGGAGTCGATGCAGAAATTTCCGTTTGCAGCGATCGTGCCGGTGTCAGCGGAAAAAAACAAGCGCTGCAACGAGGTGGTGGACGAGGTGAAGAAGCTTCTGCCAGAGTCCGTCCCCTACTACGACCCCGACATGTATACGGATCGCTCGCCCCGGTTCCTCGCGGCGGAGACAATCCGTGAAAAGGCCTTCCGGCTCTTGGGCGACGAGCTTCCCTACGGCACGGCCGTTCAGATTGAAAAGTGGCAGGAAGAGGAGAAGTCTGCGGAAATCGATGCCTGCCTCATTGTTGAGCGCGAAAGCCACAAGCCGATGGTGATCGGCGAAGGCGGCGCCAAGCTGCGTGAAATCGGGCGCCTTGCGCGCGCCGACATTGAAGAGATGCTGGGAAAGCATGTGCACCTCAACGTCTGGGTGCGCGTGCGGCGCGGCTGGAGCGATGACGTTCGGGCGCTCAAAACTCTTGGGTATGACTGAGGAAGCGCCGGAGGGGCAGACAGTCGACTTCGAGGCGAGCGCCGCGGCGGCGCTGCATGAGCTGGAGCGCCGGGACGCCGACCGTCGCGTTCTGCGCGTGAAGGACGATCCGGCCTTCGTGCTCACCGCCCGCCCTTGGAAGGAGTCGAGCGTCATTGCCGAGTGCTTCACGCGGCGCCACGGCCGTCAGGTGCTCGCCGTTCGCGGTGCAAAGCGCCCGGGCGGCCAGTTTCGAGGCCTCATCAATCCGTTCTGCCCCCTCCTCATCAACTATTCTGGTGCAGGCGAGGTGCGAAACCTCACGGCCGCCCGGTGGCTGGGCAGCCTGCAGCCCGCGGCGAGCGGCGCGTTGCTGTCCGGCTTTTACGCAAACGAGCTTGTCCTTCGATTTACGATGCGCGAGGAGCCGCAGCCCGAACTCTTTGACTGCTACACCCGGACCCTTACGGCGCTCTGTCAGGGCGCGGGCGTGCAGCGGACGCTTCGTGAATTTGAAGTGGACGTGCTGCGGCAGGCGGGATGGGCGCAGCAGGCGGATGCCGGCGACGTCTTCACGGACTGCTTTTTAAGAGACGGCGTTCTGATTCCCGTGGCGGACGCTTCGCCCGAGACGCCCGGCGAAAGGCCGGTGCCCGCCGCTGTTGTGAAGGCGCTTTTGACTAGGGACTTTTCGGAAGCTTCGGTGCTCGTGCCTTCGCGTAATGTTCTGCGAGCCGTGATCGGCTACTATGTAGGCGGCAACGGGCTCTCGGTGCGCCGCACCATGGCGGACTGGAAGACCTTTTGACCAGCCTGAAATTTTTTACTCGGAGCACTGAATGCTCACTAATCTTTCCGTCAACCTCAACAAGGTGGCGCTTTTGAGAAACGCCCGCGAGGGCAATACGCCCAACCCCGCGCTTTTTGGCGCCATGGCGCTCAAGGCCGGGGCGGCCGGGCTTACCGTGCACCCGAGACCCGACGAGCGGCATATTCGCCCGTCGGACGTGGACTCCCTTTCGCGCCTTCTGAAGGCGTGGCCTGGGCGGGAGTTCAACATCGAAGGGAACCCCTTCATGAATCTCATGGATCATGTGCGCCGCGTGCATCCGGCGCAGGCCACCTTCGTGCCGGACAACGAGACGCAGTTGACGAGCGACCATGGCTGTGACCTTGCGAAAAACGGCGCCGCCTTTGAAAAGCTCGTGAAGGAGGCGAAGGATCTCGGCGTGCGCGTGAGCCTCTTCATGGATCCGGTGGCGGAAAACATGCGTCTAGCAAAGGAAGTCGGCGCGGATCGCATCGAGCTCTACACGGCCTCCTACGCCGCGACGCGAGGCACGACGGACGCAGTGGCGACGCTGGCGCAGTATGCGGAGGCGGCCCTGGCCGCGCACGAAGCGGGGCTCGGGATCAACGCCGGGCACGACCTGAGCCTGGCGAACCTGGAAGAGCTTTTGGTCGCCTGCCGCTGGATTGACGAAGTGTCAATCGGACACGCGCTGATTGGCGAAGCGCTCGAATACGGCATCACGGAGACCGTGGGCCGCTACAACGGCATCTGCCTTCGCGCGCGCGACCGCATTGCGGCGGCGGGCTTTTAAGGGAGCGTCGCGTGATGCTTCCTCTCACGAACGGCCCGGTGGTGCTTGACATCGCCGGAACCGAACTCACCGAAGACGATCTTCGCCGCATCCGCCATCCCTTGACCGGCATGGTGATTCTCTTCACCCGCAACTACGAAAACCCCGAGCAGCTCTCGCGCCTCACGGCGGCGATTCATGCCGCCAAGCCTGGCCTGCTGATCGGCGTTGATCACGAGGGCGGCCGCGTGCAGCGCTTTCGCGAGGGCTTTACTGAAATTCCCGCGATGCGCGCCTATGGCGACTTGCGAAAGAAGGATCCGCAGGCCGCAGAGCGAGCGCTGACGGCCGCGGGTTTTGTGATGGCGGCGGAGCTTCTTGCCTGCGGCGTGGACTTCACGTTTGCGCCGGTGCTCGACTTGGACTGGGGGCGCAGCGCCATTATCGGCGAGCGGTCGCTGGGAGCGGATCCCCGCGACGTCGCCGCCATGGCTCGCGCCGTGACGCTTGGCATGATGACGGCCGGAATGGCGAACTGCGGCAAGCATTTCCCCGGCCACGGCTGGGCGGAGGCGGACAGCCACAAGGCGCTTCCCGAGGATGAGAGGGCGGCCGGAAACGTGCTTGGCGAGGATGTGAAGCCCTACGGCTGGCTTGGCGCGGGGCTCGCCTCCGTGATGACGGCGCATGTTCTGTACCCGATGATTGATGAGGTCCCGGCGACGTTCTCAAAGCGCCTCTTGCAGGACGTGCTTCGCAGCGAACTGGGCTTCACCGGCCTCATTTTTTCGGACGACCTCTCCATGCAGGGCGCAAAAAAGGAGGGCGGCATCGTGGAGCGGGCGCAGAAGGCGCTCGCGGCCGGGTGCGACGCGCTCATCATTTGCAACGCGCCCGAAGACACGGATGAGCTCTTGGC
Source organism: Acutalibacteraceae bacterium (assembly GCA_963647785.1). Lineage (GTDB taxonomy): Bacteria > Pseudomonadota > Gammaproteobacteria > Burkholderiales > Burkholderiaceae_F > Duodenibacillus. Next base: position 30,334 of record CAVJBF010000001.1, read on the forward strand.
GGGACTCTCGTGGCAGACGACGCCTCCGTTTGAAGAGCGCTGGCGGCGCATTGCGCCGCGGCCGATGGCGGCGGATCGCGCAACGCTTGAGGCTTCGGCCGTCTATCGGGCGGCTTTGGAGCAGATGAAAATATAAGGAGGAGCGAGCGCCCGGGGCCCTAAGCCGCCGGGCGTTTGCGCAACGATGATCATTGAATCGCTTCTCGACACCGATCTCTACAAGTTCACGATGATGCAGTGCGTGCTGCATCAGTTTCCGAGTGCGGAGGTGGCGTACCGCTTTCGCTGCCGCAACGAGGGGGTGGACTTGTCGCCTTATGTTGATGAGATTCGGGAGGAGATCCGTCACTTGTGCAGCCTGCGCTTCAAGGAGGAGGAGCTCGCGTACCTTGCGGGGCTTCGCTTCATGAAGAGCGACTTTGTGGACTTTCTGAGCCTCTTTCACTTGAAGGAGAAGTACATCTCGGTGAAGGCGGATCCGTCGGCCCCGAACGGCATCGACATTCTGATTGAAGGGCCGTGGCTTCACACCATACTCTTTGAAATTCCGGTGCTTGCCATCGTGAACGAGGTTTACTTTCGGCACAAGATGCCGGTGCCGGACACGGAGGAGGGGCTGCGGCGCCTGCGGGAAAAAATTCGTCTTCTCTTGACCGAGCCCGACAACGGCAACCTCAAGATCAGCGACTTCGGCACGCGCCGGCGCTTCTCCCGCACGTGGCAGCAGACGGTGACGGAAACGCTCATCGCTGAGCTTGGCCGCGAGAAGTTTGCAGGCACGAGCAACGTGGATCTCGCGCGCCGCTACGGACTCACCTCGATTGGCACCATGGCGCATGAATATCTGCAGGCCTGCCAGGCGCTGGGGCCGCGGTTGAGGGACAGCCAGGTCTACGGGTTTGAAATGTGGGCAAAGGAGTACCGAGGCGACCTAGGAATCGCGCTGTCCGACGTTTACGGAATGAAGCCCTTCCTGAAGGACTTTGACATGTTCTTCTGCAAGCTCTTTGACGGCGCGCGCCATGATTCGGGCGATCCCTTTGTCTGGGGCGAGAAGATGATTGAGCACTACCGGCACAACAAGTGCGATCCGCGCGGAAAGACGCTCATCTTTTCGGACGCCTTGACCGTGCCGCGCGTCATTGAGCTTTACCGCCGGTTCAATCATCGCATCGGCGTGGGCTTTGGGATCGGCACCAATCTCATGAACGATCTGGGGCCGCAGCCCTTGAACATCGTCGTGAAGATGATCCGCGCCAACGGCCAGCCCGTGGCGAAGATTTCAGACACCCCCGGAAAGGGGATGTGCGAGGATCCGACGTACCTCGCGTACCTGAAGCAAGTCTTTGGTATTACTGACTGAGGTGTAACTAAGTCTTACGATTTACTCCTGACGTATGAAAGAAGAGGCTTTTTGCCGAATCATCATATTTTTTAGATACAATCGGACGACGCATGGGAAGACTTCTGTGCTACGTCCACAACGAAAAACGAGGATTTATCTTGTTTAGGAAACTCGCTTTGGCAGCTGCGGCCGCGGCGCTCCCCGCCGTGAGTCAGGCTGCATCGATCAACGGAGCGGATCTCGCGCTCTGGTGGGCGTTGCCTTTCGCCGGCATCCTTCTTTCCATCGCGCTTTGCCCGCTTTTCGTGCCGGATTTCTGGCACCACCACTTCGGCAAAGTGTCGATTTTCTGGGCGCTCTGCTGCGCGATTCCTCTTTTTGTGGCCTACGGGGCGCACACCGCGACGGGGGCGATCGCCCACGCCATTCTGGGCGACTATGTGCCGTTCCTGCTTTTTGTGGGCGCGCTCTTTGTGGTGGCGGGCGGCATTCACATCAAGGGAAGCTTTGTCGGCCGCCCCGTGGTGAACGCAGCGTTCCTTTTGATCGGCGCGTTCTTTGCGAACCTCATGGGGACGACAGGGGCTGCGATGCTGATGCTGCGCCCCCTCATTGCAGCCAACGAAAACCGCCGCTACAAGACGCACACCTTCATCTTCTTCATTTTCATCGTCGCCAACATCGGCGGCTGCCTCACCCCGCTGGGCGATCCCCCCTTGTTCCTGGGGTTCTTGAGAGGCGTTGACTTCTTCTGGACGACGATTCACTTGCTGCCGCCGCTGCTTCTTGTGCTGGCGGTGCTCACCGCCGTGTACCTTGCGATCGACGGCTACTTCTATCGCAAGGAAGTGGCCGAAGGCTCCTTCAAGGCGCCGGCGGAAAAGGTGCCCTTTGGAATCGACGGCGCGATCAACTTCCTGTGGCTTGCGGGCATCGTGGGCGCCGTACTGATGAGCGGCATCTGGAAGAGCGACGTTCACTTTGAAGTGCTCTCCGTGCACATGACGCTCCCCGGCCTCGTGCGCGACTCGCTCTTTGTGCTCTTTGCCGTGCTGTCCCTCGTGACGACGCCCAAGAAGGCGCGTGAGGCGAACCAGTTCAACTGGGACGCCATTTTGGAAGTGGCGAAGCTCTTTTTCGGCATCTTCATCTGCATCGTGCCGGTGCTCGAAATGCTGCGCGCGGGCGCGGCGGGCGCCTTTGCGCCGCTCGTCGCTCTCGTCACAAATGAAGCGGGCGAATTCAACAACGTGATGTTCTTCTGGCTTACCGGCACGCTCTCTGCCTTCCTTGACAACGCCCCGACCTATCTGGCGTTCTTCAATCTGGCGGGCGGCGACCCCGCTGCCCTCATGACCGAGCATGCGAGAACGCTTGCCGCCGTGTCGATGGGCGCGGTGTTCATGGGCGCCGTGACGTACATCGGCAATGCACCTAATTTCATGACAGTGGCCATCGCCAAAGAGCGTGGCATCCAGATGCCGAGCTTCTTCGGCTACATGCTCTGGTCTGTCGGCATTCTCTTCCCCACTTTCCTTGTCATGGACTTGCTGTTCCTCTGATTAGCGATGTAGTGCTTCAAGAAGCCGACGAAACGATGGGGAGCGCGCCCGCCCGCTGAGGCGGACGCCTCCCGAGCCCTTGAGTCACGGAGCCGCCCGGCTCCCGGAATTCGAGGCTTGACGCCGCTGTGAACCCGCAAGGTTCCGGCGGCGTTGTCGTTGGCGAAGGCGCTTTGTCCAACCCCTTGTTTGTTCCTATGGAGCTGGAAACGCTATGAAGTACTCACTTGTTGCCGAGGCGGTGCTCGCCGCTGTGTTTCTCTCGCTGGCTGAACCGGCCGCCGCGATCAACGCCGTGAAGACGGCGGAGGGAAACTACATCTACTGGGATTGTGCGGGAGAGGCGTGCAGTGATTCGGGGGTCGATTATGATGAACCTGATGAACCGCAGAACGAAGTAGACCCCTATGGGCTGTACGTCTACGGCAGTGGTGTCATGGTCGGCGGACCAGAAAATTGGCAAAGCATCAAAGGGATTGGACAGCTGGGGTTGGTCGGGAGCAATCTGGCGGTTTATGTGGCGGATACGGACTTGACGTATCAGATGACAGTGATGGGAACAGCGGCGTGGTATGGAGCCCCAGGCACACTGCTTCATAAAGTGGAGAGACTGAGTTTTTCAGCCCCTTTGGATGACAGTCAGAGCATTTCGCAGCTGGACATGAAGTCGGGGTTCATGGCAGTTGAGACGTTGGAGTGGAGCTCGTTCGCAGGATTTGACGGGGCGGAATTGGTTCTCCATGGGTTTGATGGATCAATATCAGGGAGCACGTCAGGTAGTGGCGCCATTCTGGCGGTAAAAGACATCCTTCATGATGGGCAGGTATCTGAGCAAACGAGCACCCTGAGCGTTTGTCTGGAGGGTAACAGCGCTCTGGTGCTTGGGGATGCTGCTTACGTCAAGTATGCGGGGAGCGGTGAGGAAGGAGTGAAGAAACTCAAAGCCGCCATCACTGATGCCGAGATTCAAGATGGGGCAGGACGAGCCACGCTCGTGACGAGCGCACCGCTGGTTGACGGACTTGGCAAGGGCGTTGCCGTTGCGGTGGGGACCGCGGAGCCTGTTTCGGTGGCATTCGATGAGGATCCGAAAGTGGTCATTGGTTCCAAAGGCCGGTGGATTTTGGACATGGCAGCTGACGAGTCGAGCGCGGTCATGCTGTTGGCGGAAGACGACGAGAGCTCGTCGCCCGTTCTAGTGACGGCGCAGGCGGGCGCCGAACTTTATCTCGTCGGATGGGACGGAGGGCAGTTTGAACTGGAGCTCGATGAGACCTGGAATGACAGTACGACGGTGATGATCGCTAATTCGCCTTTTCTCAGCAAGATCAGTCTTTCCGGTGGTACGGTTTCTATTGAGCGACGTCCGTGGGCAACCATGTCGGGGCTTGCAGCCCGAGAGGTCGCAGAGGAGGCGGAGTCGTATTTCGTGACGCCGACGGCGGCTGAAGAAGCGGTCGCTGTTGCGGCGGAGACGTCAGCTTCGGAGAGCGCAAAAACAGTGGCGATTGTTCCGATCGGCGCTCAGTTCATGCGCAATATCATGATGTCGGTGGCTTCCGTTCAAGCGGAGACATTGGCTGCAAGGGAATTTGACGACACGGTCTTTCTGGCGGGCGCCGCCGGCTTGCTGAAGTCGGTGGACAACGCGCAGCGACGGACGCATGAAACGATCCTCAGCCACGAATCGGGCATGGAGACGGAGGCAGATCTTTATTGGTGGGTCTCGGCGTACATGGGGCATGGTTCGACGGACAAGTTGTGTTCCGGCGCCAAGCGAGACAGCAGCGAAGATTTCTATGGCGGCACGCTGGGGGCGGATTATCGCTTTACGCCGAACCTGATTGGCACGCTGGCGGTATCTGGGGCGACGGCGGACATTGAAACACCGGATATCAAAAATGCTTCTCTGACGCTGGCAGCCGCCTCCGCGTCGCTCAGCTACGCCGTCAATGACCGGCATCAGCTTTTTGCGGCCGCGACGTATTCTCAGACGCAGGCGGAGGCGACGCGAATCAGTTCCGGGTATCGAGTGAAGACAGAGCCTGAATTCCGACACCTCACGGCGGACGTTGGCTGGAAAGCTCACTACGCCATGGAGAGCACCATGCACATTCGGCCGGCGTTTTCGATCGGCTGGGAGCAGAGCCGCATGCGAAAAGGCGACGTTGCTCTCACGGATCAGCTTGGAACGCGATCCGGGATCGGCTTTGAGCAGAGCGTGGACAACCGTCAGGTCTGGCACGCGCGCGGGCACCTTGACGTGTCGGGGCGCTTCACCGTTTTTGGCTACAACGTGGAGCCGGGGATGAATGCTGGACTCACGGTCTACGCAGGAGATACGGATTGGACGGTGTCCTCCAAGCTCGCCGAAGGCACGGCGGTGTCAAAGAAGTCCTTTCATTCGGGCGGCCGCTGGCATGCGACGGGCGGCTTGTCGCTCACGATTTCAGACCGCGGTCGCGAGCCGATCATGGAAGGCGGCATTTTTGGATTCGGAGCAAAGAATTCCGGGAAAACGAAGCCGTACGATTGGTGCATGACGATTTTCGGCTCGGCGGAGGCGGGAGCCTACGGCTCTCATGCGGCGAGCTTTGGCGTGCGCTATCGCGAGATCTTCTGACGGTTCGAAACATTTCGAAGCGGGTCATAGGCAAATTTTGTATTGGCCGCCGCTACAATCATCTGGAGTTTAATAAAGATGAATCGGTCGCCTCCCTTGGCGGAGGCGGCCGTGCAACGGATGCGAAGAGTGCTATGACCGACACGAAGATTGAACAAGAGACTCCGGCCGTTCAAGGAGCGGCCGACTGGCGTCTGGCCCGCCGTCTGGTGGAGCCGCTTTATCAGAATCAGAAGCTTTTCACTGGGGAGGACCGCCTCGCGCATGCCGACGGCATGGCGGAGATTCTGAGAAGCGTCCGTGAAGATGAGGAGCTCATCTGCGCGGCCTATCTTTTCAGCGTGGCGGACTGCGTGCATGATCCGGAGGACTGGATCGAGAAGACGTTCGGCAAGGTGGTGCTGCAGCTGGTGACGGACTTGCAGCGGCTTTCCGCTCTGAGCAAGCGCGCCCGCGGCGGCACGAAGGAGGCGGACGCCGCCTATCAGCCCGAGGCGCTGCGGCGCATGCTGCTCGCGATGTGTCACGACCTGCGCGTTGTGGTGCTGCGGCTCGCAAGCCGCCTGCAGACGCTGCGGTGGTTCGCGGCGTCCGGGGCGCCGGGGGCGTCGGACTATGGCCGTGAGACGCTCGCGCTTTATTCGCCCTTGGCGAACCGCTTGGGCATTTGGCAGATGAAGTGGGAGCTCGAGGATCTGTCGCTTCGCTTCACCGAGCCAAAGATCTACGGCGAAATTGCGCACGAGCTCGACGAATCCCGCGAGGAGCGGCTCAAGTTCATGCAGGACTGCGTGGACCGCATCAAGCTCCTTTTGCGCGAAGAGAACATTCAGGCCGAGGTGAGCGGGCGCCCGAAGCACATCTACTCCATCTACAAGAAGATGGTGAGAAAGCACCTGCGGTTTGACCAGCTCTTTGACATCCGCGCCATGCGCATCATCGTGGACACGGTGGAGCACTGCTACGAAGTGCTCTCCATCGTGCAGAAGCACTTCACGGTGTTGAGCAAGGAGTACGACGACTACATTGCCCACCCGAAGCCCAATGGCTACCAGTCGCTGCACACGGTGGTGACGGATCCTTCTGGCAAGCCCGTGGAGATTCAGATCCGCACTCGCGCCATGCACGAATTCGCCGAGCTCGGCGTAGCGGCGCACTGGCGCTACAAGGAGACCGGAAACTCCAACAAGGACAAGGGCGCCGAAGCCGAAGAGCAGCGCGTTGCGTGGCTGCGTCAGATTCTTGCTTGGCACAGCGACGTGGAACCCCCGAAAAAGCCGGGGCTCGAAGATGATCATGTCTATGCGCTGACGCCGCAGGGGCGCGTGGTGGAATTGCCGGGCGGCGCCACGCCCATTGACTTTGCGTACCAGGTGCACACCGAGCTCGGCCACCGTTGCCGCGGGGCTCGCGTGAACGGCGCCATGGTGCCTTTGAACACCAAGCTCAAGACGGGCGAAACGGTGGAGATCGTCACCGCAAAGACGGGCGGGCCGTCACGCGACTGGCTGAATCCTGAACTCGGTTTTGCCGTGAGTCCGCGCACCCGCACCAAGGTGCGCCAGTGGTTCAATGCGCAGACGCTTGCGGAAATGCTCACAAGCGGTCGCGAGAAATTGGACAAGGAGCTCGCGCGCCTCGGAAAGACCGCGGTGAAGCTCGAGGATCTCGCAAAGCGTCTGGGCTACGATGACGTGGACTCGCTCTGCATTGCGTTTTCCAAGGAGGAGCTGAGCGGCCGCTCCATCGAGCAGGCCCTGCAGCCGCAGCAGGCGGAGCCGCAGCCCGAGCCTGAAATGGTTGTCCGGTCGTCGCAGAAATCGGGCGGCAAGGACGGCGTGCTCGTCGTGGGCATGGGGTCGCTTCTGACGCAGCTCGCGCGCTGCTGTCATCCGACGCCTCCGGATGAAATCGTGGGGTTTGTGACCCGCGGCCGCGGCGTGACGATTCATCGCATCGACTGCCCCAACGCGAAGAACCTTGCTGCGAACATTCAGGAGCGCATGATCGAGGTGAGCTGGGGCAACACCGAGGACGCCGTCTATCAGATTGACATCCTCATCGTCGCCCGCGACCGCCTGGGGCTCATCAAGGACATCTCCGAAATCTTCATGCGTGAAAAGCAGAATATCGTGGGCATCAACACGATGAACGTGAAGGGGGACGCGCACATGCGCTTCTCGGTGGAGGTGCGCAGCTCGGCGGACATCAACCGGACGCTTGCGGCGCTTCGGGAGTTGAATGGGGTGATGAGCGCGCGTCGCGCTTGACGCACAAAAAAGATCTACATAAAATCAATTGTTTCTTGCTCAGCAAGAAAAAAGATGGTCCAGGAATTTGCAAAAGGAAAAAAGCCTCTGTATAGTTCCACACATCTCAGGCACGTAGCTCAGTTGGTTAGAGCATCACCTTGACATGGTGGGGGTCGTTGGTTCGAGTCCAATCGTGCCTACCAGGATTTTTTGGGAACGCTGGTATGTGCAATCGTTTGTTCGCTTCTGAGACGACAAACACCCCAAGCGAATAGGCTTGCGGGCGGCGCAGAAAACGTTCTCTGCAGAAAGTGCGACCCACGGGCCGCACTTTTTTTTTAGGTTTTTCTTTGTCAACGGTTTCGCCTCTGTTCCTTCGTGCGGAAGGGGGCGACGAAAGGAGATCGTGATGATCACGGTAACGCTGCCCGACGGATCCCGCCGGGAGTATGAGTCGGGTGTAACGGTTGCGGATGTAGCGCAGTCGATTGGGGCGGGGCTTGCGAAGGCGGCGCTCGCCGGCAAGGTGGACGGCAAGCTCGTAGACCTCTCGACGAAGCTTGAAAAGGACGCTGCGCTTGCGGTGATCACGGCGAAGGACGCCGAGGGGCTCGAAATCATTCGTCATTCGACTTCGCACCTCATGGCGCAGGCAGTGAAGGAGCTCTTCCCGACGGCGCAGGTGACGATCGGACCGGCGATCGAAAACGGCTTCTACTATGACTTCAAGTTCGAGCGTCCCTTTACGCCCGAGGATCTCACTGCGATTGAAGCTCGCATGCATGAGCTCGTGAAGAAGGACATTCCGATCGTGCGCAGCGAAATGGATCGCGACGCCGCTGTGGCGTTCTTCAAGGCGAAGGGAGAGCACTACAAGGCGGAGATCATCGAGTCGATTCCCGCGGGCGAGACGCTGTCCCTGTATCAGCAGGGCGACTTCATCGATCTCTGCCGCGGCCCTCACGTGCCTTCCACAGGAAAGCTCAAGGTCTTCAAGCTTATGAAGGTGGCGGGCGCCTACTGGCGCGGCGACAGCAAGAATGAAATGCTGCAGCGTGTCTATGGCACGGCCTGGGCTGCGCAGAAGGATCAGGACGCCTACCTGGAGATGCTCGCCGAAGCTGAAAAGCGCGACCATCGGCGTCTTGGGAAGGAATTGGATCTCTTCCACTTGCAGGACGAAGCCCCGGGCATGATCTTCTGGCACGCGAAGGGCTGGGCCATCTGGCAGGTCGTCGAGCAGCTGATGCGCCGCGTCTATCAGGACAATGGCTATCAGGAAGTGCGCACGCCGCAGGTGATCGACCGCTCCTTGTGGGAGCGCTCCGGCCACTGGGCGAAGTACCGCTCCAACATGTTCACGACGGAGTCGGAGAGTCGCTACTACGCTTTGAAGCCCATGAACTGCCCGGGCCACATCCAGCTCTTTAATTCGGGGCTCAGAAGCTACCGCGACCTGCCGCTTCGCATCGGCGAATTCGGCCTCTGCCACCGCAACGAGCCTTCCGGCTCCCTGCACGGCATGATGCGCGTTCGCGGCTTCACGCAGGACGACGGCCACATCTTCTGCACGGAAGACCAGATTTTGGACGAATGCGTCGCGTACACGAAGCTCGTTCGCGAGGTTTATCACACCTTCGGCTTTGACGACATCGCCTTCAAGGTGGCGACGCGCCCCGAGATGCGCATCGGCGAAGACGCTGTGTGGGACAAGGCCGAGGAGGCCCTCTTTGAGAGCCTGCGCCGCAGCGGCGTCGAGTACGAAGTGCTCCCGGGCGAGGGCGCCTTCTACGGCCCCAAGATCGAATACCATTTGAAGGACTGCCTGGGTCGCGCCTGGCAGTGCGGCACGATTCAGGTGGACTTCCAGATGCCGGGCCGCCTCGGCGCGGAATACGTCGCCGAAGACAACACTCGCAAGGTGCCGGTGATGCTGCACCGCGCGATTCTCGGCTCGCTCGAGCGCTGGATCGGCATGCTGATCGAACACTATGCAGGCGCCATGCCCGTGTGGCTCTCGCCTTGGCAGGTGGCGGTCGCCTCCATTACGGACTCGCAGACGGACTATGCCAAGGAAGTCGCCTCGCAGTTGAAGGCCGCCGGCGTGCGTGTCGTCACTGATTTGCGCGGTGAAAAAATCAACTATAAAATCCGCGAACTTGCCTTGCAGAAGCTTCCCTACATCGCCGTTGTCGGCGACAAGGAGAAGGCGGACGGCACCGTGAGCATCCGTGCCCGCGGCGGCCGCAACCTCGGCGTCATGCCGCTCAAGGATTTCATCGCCCGCGTGGTCGATGAGGACAAGCGCCGCGTCAACAAAGACGAATAAAGCGGCCGCTTAAGTTTCAGTGCACAGGTCGTGCTGACAGCCGCGGCCTGTGCCCAACATTTTTGGGAGTACTGTCATAGCTCAAGATCGCAATCACCGGATCAACAATGAGATCCGGGTTCCCGAGGTTCGACTGACCGGCGTCGATGGCGCCCAGATCGGCATCGTCCGCACGTCCGAAGCGCTCCGCATGGCTGAAGAAGCCGACGTGGACCTCGTCGAAATCGCGCCCAATGCGCAGCCCCCTGTCTGCCGCCTGATGGACTACGGCAAGTTCCGCTATCAGGAGCAGAAGAAGGCGCAGGAAATCAAGGCGCGCCAGAAGGTCATTCAGGTGAAGGAAGTGAAGTTCCGTCCCGCTACCGATGAAAATGACTACCAGACGAAGTTGCGCGCGCTTCGCCGCTTCCTTGCCGACGGCGACAAGGCGAAGGTGACCCTGCGCTACCGCGGCCGTGAAATGGCGCACCAGCAGCTGGGGGCGCAGATCATGGATCGCATTCGCGCTGACCTCGCGGAGGAGGCTCAGATCGAGCAGAATCCGAAGATGGAAGGCCGTCAGATGATCATGGTTCTGGCGCCGAAGAAAAAGAAGTAAGTTTCGTGTATAATCACGAGCTTTCGTAAAGCGGTCTGATCGATTCGGACCGCTTTTAAAAAGTCGGGGCGGGCTCAAGCGAAGCGTTCCACTCTAGGAGCCGCCTGATGTTCCGACAAATCAGAAGGAAAACGGCAAATGCCGAAGATGAAAACTAAGAAGGCTGCGAGCAAGCGCTTCAAGGTCCGCGCTGGCGGTTCCATCAAGCGTGCTCACGCCACGAAGCGTCACATTCTCACCCATCGTACGACGAAGAACAAGCGTCACCTCCGTGGCATGGTCACCATCCACGAGTCTGACAGCAAGTCCATCCATCGTATGCTGCCCTACGCGTAATAAGGGAGGAGATAAAGAATGCCTCGCGTGAAACGTGGTGTGACGGCTCGTGCCCGTCATAAGAAGATTCTCGCCCTTGCCAAGGGTTTCCGTCTGCGCCGCAACAACGTCTTCCGTGTTGCCAAGCAGGCTGTCATGCGCGCCGGCCAGTACGCCTACCGCGACCGCCGCGACAAGAAGCACGTCTTCCGTCGCCTCTGGATCGCTCGTATCAATGCGGCGACCCGTGCCAACGGCATGACCTACAGCCGTTTCATGAACGGTCTGAAGAAGGCGGAAATTGCGCTCGACCGCAAGGTGCTCGCCGACATGGCGGTGTTTGACAAGGCCGGCTTCGCCGCGCTCGTCGAACAGGCCAAGGCTGCTCTGGCTTAATTCAAGCCGGAAAGCGTGACGGCCTTTTAATGGAGGCCGTCCGCCTTGAGAAGGGTTCAGCTGAGTGCTTATCACGTAAGCACGGGTTGAGCCCTTTTTTCTTGCCTTCAAAAAACAGTTGAAAGAACTTTTTGATTTTTCAGCGTTTTTTTCTATAATCAGCGATCCTTTACCCGAGTAGGCGAATTTCGACGCCGACGGCCGGCAGTTTCGGCCGGTCGGATTTCGTCATGTAGAAGTCAAGATGGACGAATTAGAACAATTGATTGCATCGGCCAAGGCCGATTTCGCGGCCGCTGAGCAGCCGGCCGCGCTCGAGGACGCCAAGGCGAAGTACCTCGGCAAGACGGGCGCCGTGACCCTCATGATGAAGGAGCTGGGCAAGCTTGCTCCCGAGGAGCGCAAGGAGCGCGGCAAGGCGATCAACGCCGTGAAGCAGGCGATTGACGCGGCGCTCAATGAGCGTCGTGAAGCGCTGGCTTCCGCCAAGCTCAAGGCCAGGCTCGCCGCCGAGTCAATCGACGTGACGCTGCCTGGACGCCGCATTCCGGCGGGGGGGCTCCATCCTGTGATGCGCACCTGGATTCGCATCGAGGAAATTTTCCGCTCCATCGGATTTGACGTGGCCGACGGCCCCGAGATCGAAAGCGACTGGTTCAGCTTCACCGCGCTCAATAATCCGCCCAACCATCCGGCGCGCTCCATGCAGGACACGTTCTACGTGGACCGCAAGGACGGCACGGGGCTGCAGCTGCCGCTGCGCCCGCACACCTCGCCCATGCAGGTGCGCTATGCGCGCACGCACCAGCCGCCCATCAAGGTGATCGCCCCGGGACGCACCTACCGCGTGGACAGCGACGCCACCCATTCGCCCATGTTCCATCAAGTTGAAGGCCTCTGGATCGGCGAGGACATTTCGTTTACGGACTTGAAGGGCGTGTACGCGAGCTTCCTGCGCCGCTTCTTTGAAACGGAAGACCTCATCGTTCGCTTCCGTCCGAGCTACTTCCCCTTCACAGAGCCCTCCGTTGAAGTGGACATGGCCTTTACGACGGGGCCCAAGAAGGGCCGCTGGCTCGAAATCTCCGGCGCAGGCGAAGTGCATCCCAACGTGGTTCGAAATTATGGGCTTGACCCCGAGAAGTATGTGGGCTTTGCGTTTGGTTCGGGCTTGGAGCGCCTTACGATGCTGCGCTATGGCGTGGACGACCTTCGCCTCTTCTTTGAGGGTGACCTGCGCTTCCTGCGCCAGTTCAACTGAGCTCAACCGGACGGAGTAAATCAAGATGCTGTTTTCTGAAGAGTGGCTGAGAAGCTACATTGATCCGGACCTCACGACGGAGGAGCTCGCCGAGAAGCTCACGATGGCCGGACTCGAAGTCGAGGAAGTGACGAGCATTGCGCCGGAATTCTCCGGCGTGGTGGTGGGACATGTCCTCGAATGCGTGGATCACGAAAATTCTGATCACCTGCACGTCTGCAAGGTGGACGTGGGCGCTGGGGAAATTCTGCAGATCGTCTGCGGCGCGCCCAATGTGCGCACGGGGCTCAAGGTGGCCTGCGCCAAGATAGGCGCCGTGCTTCCCGAATTCAAGATCAAGCGCGCCAAGATGCGCGGCGTGGAAAGCTTCGGCATGCTCTGCTCGCAGCGCGAGCTGGGCGTGAACGGCGACCACAACGGCATTTGGGAGCTTCCCGCTGACGCCCCCGTGGGGGAAGACGTACGAGAGCTGATGCACCTCGATGACAAGCGCATTGAGATCAAGCTCACCCCCAACCGCGGCGACGCGCTCTCTTTGATCGGCGTGGCGCGCGACCTGCACGCAGTGACGGGCGCGGCGTTGAAGCTTCCCGAAATGCCTGTGGTGCCCGCGACCTGCACTTGCAAGAAGGCAGTGCACATTGAGGCCCCCGAACTTTGCGGGCGCTTTACGGGCCGCATCATTCGCGGATTGAACGCGAAGGCGCCCACGCCCCAGTGGATGAAGGACCGTCTGGAAAAGAGCGGCCAGCGCTCGATCTCGGCACTCGTGGACATCTCCAACTACGTGATGCTCGAGCTCGGCCGACCCACGCACTTCTTTGACCTGGGAAAGATCAAGGGCGACCTCACGGTGCGCTGGGCGAAGGAAGGCGAAAGCTGCGAGCTTTTGAACGGCCAGACCGCGAAGCTTGATCCCTACTACGGCATCATCGCCGACGAGAACGGCCCTGAAGCCATCGCTGGCATCATGGGCGGCGAAGCCGCCTCGATCACGCTCGAGACGACGGACATCTTTGTCGAAGCCGCCTTCTGGTATCCCGTGAAGATTCAGGGGCGCTGCCGCAAGCTCAATTTCTCCACGGACGCGGCGCATCGTTTTGAGCGCGGCGTGGACTTCGGCAGCAACGCCGAGCACATGGAGTACATCACAAAGCTCGTCCTCGACATCTGCGGGACGGCCGAGACGAAGGTGGGGCCGGTGGACGACAATCCGGTGAACCTGCCTGAAGTAAAGCAGGTTCGCATGCGTCCGGCGCGCTGCGTGAAGCTTGTGGGCATCGACATTCCGCAGGACTTCATGGCGCAGGCCTTCACGCGCCTTGGGTTTGAATTCACCCGGGACGGCGAGGACTTCATCGTCACGTCGCCCACCTACCGCTTTGACATCGAGATCGAGGAAGACCTCGTTGAAGAAGTGGCGCGCCTCTATGGCTACGAAAAGCTGCCGGACCGCCTTCCCAAGGCGGCGGCCACGATGTTGAATCCCGCCGAAGAAAGCCGCAGCAAGCATGACCTGCGACGCGCGCTCGTTGCTCGCGGTTATCAGGAGCTCATCAACTTCAGCTTCGTGCAAGAGAAGTGGGAGAAGGATTTTGCCGGGAACGAGAAGCCCATCCGCCTCTTGAACCCCATCGCCAGCCAGCTCTCCGTGATGCGTACGCAGCTCATTTCCGGGCTCGTGGACATCCTGCGCTTCAACTTGAACCGCAAGGCTGACGACGTCCGCGTCTTTGAGTTGGGCCGCGTCTTTTTCCCCGATGAAACCGTGGAGGACGGACCCTTCTCCGTGAAGGGCGTCCGCCAGCCCAATCACATCGCGGGTCTTGCCTACGGCGACGCGCACACCGCGCAGTGGGGGGAAGCCTCCCGCAGCGTTGACTTCTTTGACGTGAAGGGCGACGTGGAGTCCCTCATTGCGCCTTTAACCGCCCGCTTTGAGGCGGCGGAGCATCCGGCGCTGCATCCGGGGCGCTCTGCGCGCATTCTCATCAACGGAAAGGAAGCGGGCTTCATCGGCGAACTGCATCCTGCGGTCTGCCACGCCTACGACCTGCCGAAGGCTCCCGTGGTCTTTGAACTCGATGTGGACGCGCTGACGGCGATTCCGCTGCCGAAGCCCGAAGCCGTGAGCAAGTTCCAGCCCATGCACCGCGACGTGTCGCTCCTCGTGCCGGGGACGGTGACGGCGGCGGCGCTTTTTGACGCCGTCCAGAAGCTTCGCGCCACTCGAGCGGGCGCGGTGATTGACGATTTCCGTCTCTTTGACGTGTACTGCCCTGAGGGCGCCGCGGAAAAGAGCATGGCCTTCCGCCTCACGCTGTCTTCGAAGAGCGAAGAAGCGCTGTCGGATGAAGCGGCTGACGCCGCCGTGACGTCCGTTGTGGATGTCTTGTCCGGTCTCGGCTGCCGCCTGAGAGCCTGAGCCTTTCAACACTTATCCTTTTAACTCAAAAAACAAAGGTTGACATGAACCAGATCGATGCTTCCCAGGGCCGTTATCCGCAAGGCCCCGCCAATTCGTCCACTCTCACGAAGATGAACTTTACGGAAGTTCTCTCCGACAAGATGGGCCTTTCGCGTTCTGAAGCAAACGCCGTCGTTGAAACGGTGTTTGATGAAATTCTGAAGGCGCTCGTCGCTCGTCGCGACGTGAAGCTTGCCAACTTCGGCACCTTCTCCACCCGCGACAAGGTGGCTCGTCCGGGCCGCAACCCCAAGACGGGCGTGCCGCACGTCATCGCCGCTCGCCGCGTGGTGACCTTTCTGGCGGCGCCGCACATGCGCGACAGCGTGGCTTCCTTCAAGGATCCTGAAGGCTATGAGCCGCAGGCCTGATCGAGACGCATGCCCTGCGCACGAGGGGGCCTTTTTGCTCTAGACTAAGGCACCTTCTGCGGGAGCCCACCATGAAGCCGGATTCACTCGCTGGAGTGATTCCGGCTTTTTTGTGCTTTCGCTGTGCTGACAGAAAGCCTTTTGATTTATTGAGCTATGTATTCCCAGACTTTTTCGCTTGATGAGCTGTCGCGCCGCTGTGATCTGGCGTCCTACATTCTGAGCTACTGGCAACTGCAGTTTCCGCAGCTGCGCAATCCTGACGGGACGATGAAGCCGACGTTCACGATCAACGATGAAGCGCTGGTGATGCGGATCAAGAAGCTTCTCTACGTTGACCATCTCACGATTGAAGACGCCCGCGAGCGGCTGCAGGAGGAACGCGCTTTTCCGGTGTCATCCCTGCGGCCGACGGGCGTGTTGAATTCCCAGCCGGTGGCAAAAGCCCGGCCGGCGGCTTCTGTGCCCGAGGCGAACTCTGCCCCGATGCAGTCCGAGGCGGCATCGACCCCGGCGCAGCAGCCGATCGCGACGGAGCCTGTTGCCGAACCTCAGTCCGAACCGGCAGCGGCTCCGGCCGATCATTCAGCGGCGGCGAGCACCGTGCTTCCGGGGGATTTGCACAATCTCATTGCCGATGCGTCGCGCCGCGCGGTTGCCGAGGCGATTGCGCAGGCGAACCTGCGCCACCAGCAGCATCTCACGGACATGAAGGTTCGCTATGAAAGCCTCTTGAACGGCGCTCATGAACGAGCTCAGGCCGCGCAGGCGGTGGCTGACGGCAAGGTGGCGGCGGCTGAAGAGGAAGTGCGTCTGGCGAAGATCACCATGGCAGAGGCACTGGCGCGCGCTGACAAGGCGGTGGAGGACGCGAAGGGACGTGCGGAGGAGGCTGTGGCGGCAGCACAGGAACGCATGCAGACGGCGATTGCGGATGCCGAAGAGCGCGTGCGTCAGTCTGCGGAAGCGGCGCAGCAGCACATTGACGAAATCGTGGCGCAGAAGAATGCGCAAATTGAGCGTCTGCAGAACGCCTGCCGTCTGGCGTCGGACGCCTTGACGGCGTTGAGTGCAAAAGCGTGAAAGAAAGATTCCTTTGATATCAGTCGGACAGACCGCTGATGCAAGAAAATGCGCAGGAAGACTTGTTTTTGGCATAAGCCTTCTATACAATGCGCAACTCGTTCGGGGCGTAGCGCAGCCTGGTAGCGCACTTGCATGGGGTGCAAGGGGTCGCGAGTTCGAATCCCGCCGCCCCGACCAAAATTCCAGGAGGAGGTCTGTTTGCAGACCTCCTTTTTTATTGTCTGTATCTCGCCAAAACCGACCAATACAGGCCTGCAGGGCTTTTTTGTAGCGTGTCTTCGTCTATCGTGCGGCTGTAGCCCACGTGTGTAGCTCACGGCCAAAGGTAGAATCTTTGCCATAAAAGAAACGGGCTTCGGCCGAAACCCTCGTTTTTCTTCGGATCTTTTTTATACCAAAGACAGGTGAGCCCTGTGGTTGCAGGGCTTCGCGGGGGTTCGGCATGCGTATCGCATCCACTATGACGGAGAAGCGTCTCCGTTCCATCACAAAGTCTGCAGCCTGCGGCGTCGTTCCTGGACTGTGGGTTCAAGTCACTCCTAGAAAAGACGGCACGCTGGGCAAGTACTTCATTCTGCGCGATCCTTTTGGCCCGTGCGGCGAAGTTGCCGTTGGAGTTCTTTACGGGACTGCCGGCGCGTGAATACTGTCGCCTGACTCAGAAGGTGAGTAATTTTTTGATGACCTAGGCTTGAGGGTTAAAGATCTGGCGGCCGTCGTGATGAACGCGTGCCTTATGCTTTCCCGTGCCGATACGCAGACCGGGGTGCTGGAATGGTACCGACAACCAGTCGAAGACCTGGCTATCTGGGCAGAGGTTTTGGAGCGTGCCGAACGCGGAAAAAAACGGTAAAAACGATGATCCGAAAGAGAGTCTCCTTGATATACTTTTAGCAGGAGGTTCGACAATGGGATGGTCGTTAAAAAACGGGTTGTTGCGCTTGGCGGATAAGTGCGACGAAACAGCTCGTCGACTTGAGACTTGCGAGAAGAACCTGAGGGCACGCGCAGCGGCGTATGAGGCGGAATATCAGGAACGCGCGAGCGTTCGGGTATTGCTGCAGAACTCTGAAAATGCGGCAACGAGAGAGTCCTCTCGCCGGGCGCTGAATGATCGCCTGGCACAACAGCGCGAGGAAACGCGGAACACGCACATGAAGGCGTTCGGCACGTGGTTGTTGGCTTGGTGGATGTGGCACTAAAAACAGATTGAGTGATCAATAGAGCCCGCTTCGGCGGGCTTTATTTTTGCCCGGGGAATTTATGAGCCTCACGGATTACAGCCTTAGCTTTGCAATCGCGGGCAAGATAAGCAGTGATTTTGCGCGGGCTTTTCAAACGGCCAATAAGGCCGTCGGCGGGTTCGGCAGCAAGATTGAGGAGTTGCAGAAACAGGCTAAAACTGCTTCTGCCGTACTTATAGGAAACGACATAGATGTTTGTGCTTGTCCAACTAGCACTGGCTTTGTGTTTTGAGCTCTACCTTACTCGGAGCACAAGTCACTTTGTCGTTCCGTATAAGTTGCGCAAGGAAACCGCGTTGGCGGCGCGGGCCAACATTCAGGCAAAGGAAACGGCCGATCAGTTGGCGGCGGCCTTGGGTAAAAACGGACGTCCGACCCAGGAGATGATCGCCAACTACCAAAAGGCCAAAACGAGGCGGGATTGGCACTCAGAGGGCTGACGGAAGTCGATGCCTCCCGCCATGACGTCCTCGGTTTTCTTCCTTTGGCGCCGTTTTGGCGGCAAGTCGCAGGCGTCGCGCCGTCATTGGATCCACGGTGAGCGGAGAGAGAACATCCACGCGGTCGCCGTCTGAAAGCGGCTGGCTGGTGGTGACTTTTTCGTTGAAGACGGCCGCTTCGGCTGTGGGGGGCTGTCCAGCGGACTTGAGGGCGTCGGCAACGGTTGCGCCGTCTGCAAGCGACACCGTTTTTAACCAAGTTTTGTGCGTAGCGGCGTCAATGCCTGCGATGTCGACTTGTATCATTCGAGTCTTGAATAAGAATCACGTCGGAAGGCGGTCCCCTGCGGACTGCCTGAAAGAGACACTTTAAAGGAATTGCATCAAAGTGGCCGGACAGATCAAAAACAAGCGCGCTACCTTTGACTACTTCATTGAAGAGCGCTTTGAGGCGGGGCTGGTGCTTCGCGGCTGGGAAGTAAAAAGCGTGCGCGCCGGGCGCGCCACGATCAATCTGTCGCACGTCTACGTGCGCGACGGGGAGCTTTTTCTTTGCAATGCGCACTTCACGCCGGCGGACCAGGTCTGCACGCATGAGAAGACGGAGATCAACCGCACGCGAAAGCTCCTCATGCACAAGAAGGAGATCATGCGGCTTGTGGGGAAGGTGGAGCGATCGGGCTACGCCCTGGTGCCGCTTGACCTTCATTTCAAGAACGGGCGCGTGAAGCTCGCGATGGCGCTCGGGCGCGGCAAGAAGGAATTTGAAAAGCGCGCTGACGAGAGCAAGAAGGAGTGGAAGCGTGATCAGGAGCGCCTGATGAAGAACGATATGACCAAGGGCAAGGCCCGTCAAAATTACAAGGACGTCTGATCATGCTTGAGGCGGACACGAAAAAGCTGGATGCGGCGCTTTGCGAGGAAGTGATTTCCGAAACTCCGGTCTTTGACGGGCGGCTCATGCACGTGCGGCGGCTTGAGGTGCGGCTGCCGAACGGCAAGACCTCCACGCGCGAGATGACGCGGCACTGCGGCGCCTCGGCGATCGTGACCCTGGACGCGGAGAACCGCGTGGTGCTGGAGCGCCAGTGGCGCGCGCCCGCGGGCGGCGCCTTTTGGGAGATCCCGGCGGGCAAGATCGATCCGGGCGAGGACCCCTTGGCGACCGCGCAGCGCGAACTTGAAGAGGAGGCGGGGTTGACTGCTCGCCGCTGGACCTACCTTGGGACCATTCACAATGCGATTGGCTACAGCGACGAGCATATTGAGATCTACCTTGCGCGAGAGCTCGCCCGAGGCACGGCGCATTTGGACGACAACGAATTTCTGACCCTTGTGACGCCTGCGTTTGACGAGGCGCTCGCCATGTGCAGGGATGGCCGAATTACGGACGTGAAGACGCTCGCCGGGCTCTACTGGGCGCGAGACTATCTGCAAGGGAATCTCTCGCAGGCAAAGGAATTAAGTAATTTGCCGTAACGAGGGTCTTTGATTGTTGTTGCCGAGGGCCGTATAATCATCGGTTAACCGCAGCAGGCCAGAAGATACGGCGCCAATCTGCGCGGCACATTTTTTTTTTGCCCAGAGGTAAAAAATAATGCGACTCCAGCAGAAAGCGCTCACGTTCGATGACGTGCTCCTTGTCCCGGCTTATTCTGAAGTGCTGCCGCGCGACGTCGTTTTGAAGACGAAGCTCACCCGCGAAATCACCATCAACATCCCGATGATCTCGGCCGCCATGGATACGGTGACCGAGGCGCGTCTTGCGATTGCGCTTGCGCAGGAAGGCGGCGTCGGCATCATCCACAAGAACCTCTCCGCCAAGCAGCAGGCGGCTGAAGTTGCCAAGGTGAAGCGCCACGAGTCCGGCGTTGTGAGCGATCCGATCACGGTCGGGCCCGACATGCTTGTGGGCGACGTGATTCGCATGTGCCTCGAGCACCACATCAGCGGCGTTCCTGTCGTGGAAGGCCGCCGCGTGCTCGGCATGGTCACGAACCGCGACCTTCGCTTTGAAACCCGCATGCAGGCGCCCGTGCGCGAAATCATGACGCCGCGCGAGAAGCTCGTCACGGTTCAGGAAGGCGCTCCCTTGGAAGAAGCGAAGCGCCTCATGCACGAGAACCGTCTGGAGCGCGTTCTCGTCGTTGACAAGGATTTCAACCTTTGCGGCCTCATCACCGTGAAGGACATCGTGAAGGCCACCGAGCACCCCAACGCCGCCAAGGACAAGGACGGCAAGCTGCTCGCTGGCGCTTCGATCGGGGTCGGCGCCGGAACGGAAGAACGTCTTGAGCTCCTCGTTGAAGCGGGCGTGGACGTCGTGGTGGTTGACACCGCGCACGGCCATTCCAAGGGCGTTCTGGACCGCGTGGCCTGGGTGAAGAAGAACTACCCCAACCTGCAGGTGATCGGCGGCAACATCGCCACCGGCGCCGCGGCCCGCGCGCTCGCTGACCACGGCGCTGACGCCGTCAAGGTCGGCATCGGTCCGGGCTCCATCTGCACGACCCGCATCGTGGCGGGCGTGGGCGTTCCGCAGGTCACCGCGATCAGCAATGTGGCCGAAGCCCTCGAAGGCACGGGCGTTCCCCTGATCGCCGACGGCGGCATCCGCTTCTCGGGCGACGTCGCCAAGGCGATCGCCGCGGGCGCGAACTGCGTCATGATGGGCGGCATGCTCGCGGGCACCGAAGAAGCTCCGGGCGAAGTTATTCTCTATCAGGGCCGCTCCTACAAGTCCTATCGCGGCATGGGGTCTTTGGGCGCCATGTTCAAGGGCTCCGCTGACCGCTACTTCCAGGACAACAACGCGGGCAACCTCGACAAGCTCGTTCCGGAAGGCATTGAAGGCATGGTGCCCTTCAAGGGCTCCGTCACCAACATCCTCTACCAGATGGCGGGCGGCCTGCGCTCCTCGATGGGCTACTGCGGCTGCCGCACGATCGACGAAATGCGCTCCCGCGCCGAGTTCGTCGAAATCACGGCGGCCGGCTGGCGTGAAAGCCACGTCCATGACGTGAAGATCACGAAGGAAGCGCCGAACTATCGTCAGGAAAACTAATCCGGCGGCAGTTTCACGTTAAACTGACGGCGCAGGGGGTGCGAAACGTCCTGCGCCGTTTTGTTCTCAATTTTCAACGACTTTTCCCTCTAGTCTCTATGCAGCACGATCGCATTCTTATTCTGGACTTCGGCAGCCAGGTGACGCAGCTCATTGCGCGCCGCGTGCGCGAAGCGCATGTGTACTGCGAAGTTCACGCCAATGACGTTTCCGCCGACTTCATCAATGAATTCAAGCCTTCGGGCATCATCCTCTCGGGCTCGCACATGAGCGCCTACGAAGAGAGCAATGATCAGGCGTCCGAAGCGGTCTTCAAGGCGGGCGTTCCGGTGCTGGGCATCTGCTACGGCATGCAGACCATGGCGCAGCAGCTCGGGGGAAAGGTGGAGAGCGGCACGAAGCGCGAGTTCGGCTACGCCGAAGTGCGCGCGCACAACCACACGAAGCTTCTGGAAGGCATTGAAGACTTCAAGGGCGACAACGGCGAGGGCATGCTCAAAGTTTGGATGAGCCACGGCGACAAGGTGGCGGAGCTCCCGCCCGGATTCGTGGTGATGGCCTCGACCCCGTCCTGCCCCATCGCGGGCATGGCCGATGAGAAGCGCCGTTTCTACGCCGTGCAGTTCCACCCCGAAGTGACGCACACCGTGAAGGGACGTGAAATTCTGCAGCGCTTTGTGCTGGACATCTGCGGGTGCCGCCCGGACTGGGTGATGGAGGACTACATTACCGAAGCCGTGGAGTCGATTCGCGCTCAGGTGGGGAGCGACCAGGTCATTCTGGGGCTCTCGGGCGGCGTTGACAGCTCGGTAGCCGCTGCGCTCATTCACCGCGCGATCGGCGACCAGCTCACCTGCGTCTTCGTGGACAACGGGCTTTTGCGCAAGAACGAGCGCGAGCAGGTGCGCGACACCTTTGAAAAGCACATGGGCATGAAGCTCGTGGTGGTGGACGCGATCGACCGCTTCATGAACGCCTTGGCGGGGGAAACCGATCCCGAAAAGAAGCGCAAGATCATCGGCCGCGAATTCGTGAACTGCTTCCAGGCCGAAGCCGAAAAGATGACGGACGCGAAGTGGCTCGCGCAGGGCACGATCTATCCGGACGTGATTGAAAGCGCGGCTGCGAAGACAAAGAAGGCAAAGACGATCAAGAGCCACCACAATGTGGGCGGGTTGCCTGACACTCTCAAATTGAAGCTTCTTGAGCCCCTGCGCTCGCTTTTCAAGGACGAAGTGCGCGAGCTGGGCGTGAAGCTTGGCTTGCCTGCGGAGATGGTCTACCGCCACCCCTTCCCGGGGCCGGGCCTGGGCGTGCGCATTCTGGGCGAAGTGAAGCGCGAGTACGCGGACATCCTCCGCGAAGCCGATGCGATCTTCATCGACGAGCTGCGCGCCGCGGGCTGGTACGACAAGGTGAGCCAGGCCTTCGTGGTCTTCCTCCCCGTGAAGAGCGTTGGCGTCATGGGCGACGGCCGCACCTACGAGTGGGTGGTGAGCCTGCGCTCCGTGCAGACGAGCGACTTCATGACGGCGAAGTGGTCGGAGCTTCCCTACGAACTGCTGGGCCGCGTCTCGAACCGCATCATCAACGAAGTGAAGGGCATCAACCGCGTCGTTTACGACGTTTCCGGAAAGCCGCCCGCCACGATTGAATGGGAGTAAGGCAAGAAGCCTGCGCAAGGGCCGTGTGAAGCGGCCCTCGCGCCCCAAGGCGGCCAGACCGACGGAGAACATCCCAACGGGCGGCCGCCTTTTTTTGTCTTTTAGGAGAATGCCATGCAGCATCAGTGCCGCATCACTGTCCTCGAAACCAAGGTCTTTCCGGAACTGCAGGCGAAGTACCTTGCGAACCCAAAGTCTGGCCCTTGCCCTTGCTTCAAGCCCGGTGACACGTTCCTCTTGAAGCGCACGCCCGAGCAGGATGACTTTTTTCGCCTTATGAATGGGCGCTTTTGCGGCGAAGCCTGGGATGCCGTGAGCCGCTACGTCTACACGGCGCTGCAGGGCGGCTCCCTCATGCACCGGTGGACGAACGACGAACGGATGATGATCGCCTGCTGCAACGACGGCACGCGCCCCGTCATCTTCAAGATCGAGCGCATCGACATTCCGGAAAATGAAGAGGAAAAGGCGTGGCTCGAGAAACAAAATTTCCGTAATACGAAAGACAACGCCTACACGGGGTGATTTTTTTTGCACCGATCGGGTGCATCGAGGGGGCGGACGGCAGGATTTACCCTTAGGGTGTGGCAAATCGGCCCCATCGTTGCAGGCCTTGATTGAGACATCAGGAGGACTGATTTTTTGACAAAATCTTCCTGTGGAAAACACAAGACGTTGTGGTTGGCCGGGCTTGACACCCCTGCCGGTCGGGCCTTATTGTCACCCTGCCGTCCGAAAGTTGGACGCGTCTTTTTTGTTTTCCCTTTTTTGTCTGGCGGTGCGCCGAAGGCGTCTTCCGGGGCTAGCGGTCCGGGCGGCGCAAGGCGTGTTTTCGCATGTTGCGAAGGGCTCCTGAGTTCGGCGCCGCCCAAGCTAAGCGAGTTGAATTATGTCCGTCATGCCTCAGCACCTTGTCAAGCGCGATGGCAGCGTCAAGCCTTTTGACGCCGCCAAGATCGTGGCCGCCGTCACCAAGGCGGGGAAGGCGACGGGCGAATTCAGCGCTGAGGAGGCAGAGCGCCTCGTCCGTGAGCGGGTGCTGCCGAAGCTGGCGGCAGCAAACTGCGCGACGCCCCGCATTGAAGCAGTGCAGGATGCCGTGGAGCACGGCCTTTTTGAGGCGGGGTTCTTTGCAACGCTCAGAAGCTGCATCATCTACCGCGAGCAGCGCGCGAAGATGCGGGACGTGAAAAAGAGCTGGGTCAATGTGGAAAGTTCCATGAATGAGTACCTGGACCAGAGCGACTGGCGCGTGAACGCCAACGCCAACCAGGGATACAGCCTTGGGGGCCTCATTTTGAACGTCGCGGGGAAGGTGGTTGCGAACTACTGGCTCAATTTCATCTACCCTCCCGAAATCGGCGCCGCGCACCGCAACGCGGACTTTCACATCCATGACCTTGACATGCTCTCGGGCTACTGCGCGGGCTGGAGCTTGAGAACGCTCATCACCGAGGGCTTCAACGGCGTGCCGGGAAAGGTGGAGTCCGCGCCCCCGAAGCATCTCACGTCGGCGACGGGGCAGATCGTGAACTTCCTTGGCACGATGCAGAACGAATGGGCGGGCGCCCAGGCGTTTTCGTCCTTTGACACGTACATGGCGCCCTTCATCCGCAAGGACAATCTCCCCTACGACGAAGTGAAGCAGTGCATTCAGGAGCTCATCTACAACCTCAACGTGCCGAGCCGCTGGGGCACGCAGACGCCCTTTACGAATCTCACCTTTGACTGGACGTGCCCGGAGGACTTGAAGCCCCAGCACCCCGTGATCGGCGGCGAGGAGATGCCCTTCACGTACGGCGAGCTGCAGGCCGAGATGGACATGATCAACCGCGCCTACATCGAGGTGATGATGCAGGGCGACGCCAAGGGGCGCGTCTTCACGTTCCCGATCCCGACGTACAACATCACGCCTGACTTTGACTGGGAGAGCCCGAACTGCCTGCCGCTTTTTGAGATGACGGCGCGCTACGGGCTGCCGTACTTCCAGAACTTCATCAACTCGGAATTGAAGCCCAACATGATCCGGTCGATGTGCTGCCGCCTGCAGCTCGATCTCAGAGAGCTTCTAAAGCGCGGCAACGGGCTCTTTGGCTCGGCGGAGCAGACGGGGTCGCTCGGCGTCGTGACGATCAACTGCGCTCGCCTCGGCTACCTCTTCAAGGGCAACGAAGCGGCGCTCATCGAGCGGCTCGATCATTTGCTCGATCTCGCGAAGGAGTCCTTGGAAATCAAGCGCAAGGTGATTCAGCGCCATATCGACGAGGGGCTCTTTCCTTATACGCGCCGCTACCTGGGGACGCTGCGCAATCACTTTTCCACGATTGGCGTCAATGGCGTGAACGAGATGATCCGCAATTTCACCGGGGGCGCCGACGACATCACGAGCGAAACGGGGCATGCGATGGCGGTGAGGCTTCTCGATCACGTCCGAGAGAAGCTTGTGGCGTTTCAGTCGGAGACGGACCACATGTACAACCTCGAGGCGACGCCCGCGGAAGGGACGACGTATCGCTTTGCGAAGGAAGACAAGAAGCGCTTTCCCGACATTCTGCAGGCGGGGACGCCCGAGCATCCCTACTACACGAATTCGTCGCAGCTGCCGGTGGGCTATACGGACGATCCCTTTGAAGCGCTGGAAATGCAGGAAGACCTCCAGCGCAAGTACACGGGGGGCACTGTGCTTCACCTCTACATGAACGAGGCGGTGAGCTCCGCCGAGGCCTGCCGCGACTTGGTGCGCCGGACGCTGACGCGATTCCGGCTTCCCTACATCACGGTGACGCCGACGTTCTCGATTTGCCCCCGGCATGGGTACCTCTCCGGGCGGCATGACTTCTGCCCCAAGTGCGACGCAGAGCTCATTGCGAGAAAGCGTGCGAAGGCCCATTGAGCCGATAGGCTTCATCAATCGATTTTTGCGGCACAATGGACTGAATGGATTTCAATGAAAAAGGAGACAATCATGGAAAACGCCAGCAGCGAAAAGGTGGAGTTGAAGGACAGCGAGCGCCAGCCCTGCGAGGTCTGGACCCGCGTGATGGGCTACCACCGTCCGGTGCAGTCCTTTAACATCGGCAAGAAGGGGGAATTTGAAGAGCGCAAGTACTTTGTGGAGGCGAAGTGCCGTCCGCACAGCCAGCCGGCTGCAGCCTAGGACAATCGTTCGGTGGATTCGATGATTCTCCCCTTGGAAATCCGCGCTGAGGAGACGGCTCCCGGCGCGGATTTTTCACTTCCCGCCGACCGCCTCAAGGTGGCGGCGATCACGCCCTTTACGACGATTGACTTTCCTGGAAAGCTCGCCGCGGTGGTCTTCGTGCAGGGCTGCCCCTGGAAGTGCGGCTATTGTCAGAACGACTGGATGCAGTCGCGGGAATTTCCTGCCGATCTCGCGCACGAAAGCTGGGGGGCGGCGGCAGAGCTTCTTGCCCGGCGCCGCGGGCTTTTGGATGCCGTCGTTTTTTCAGGGGGCGAACCCGCCATGGATCCCGCGCTGCCGGCTGCCGTGCGCGCGGTGAAGGAAGCGTTCGGCATGCTCGCAGGGCTTCATACGGGGGGCGCCTATCCGCGGCGCGTAAGGGACGTGCTCCCGATGACGGACTGGGTGGGGCTTGACGTGAAGGCGCCGCCCGAAGACGCGGAGCTTTTTGACCGGATGACGGGGCGGCAAGGGAGCAGCCTCGCGTGGCGCGAGACGTTTGAGGCGGTGGCGGCGTCGGGCGTGGCGTATGAATGCCGCACCACGGCGCATCCGTCGATGCTTTCGCCCGAAGACCTTCTTGCCACCGCCCGCTGGCTCGCGGCGCGAGGCGTGGAGAACTACGCGCTCCAGATTTACCGCCGGCCGCCGGGAGCACTGTTTGCGGCGCTTCCCGCCGTGGGATCGGACTATCCCGGAGACGCCGTGGAAGCAGAGATGATGCGCCTCTTTCCCCGCTTCACGCTGCGTCGCGGCTGAAGGCGGGCTTCAGTAGAGCTTTCCGGTGCGTACGAGATTCTGGCCGCGCGGCGTGCCGTAGGTGAGCGCCACGCGGCGGCTCGCGGCAAAGTAGAGGGTCCACCCCAGCGCCCAGCCAAAAAGCTGGAAGAGGGAGAATTCAGTGAGTTCGCTCTCAAAGTACCAGCTTTGCAGCACCGCGACGCCCGGGCCCATGATCCAGAGAAGAATGATTGCGGTGGCGATCGCCGACGGCTTGCGCTTTGCGACAATCTGCCAGAGAACGATGGCGCCGAAAAGGAGCGCAAACACCGTGGGGAGCACGGCAACGAGAATGCTCTGCAGCGTGCCCGGGGACTTCTGGTAGACGTAGACCAATTCGCCCGAGAGGTAGCACGCCTCCCAAAGGCCCCTCAGGAACCAGGCGACCTGCCCCGCGAGAAAGACAATGAGCCAGCCGCCCACGCCCGAGGCGAGCTTTTCGTGCTTCAGGGCGGGCGGAAAGCTCTTGGCCCACTTTACGAGCACCACCGTCGGGATGGTGATGATGACGGCGAGGAGGGCGACCACAAAAAGCGTCTTCAGGTTGAAGACGCTGATGAAAAAGGCTTGCAGTGATTCAGGCATGAGTTCACCAGCGAAAAGAAAAGCGGGCGCATACTTTAGCGCGGGCAGTCAAATTTCAAGGCGGCTTTTTTGAGTGCAGATGTTTCTGCGGAGGCGTTGGGGAGGGCGTCGATTCCGCAGGAGCAATGCCCTTCGCGGGCGTCATCTTCAAGCCCCGTCAAAATGCCGCAGGGATGGCCGTCCGCATGGCCGGAGCAGCGCAGCGCGAGGGCGAGAAGGTGCTCTCGCAAGAGCTGCAGCTCGCAGATTTTTTCGCTGATCGCCGTTACGTGACGGGCGATCAAGGCGTGGACTTCTTGGCAGTCTTCGGGCTTGGCGGCGTCGTAGGCGACGAGCGCCGCCACGTCTTCGAGACTCATGTCAAGCGCACGGCAGTGGCGGATGAAGCGCAGGCGCTCCAAGTGTCTTTCGCTGTAGACGCGGTAGTTGGAATCTGTGCGCGCGGCGGGCTCGATGAGCCCTTTTGTCTCGTAAAACCGAATGGTTTCAACGCTGAATCCCGACTGGGCGGCGAGCTCTCCGATGCGCATGACGACCTCTTTTTGAAAAAACGGCGGCAGGACTTGACCCTGAAGCGGCTTCAGGGTTTCTAATCCCCTCACCTTAGCAAATGAGAGAGGCCGAGTGATGGCTGACAAAGCAAAAAAAGTTCTGCGCTTGAAAGTGCCGGCAATGGACTGCCCGGTGGAAGTCGGAGAAATCGAGGAGGCGATGAAATCGCATCCCGAAGTGACGGGGGCTGCTTTTGACGTGGTGAACCGCGTGGTGACGTTGACGACGACGCTGACAACGAAAAAGGCTGCGCTCCTCGAAGCATTCAAGGCGCTGCAGATGCCAGCGGAGTGCTTGTCCGAAGACGTGCAGGGATGCGTTCGCACGCTGGTTCTGTACGTGGAGGCGATGGACTGCCCGGTGGAGGTGCAGGAGATTGAGGAGGCGCTCGCTGGCAGCGACGCTGTGGCTGCGGCCGTCTTTGACGTGATGAAGCGCGAGGTGACGTTGAAGCTCGCGGATGAAAAGGCGCCAGTCGATGAACTCCTCGCGCTTTTTGATGCGCTCGGCATGCCTGCTCGAGTGGTCTCGGACGGCCTGCCGCCTGAAGGCAGCGAAGTGAAGCTCTACGTCGAAGCGATGGACTGTCCCGTCGAAGTGCGCGAAATCGAAGAGGCCCTGAAGGGCAACGAAGCGATTCTTGGCCTTGCCTGCGACACGCTGAACCGGGTGGTGACGCTCTCGATGAAGGATGCAGGCGCCGATCTTGTGGCGATTCTCGCTACCTTCAAGGCGATCGGCATGCCCGCCGAGGTTCTGAGCGACAAGGCTGGCGAGGCGGAGACGGTCTTTGTGATTGAAAACATGAAGACGGACGAAGACGTCGAGGCGGTGTTGAAGGTGCTGGGGCTCGATGCCGCGGTGCAGAAGCGCCTCAAGTCTGTTTCCGTCGTGACGGACGCCGCGCAGTCGCTGGCGCTATTAAAGCGCCTCACGGCGGCGGGCTGGCGCGCAAAGATCCGTCAGGTGACGGAAAAGGCGGCGGCGCCTGAGGCGAAGCTTCCCTGGGGGCGGCTCGTCACGGCGCTTGTTCTTGCTTTTGTGGCGGAGTTCATTGATCTGGGGCTTGTGCCGGTGCCGGAGAGTTGGCAGGCTGGGGCGATCGCCGCGCCGGCCTTCGCTGCTATTGCTCTTGCGGGCTTTGGCACGATCAAGAAGGGGCTCATGAGTCTTGTGCGCGGCGTCTTCAACATCACGACGCTGATGGCGGTCGCCGTGGCGGGCGCCGTTTTGCTCGGCAGCTGGGCCGAGGCCGCCATGGTGATGGCTTTATACGAAATCGGCGAAGCGATCGAAGGCTTGAGCATGACTCGCGCCAGGAGGGCGATCCGGTCCCTTTTGAATGTGGCGCCCTCGGACGTGGAGACCTTCGTGGACAACACGTGGGTGAAGGTGCCGATTGCATCCGTTCCGGCGGGCGTCGTATACCGTGTGGAGCCGGGTGAACGGGCGGCGCTGGACGGCGTTGTCGTCGAAGGAACGGGGTCCATGGACGAATCCATGATCACGGGCGAGTCGCTGCCGGTGCAAAAGACGGAGGGGTGCAAGGTGTGGGCCGGGGCGCTCTCCTTGGAGAGCACGCTCACGATTCGTGCGACGGCCGCTGCAAAGGACTCCATGAGCGCTCGGATCATCCGCGCTGTGGAGGCGGCCGAGCAGAAGAAGGCGCCGCTGCAGCGCTTTGTGGACAAGTTTGCGGCCCGCTACACGCCGACGGTCTTTGCTGTGGCGCTCGCCGCGGGCGTCTTCGGGGCGATTGCGACCGGGGATGTGATGACGTGGGTCTACCGTGCGCTCGTCATCCTCGTCATCGCCTGCCCCTGTGCCATTGTGATTTCGACGCCGGTGACGATTGTGTCGGCGCTTGCGCTGGCGGCGCAGCGCGGCATTTTGGTGAAGGGCGGCGTTTATTTGGAAGAAGGCCGCAGCCTCAAGAACGTGTGTCTTGACAAGACGGGCACCATCACCCGCGGCGAGCCTCGGTTTGAGTCGCTTGAGGTGACGGGCTTTTCAGACGAAAAGACGGTGTGGAAGCTCGCGGCAAGCCTCGCTGCGATGAGCTCGCACCCGGTGAGCCGCGCCATCACGGCGGCAGCCGAGGAAAGGGGCGTGGAGACCGCGCTCGTCAAGGGCTTCAAGGCGATTCCGGGCTGCGGCACCGAGGGGCGCGTCGAGGGGGCCATGGTGCGCCTTACGAACCTTCGCTGGCTTGCGGAAAAGAATCTTGCAACGCCCGAAGTGAAGGCCGCTTTCGAAAAGGCGCACGAGGCGGGTGAAACCGCAGTGGCGGTGAGCGACATGTTCGGCGTTTGCGGCGTCTTTGCCGTGGCGGACGCCTTGAAGGAGGGAGCGGCGGAGGCCGTGGCTGCGATGAAGCGCGCGGGGCTTTCGCCGTGGCTTTTGACTGGGGACAATCGCCGGGCGGCGGAGGCGATCGGGCGCCGCGTGGGATTGGCGGACGAAAACATCCGTGCAGAGCTTCTCCCAGAACAGAAGCTCGACGTCATTGAAAAACTGGAAGCGCAGGCGCCCACGGCGATGGTGGGCGACGGCATCAACGACGCGCCGGCCTTGTCCCGCGCCCGCATCGGCTTTGCGATGGGCGTCAAGGGCGCCGACAGCGCGATCGAGGCGGCGGACGTGGCGCTCATGGACGATGATGTGGGGAAGATCGCCTGGTTCAAGCGCTTGTCGGAGCTCACCCACCGCACCATGGTGCAAAACATTGCCTTTGCGCTTTTGGTGAAGGCGGCGTTTGCGCTGCTCGCGGTCTTGGGGATGGCCACCATGTGGATGGCGGTCTTTGCGGACACGGGGGTGACGCTCCTTGTCGTCGCCTGGGGGATGCGTCTCATGAAGGCGGGCACGAAGGTGGACCGCCTCGCCGCCTGACGCGACGGATGTGACGCGAGAAAAGCCGGCCGGAGGCAGCCTGCAGCCGAGCCGGCTCGGCGCTTGCGCCGGGACGCGCCGTGCGGGAAAATGCCGGAATTTCATGCTTGACAGGGAGCCCGCTGTGGAACCGCTTTTCATTGCTCAGACCGATCCGTCCGATGGATCCCGCCCGCAGTGCATTCTGCCTGCGCTTGCGAACCGCCACGGCTGCATCACCGGCGCCACCGGCACCGGGAAGACCGTGACCCTGCAGGTGATGGCGGAAAACTTCTCGAAAATCGGCGTGCCGGTTTTCATGGCGGACGTAAAGGGCGACCTCACTGGCATTTCGCAGGCGGTCGCGATGACGGAAAAGCTGAAAAAGCGCCTTGAGTCCCATGGCATGCCCGAGCCTGTCGCGTTCGCCTGCCCCGTCACGCTCTGGGACGTTTTTGGCGAGCTAGGGACGCCCGTGCGCGCCACCATTGCGAGCATGGGGCCGCTGCTTTTGTCCTCCCTTTTGAAGTTGAACGACACCCAGACCGGGGTGCTCAACGCTGCCTTCAAGTTCGCCTCCGACAAGGGAATGGACCTTACGGACCTGAAGGACGTGCAGGCGCTTCTCACCTTCATCGGCGAAAACGCCGCGAAATTCAAGCTCGACTATGGCAATGTCTCCGCCGCCACGATCGGCGCCATTCAGCGCGGCCTGATGCAGCTTCAGGTGCAGGGCGGCGACAAGTTCTTCGGCGAGCCGATGTTGGACATTGCGGACCTCATGCAGACCGTGGACGGCAAGGGCGTTGTGAACATCCTTGCCGCGGACAAGCTCATGCAGAACCCGATGCTCTATTCGACGTTCCTCCTGTGGCTCTTGAATTCGCTTTACAACACGCTTCCAGAGGCTGGGGATCTTGAAAAGCCCAAGTTTGTCTTTTTCTTTGACGAAGCGCATCTGCTTTTTGACAACTGCCCCAAGGCGCTCACCGAAAAAGTGGAGCAGGTCGTGCGCCTCATTCGTTCAAAGGGCGTGGGCGTCTACTTCGTCACGCAGTCGCCGCTTGACATTCCGGACAACATTCTGGGTCAGCTCGGCAACCGCGTGCAGCATGCGCTGAGAGCCTTTACGCCGAAGGATCAGAAGGCGGTGAAGAGCGTGGGTGAAACGATGCGGCCCAATCCGAAGTTGAACATCCCCCGCACGATTCTGGAACTGGGCGTGGGCGAGGCGCTCGTGAGCTTTTTGGATGCGAAGGGGCGCCCCGGCGTCACGGAGCGCGTGTGGATCGCGTCGCCCGGGAGCCGCATCGGGCCGGTGACGGACGCCGAGCGCGCAGAGCTCATTCGCACGTCCTTGGTGGCGGGCGCTTACGAGAAGGCGGTGGACCGCGAAAGCGCCTATGAAGCGGTGCAGAAGGTGCGCAGCGCGCAGGAAGAGGCGCGCCAGGCCGCCGAGCGCGAAAAGGAAGCGGCGAAAAACAAGAGCGGCCTCGAGGAGTTCATCTTCGGATCCACCGGCCCTCGCGGCGGCCGCAAGGACGGTCTGGTGCAGTCGGTGGCGAAGTCGATTGTGCGCGAGCAAACGAAGAAGGCTGTGAACAAGGGACTCTCAAGCCTCATAGGCTCCGTTCTGAAGTCAATTTTCAAATAGTCCGGCCGGAGGGCGCAGATGTCTTGGTCTTCTGCGCCTTGCGCCACTCCCACGGGGCCTGCGGGGCGTTGTCCTGCCACAGGCCCCGCTTCTTTTTGCGGGCGTCTTGTTCGGCGGCGCGGTAGACGGAGCGCTTTGCGGCCGGAAGCTCCCGTTCGTAGGCGGCGTAGAACCACGCGAGCCCTGATTTCAAAAGCGACAAGCCGCAGTCAGTGCCTGCCACGGTGACGACGCCCACGAGCCGCCCGTAGCGGTCCTTCTTGTTCGTTTCGACTTTCGCGGTCTTTCCGTAGGCGCAGCGCATCATGGCCTGGCGCGATCGCGCGCCCCACGCCTGTTTCTTTTCCGGGGCGTCGATGCCGGAAACGCGGATGCGAAGGGAGGCATTGTCTTTGGTGAGCAGCGTCACCGTGTCGCCGTCCGAAACATGAATGATGCGGCCCGTGAGCGTTTGGGCGCAGGCGCTGGCGCTGAGCGCAGCGGCGAGGACAAGAGAGAGAATGAGAGGTCGGATCATGGCGTGAAAGCAAAGCGGCTCCGACCGTGACGGGGAGCCGCTTGAAAAAGAAAGGCCAGTGTCAGAAGGTGACGTGGTCGGGATCAAGCCCCGAGTAGCAGGACTGCGGCAGTTCATCGAGCCGCTTCATCTCGTCCTTGGCGAGCGTAAAGCCGAAAAGGTCGGCGTTTTCTCGCTGGCGCTCGGGATTGAGCGACTTCGGCACCGCGGCGACGCCGTGCTGCAGGCACCAGCGCAGCGCGACCTGCGCGCCCGTGACGCCGTGGCGGCGGCCGAGGTCTTCCAAAAGCGGATGGTGCACGAGGGCGCCGCGTCCCAGAGGCGACCAGGAGCAGATCTGAATGCCGTGCGTGCGGCAGAAGTCTACGGTCGCCATCTGCGTGTAGCCCGGGTGGAATTCGAGCTGGTTCACCATGGGCATCACTTCGGCGCGAGCGAGCAGGGGCACCAGATGGTGAATGAGGAAGTTGCTCACGCCGATCGCACGCACGCGGCCGCGGCGGTAGATTTCCTCCATCGCCCGCCAGGTGCCCGAATTGATGCTCTGCCACGTCATGGCTTCGCCGCGGGCGCAGGGCCAGTGCATGAGAAAGAGGTCAAGGTAGCCGATCTGCAGAACGTCCATGCTGCGCTCGAAGGCGTCGAGCGTTTCCTTGTAGCCGCGGTCGGTGTTCCAGAGCTTGCTCGTCACAAAGAGCTTCTCGCGGGGGATGCCGCATGTGCGCACGGCCTCTCCCACGCTGCGCTCGTTGCCGTAGATGTGGGCGGTGTCGATGTGGCGGTAGCCGCTTTCCACGGCGCTGTGAATCGCGGCGACGAGACTGTCGTCATCGGGCACCTGCCAGGTCCCGAGGCCGATGCAGGGCATCGTGACGCCGTTGGCTAGCTTGAAGCCGCTCGCAATGGTAGGCAAGGGGTTGCTCCTGGGAATGAGAACAAGGGAATGGGTTGAAGTCAAAGGGCGCGCGGATTGTAGCAAAGGCCATGCCGGCCGCCCGAAAGAGGTAGGCGGCGTTAAGCCGGAACTCATTCTTTCGTAGGACAATCACCTGAGGAAAAGAGCGGAGGAACGAAAGGCTTCTTCTCCGTATAATCAGAATTCAGTGAACAATGACGTTGCGCGAGGCGCTCCCCGGCGGGGAGCCCGGCGCGCCACCAAAGGAAAGCAACATGGTTGTGCAGGATATCGTGAGTTACGGCGCCCCGATCGCCGCGGCCGCCGCTGTCGGAGCAGGATTCGTCTGGCAGATGATGCGGCGCCGCACGGTGAAGCCGCCGATGCCCTCGGTGGAGCACCGTGATCCCGCAAGCGGCCTTCCCACCGCAAACGCCGCTCCGGGCGAGGGCGCCGAAGCGAAGTCGCAGGCGGTCCTTGACTTTGAGGCCGTGGGGCCGGGGCGGCCCACGATGCTTGCCGTCACGGCAATGCGCGGCGACGCCACGGTGGCCG
The DNA here is from genome assembly GCA_963647785.1 of Acutalibacteraceae bacterium. Taxonomy (GTDB): domain Bacteria; phylum Pseudomonadota; class Gammaproteobacteria; order Burkholderiales; family Burkholderiaceae_F; genus Duodenibacillus. The sequence goes on from CAVJBF010000001.1 coordinate 64,962, forward strand.
AGGTGTTCATTCAGCGCGCCTTCAAGATTGACCGCGAGTACTGGCGCTCGCTTGACATCGGCTTTCATGAGGCGCGGGGTCTTGACTGCCTCTTTGCCAACGTGAACAAGCTTGCGTGGGTGCCGGGCAGCGCCTTTGAGCGTCACATTTACGCCGTGTCCTTTTCGCCGGTGTTGGAAGAAGCGCTGCGGCAGGGCTTTCATCCGAGAGCCAATGCGGTGGCGTCGGACCTGCAGATCTGTGCGATCGACGCCTCGGGCGTGCAGATGGGCGAGCCCATGCTGATGCCTGACAGCTCCTGGGGGCAGCCCGGGCGCGTGCATGCGCTCTGGTGTGCCTTGAATCCTTCGGACAAGGAGCATCCCTTGAAAAAGGAGCTTGACGCGGAGCTCTCAGTTCTTGCTGACCATGTGGGCGGCATCCTGAAGTACGTGTCGGCTCTCGCTGCCCGCAACTGGCAGCTGCGCTACGACGAATTGAAGGAGCTTGCCGACGACTTCTCCCGCATCGGAGCGGAGACAGGACCCGCCACCGAGCGCACGGCGCGCATTGACGCCTTGGAAAACGTGGTGAACGCCTCCGCTACGCGCATCGACGCGGACATTGCGGACCGGACGGGGCTGATGCGCACCTTGGAAGACACTGACCATTCGCTGCAGTATGTGACGGCTTGCATCGCGGTGCGCGAAGTCATCGTGCGCATCCGCCGCGTCCTCTCCATCCTGCGCGTGATGGGGGGCGACACGCTCGCGCATGAACTGCATGGCGCGACCGAAATCGAGCAGGACATCACGGCGTTCCCGGATGTGAAGCCGGTGCTTGCGAAGGCGCAGCAGATTGCTGACGAAGCCTTGAAGCGCGAAGCCCGCACCATGAACGAGGCGGAGATTCAGTTGGCAGGCGCCGTGTCCCAGCACGCCAAGGAGCTCGCTCAATTGCACGACGCCTATTTCGAGCAGCTGAACGCCGACGTTCGCCGCGTGCAGGCCGAGCTCGATCGATGGATCATCAATCAGTCGCACCACCAGCGCTACGCGGTGCGCGTGTCGGACGACGGGCAAATCGAAGACATGTTCGTGCTTGAGCACTGATTGCGCTTTGTTGAAGAAAAGAAAGGGCCGGAGGCGAGGAGCTTCCGGCCTTTTTTGCGACCGCGGCGAACGGGCGCCGAGTTGGTGCGGCTTCGTGCGCTCTTTTGGAGCGGACGGCGACAGGCGTGCACCGCTCTGAGACATCCCCTTTTCTTCGAGCCGGCCAAATGATTTCATTTTTCCGAGGATTTCACTTTTGGCATGACTTTTGCTTTTTATGCATCACCCAACAGGGATTCGGATGCTGCAAATGACAGACAACAAAATTACCGCCGCCCCCCTCGAAGCGGCGCCTGCCGTTCTGGCGGTGAACGATCTCACGGTGAAGTTCAAGACGGAGGACGGCTGGGTGACGGCCGTGGACGGGATTTCACTCACGGTGCACGCCGGGGAGACGGTGGCGCTCGTGGGCGAGTCGGGCTCCGGCAAGTCCGTGACGTCGCTCTCCGTGATGCGGCTCGTGGAGCACGGCGGCGGGCGCATCGCCGGAGGCTCCATGGAGCTTACGGACCGCGCAGGGAAAAAACATGACCTCGTGCGATCAACGCCTGGAGAGCTGCGCGCCATGCGCGGCGCCGACATGGCGATGATCTTTCAGGAGCCGATGACGTCCTTGAACCCCGTCTTTACGGTGGGGGACCAGATCGCGGAAAGCCTCAAGCTGCATCGCAAGCTCGCTGACCGCCAGATTCGAAAGGAAGTCGTGCGGCTTCTGAACCTTGTGCGCATCCCGGATCCCGAGAGCGTGGCGGCGAGGTTTCCGCATCAGCTCTCAGGCGGCATGCGCCAGCGCGTGATGATCGCCATGGCTTTGGCGTGCCGGCCGAAGCTTTTGATCGCTGACGAGCCGACGACGGCCTTGGACGTCACGGTGCAGGCGCAGATTCTGGCGCTCATTCGAAAGCTTCAGGCAAAGTCTGACACGGGCGTTCTCTTCATCACGCACGACATGGGCGTTGTCGCTGAAGTCGCTGACCGCGTCTGCGTCATGCGCTACGGAAAGATTGTGGAGGAGGGGCCCTGCTCGGAAGTGTTTGCTCATCCGAAGCATCCCTATACGCGGGCGCTTTTGGCGGCCGTGCCGCGCGTGGGCGCCATGAACGGCACCGACGCGCCTCGACGCTTCGAGCTTCTGGATCCCGTGACGGGCGAAGCCGTGAAGCCCGAAAGCGACAAGGTGAGCGAGCCCGGGGACGTCATTTTGAGCGTGCGCCACCTTTTCAAGCGCTTTCCCGCAAAGACGAACTTCTTCGGACTTCTCACGCATCAGGTTTACGCCTGCGAAGACGTGAGCTTTGACCTGCGCCGCGGCGAGACGCTCTCCATTGTGGGCGAGTCGGGCTGCGGCAAGTCCACCACCGGCCGCTCGGTGCTGCGTCTTTTTGACGTGGACAGCGGCAAGGTGGTCTTCAACGGCCGCGACATCGCCTCGCTCCCCGCGGGCGAACTGATGGACTGTCGGCGCGACCTGCAGATGATCTTTCAGGATCCGTACGCGTCGCTTGACCCCCGCATGACCGTAGGCTACTCGATTGCGGAGCCGATGCTCCTGCACGGCCTTTGCACCGCAAAGGAGGCGCCCGCGCGCGTCGCGAAACTGCTCGAAGAGGTGGGGCTTTCGCCGGTGGTCGCCAACCGCTATCCGCATGAATTTTCGGGCGGCCAGCGCCAGCGAATCTGCATTGCGCGCGCCTTGTCCTTGAACCCCAAGATTCTCGTCGCGGACGAATCGGTAGCGGCTCTCGACGTCTCCATCCGCGCGCAGGTCGTGAACCTCATGCTCGACTTGCAGGAGCGTCTCGGCCTTTCCTACCTCTTCATCTCGCACGACATGGGCGTCGTCGAGCGCATCAGCCACCGCGTGGCGGTGATGTATCTGGGACAGATCGTCGAAATCGGCTCGCGCCGCGACATCTTCGAGCACCCGGTGCACCCCTACACGAAGAAGCTCCTTGCCTCCGTGCCGATTCCGGATCCGGCGCGAAAGCGGCGCACGGCGGAATTGAAGACGGACGAGCTGCCGAGCCCCGTGCGGGCGGTGAACGATCCGCCGCCCGCGGCGGAACTGATCGAAGTGTCGCCGGGGCACTACGTCGCCCGCTTCGTCGAGCAGTCCATGCTGTAACCCTTTTTAGTTATTTTCATTTTCACATTCAGGGAGATAAAGAAAATGAATCGTCGGTTTGTTGCCACGGGCGCCTGCGCCTTGTCGCTCGCCTTCTTGATGGGCGCTTCGATGCCCTCCTACGCCGCCAAGGACGTCCGCATTGCGGTCGCTTCCACCTTCACGACGATGGATCCGTACGACGCCAACGACACGCTGTCGCAGAATGTCGTGCGCTCCTTCTACGAAGGCCTTTTCCGCATGGACAAGGACATGAAGCTGAAGAACGTCCTCGCGGAAAGCTACACGGCGTCCGCAGACGGCCTGACCTACACGATGAAGTTGAAGAAGGGCGTCAAGTTCCATGACGGCTCCGACTTCAACGCCGCTGTCGTGAAGGCGAACTTCGATCGCGTCACCAACCCCGCCAACCACTTGAAGCGCTACGGCCTCTACAAGAACATCGCGAAGACCGAAGTCGTGGACGACTACACCGTGCGCTTTACGCTGCATGAGCCCTTTTCCGCCTTTGTGAACCAGCTCGCTCACCCGTCGGCGGCGATGATTTCCGCGAAGGCCCTCGAAAAGGGAAGCAAGGAAGTGGCCTTCCATCCCGTTGGCACCGGCCCCTTCATCTTTGAAGAGTGGAAGCCCACGGACTTCATGAAGGTGAAGAAGAACCCGAACTATTGGCGCCAGGGCTACCCGAAGGTTGACTCCATCAAGTGGATTCCGGTTGTGGACAACAACACCCGCGCCGCCATGCTGCAGACGGGCGAAGCCGACTTCTGCTTCCCGCTCCCTTACGAGCAGGCGAAGATGCTCGAAGGCAAGGCCGGGATCGACGTCGTCGCCTCGCCCTCCATTGTTCATCGCTGGCTCTCGATGAACATGAACGTGAAGCCCTTTGACAACGTCAAGGTGCGTCAGGCCATCAACTACGCCATCAACAAGAAGGCGCTGATGAAGGTCGCCTACAACGGCTACGCCATTCCCGCCGAAGGCGTGGTGCCGCAGGGCGTGGACTACGCTGTGAAGCTCGGGCCCTGGGAGTACAACCCCAAGAAGGCCAAGGAGCTCCTGAAGGAGGCAGGCTACCCCAACGGCTTTGAGACGACCTTGTGGTCTGCGTACAACCACACGACCGCCCAGAAGTCGATCCAGTTCGTGCAGCAGCAGCTCGCGCAGGTGGGCATCAAGGCGAAGGTGCAGGCGCTCGAAGCCGGCCAGCGCGTGGCGCAGGTCGAAAGCATTCAGGATCCGAAGGACGCCAAGGTGCGCATCTACTACATGGGCTGGTCGAGCTCCACGGGTGAAGCCGACTGGGCGCTGCGTCCGCTGCTGTCGACCGAAGCCTGGCCGCCCAAGCTTTTGAACGTCTCCTACTACAGCAACGCCCGCGTGGATCAGCTCCTGAAGGATGCCTTGAACACCACGGACCGCGCGAAGAAGACGGCCTGCTACACGGAAGCTCAGAAGATCATCTGGGACGAGGCGCCCTGGGCGTTCCTTGCCACGGAGCAGAACGTGAGCGGCAAGAGCAAGAAGCTCACCGGCATGTATGTGATGCCGGACGCTGGCTACGACTACGACGAAATTGATCTCAAGAAGTAATTGACCGAACAGGGCGGCTTGAAGCTTTCGGGCTTCGGCCGCCCGCGTGGATTCTCGATATGCTGCGCTATTTCATCAAACGAGTTCTGGGCATGGTGCCGACGCTGCTTTTAGTGGCGGTGTGCGTGTTCCTTTTTGTGCATCTCTTGCCGGGCGATCCCGCAAGGCTTACGGCAGGGCCGGAGGCTGACGACGCCACGGTCGAGCTCGTCCGCGAGGAGCTGGGCCTCAACAAGCCCATGTACGAGCAGTTCGCGAATTTTGTGAAAGGCGCGGTGACCGGGGACATGGGCATGTCGCTTGCGTCAAAGCGTCCGGTGAGCGTCGAGATTGGCGAACGATTCTGGCCCACCTTCTGGCTTACGGTCTGGGCCATGGTGTGGTCGGTGGTCTTTGGCCTGGCGGTGGGGATCATCTCCGCCGTGTGGCGCAACAAGTGGCCCGACCGCCTCGGCATGACGACCGCAGTGTCGGGAATTTCTTTTCCGGCCTTTGCGCTCGGCATGATCCTGATGGAAATTTTCTCCGTGAAGCTCGGCTGGCTTCCTACGGTGGGCGCCGACACGTGGAAGCATTACATTCTTCCCTCGATTACGCTCGGGGCGGCGGTTGCTGCGGTGATGGCGCGCTTTACGCGCTCGGCCTTTGTCGAAGTGCTGGGCGATGACTGCATTCGCACGGCGCGCGCCAAGGGCGTGCACGAGACGAGCGTTGTGATGAAGCACGCCTTTAGAAACGCCATGATTCCGGTCGTCACCATGATGGGCCTGCAGTTCGGGTTTCTGCTGGGCGGCTCCATCGTGGTGGAGAAGGTCTTCAACTGGCCGGGGCTGGGGCGCCTTCTGGTGGATGCCGTCGACATGCGCGACTACCCTGTGATTCAGGGGCTCGTGATGCTCTTTTCCTTTGAATTCATTGTGATCAATCTGGTGGTGGACGTCCTCTACGGCTGGATCAATCCGACCATTCGCTTCAAGTAGAGGGAGGCAGACATGACCGAAGCAGTAAAGGCGGCGGATCCGCGGCTTGCGAACGTGAAGGAGCACATTCGCACGCCGGCGGGCGAATTCTGGCGCAAGTTCAAGAAGCAGCCGGTGGCGATGGCCGCAGCGGCATTTGTGCTCTTTCTCGTGGTGCTAGCGGTCTTCGGGCCTGCGTGCGTCCCTTACGACGCTGAAAACTACTTTGACTACGACTGCATGAACGAGGGGCCCACGTGGGCGCACTGGTTCGGCGTTGATTCGCTCGGACGCGACATCTTCAGCCGCATCGTCGTGGGCACCCGCATTTCGCTTCTCGCGGGCTTTGTGTCCGTGGCGGCGGGCGCAGTGGTGGGCACGGCGCTGGGGCTCATCGCGGGCTACTATGAAGGCTGGGCTGACCGCGTCATCATGCGCATTTCGGACGTGCTCTTCGCGTTTCCGGGCATTCTGCTCGCGATCGGCATTGTGGCGATTCTGGGGGGCGGCATGATCAACGTCGTGGCAGCCGTCGCAGTCTTCTCGGTGCCGGCGTTTGCGCGTCTTGTGCGCGGAAACGTGCTTTCTCTGAAGCAGCAGACGTACGTGGAGGCGGCTCGAAGCATCGGGGCGTCGGACTTTGTGATTCTGGTGCGGCACATTCTTCCTGGCACGATCTCCGTCATCATGGTCTACCTCTCGATGCGCATCGGGGCGTCGATCATCACGGCGGCGTCGCTTTCCTTCCTGGGGCTCGGGGCTCAGCCGCCGATGCCGGAGTGGGGCGCCATGCTGAATGAGGCGCGCTCTGACATGGTGACTGCGCCGCACACGGTGATCTTTCCCGTGATCGCGATTTTCCTCACAGTGCTCGCCTTCAACCTGCTCGGGGACGGCTTGCGCGACGCCTTGGATCCGAAGCTGAGCGCGGACAAGTAGCCGTTGTTGCTGAAAAAGCCGCCGGTCCTTTCGGGGATTTGGCGGCTTTTCGTTTTTCGGACGTCAGGCCTTGTCGTTGGCGGCTTTCTTCTGCCGCGTCAGATGCCGGATGGAGTCGCCCGCAAAGAGCGCCACCGAGCACCAGATGATCACGAAGCCGATGAATAGCGGCAGCGAAAACGGCTCCTTGAACCAGAAGGTTGCGATCAGAAAGACGATCGAGGGACTTGTGTACTGGATGATGCCCACGACGGAATAAGGGATGCGGCGCACGCCGGCGGCAAAAAGAAGGAGCGGAATGCAGGTGATGGGGCCAGCAGCCGCCAGCAGCCACTGCGTTTCCGTTGAGACGGAGGCAAAGGCAAGATTGCCCTGACTGGCAAGGTGGAAGAGGTAGCCCAGCGCGATGGGCGTGAGAATGATGGTCTCAAGCGCCAGCCCCTCAAGGCTTGGCAGCGGCGCCACTTTTCGCACAAGGCCGTAGAGCGCGAATGTGACGGCGAGCGTGAGGCCAAGCCAAGGGGCTTTGCCTGTCTGCCAGGTGATCCAGAGGACGCCCGCGGCCGCAAGCGCCACCGCGGCGTACTGCACGGGGCGCAGGCGCTCCTTTAGAAAGACGGAGCCCAGAGCGATCGACATCAGCGGGTTGATGAAGTACCCGAGGCTTGCTTCCAGCGTGCGGCCGCTCACAATGGAAAAAACGTAGGTCCCCCAGTTCGCCGCGACGAGAAACGAAGAACACGTGAAGATGAGAAGCACCTTGGGGGATGTGAAGGCGTTCTTCACCCACGCCCAGCGGCGGATCGAGAAAAGAATCAGCGCGACGAACGCAAGCGACCAGACGATGCGGTGCGCGAGGATTTCCGTGGCGCTGATGTCGGCGAGGGCGTGGAAGTAAAGGGGGAAAATGCCCCAGAGCGCGTAGGCGCCCAAGGTGTAGAGGATGCCGATGGGCATGATGGATGAGAAAAGTGAAACGGACAGGCGGCGGATGTTACCGCGCGATGGGAGGGCGACACTGCGGGGACTTCCGTATCAGTGCAGGGGAAAAACAATGGAAAAAATACTCAGGGACTGTCAAAAGCGACCGCCTCAATCCTGCTGGCTCAGGCTGAGTACGACGATTTGTGTGCTGAACGCAATCGTTCGCTTGTCCGGCTGCGCCACGCGAGCAGTCGTAGCGCCTCGAGCGGAGATTTCGCAGAGGCTCTTAGAGCCAGAGTTGCCAAACTCGAAGTGTTGGTCAGCCGAATGGTTGAAACTGCTTCAAGATGCAGGGACGGTTATCTGAGGTGCGCAGAAAAGCACGACACCTTGGCGGAGGTTGTTTCTCAGTGCTTGTAGAGTTTGAAGTCTCTGTCAAGCCAAATGATATTGAACACGCGCCCCGATCTGAAACCTACCATTGGCTTTTTCCCGCAAAAGCGGAACGCTACAAGACAGACATCCGGAGTGACAATGGACGGGATCGGCTCCGATATTGCGGCTCGTTCAATCTTTTCAAATCCGAGACCGTGCCGCCCGCTTTGCTTGATCTGCTCCCAACTCAGTTTGCTGAGAGCGTGGAGTTGCTCAACAAGGGCTGCTTTTTCGTCTTTATTGCAGTTACCTAAACCGTGAGACTTCCCGGTATGTTCGAAAGAAAACGTAGGTGTCTGCTTGTCTGTGTCGCGCGGCGCCAGAGAGACCAACTTCCTCAGGTCTCCTTGGTGGACAGGCTTAATCCGATGCATCGATTCTCGTATTAAAAAAATTAAGTAGCGCATCATGGGAAATGGCTTCGTTGATTGGAGTCATTTTCCAGGGAGACTCTTCGTGAGTCATGTTGCGTAGCTTCCACGCCGAAAACTGTCCGTAGACGTCGTAGACGTTGTCGAGCAAGTTCTTTTCTTCGGTGGAGAATTTACTGAAATCGATATCTTTCGGGGCGGGGATGCCGTTCGATCCGTAGCTCTTGTATTTGTGATAAAGCTCAACAACGACCGGCCCATGTTGCCATGCAATAATAGGCGCATCAAAGAGCGGCCGATGAAGTAGTGCAAGTGAAAAGCCCTGAGCGTAGTAGACGAGCTTTTGCAATTTCAGATTCGAAATGGCATCGCCAGCTTCCTCATCTATCTTTGAGAGGAAATAATCGGCCACATCGTAGCAAGTGAGTGTCACAGTTGCCTCCAACGAATGTATGGTTGAGCATAGCGCCAGATTCTTAAGCCTGAACTTTGGTCCTTCATTTTTTATGGGAACCTTCAGGGTTTTTACAGGGGCGTTCCAATAGTGCTTCCAAGCAGGGTTCAAGCCCAGTTTGAACCGTCTGCCCGGAAAGACGCCCTTGAGCTTGAGGGTGAAGTATTCGAAATCCAGGAAGCTATAGCCTATGCGCTTGATGAACTATGCCGTGTTGTTGGCGCCCTTGGGGATGCTGGTGCCGTAGCCCACCAGGCCCGCTAGGACGATCCGATCACGCTAGTCTCCACAGAGCGTATCCGGGGCGGCCAGCAACAGTCTTCCGCCTTGTACAACGAGGTGCGCTGTTCATCGCGCTGGCGAGTCATCTCCTCCGTCCTCTGCATGGACGGCACGGCCTTGTGGTCGGCGTTGATCTTCGCCAACACGAGCTTGCGAGCCTTGACCAGGACGTCCGTTTGCTTCAGCATTTTTTGCCTTCGATTTCTGTGGGCGACTTTCGTTGAGACAATCTACGACAGAGCGGCACGAGATGCAACACCGCGGAACAGGCTGAAACGACCGCAAGCCCGATAACCTCGGGACTTTGCAGAACATTGGTAAGGAAAAGCCCCGTGGGCGCTGAGCTCACGGGGCTGGGAATCCTGGCGGAGAAGGAGGGATTCGAACCCTCGATACCCTATATAGCGGATATGCGTCCTTAGCAGGGACGTGCCTTCAGCCACTCGGCCACTTCTCCGACGAAGCATTCTGCTGTCCATTGACTGGCAGTTCTTCGAAGAGTGCGAATACTACCGAAAAGACGAGTCAAAGGCAAATGCTTTTTTGCATAATTGCATCGAGCTGTTGAAATCAAATCAGAAACAGTTGCTCGCCGATTCGACGGGTTTGGCTTGAGCTGCTGCGCGCTCCTCACGCTCCTTGAGCCCAGCCATGGAAAATTCACACCCGCACCAGAGCTGGTTGTAGAAATGATTGATGCGAAGGAGCTCGTTGCGGCGATCCTGCAGTCCGCCCTTGCGCCAGTTTTTGTCCCAGTACTCTACGTCGTCAAAGCGGGCGGCGGCAGCAAAGCCCGCAGCGTCCACTTGCTTCAAGTCCTTCCAGCGGCTTGAGGCGAGGGTGGTCGTAAAGCGCTTGAGTCCGAGTTCGTGGCACTTTTTCGCGGCGGCGGCAAGGCGCAGGTTGAAGCATGCCTGGCAGCGCATGCCTCGCTCGGGCTCGAGCTCCAGACCGCGGACGGCGTTGCGCCATGCGTCATGCTCCCAGTCGCCGTCAATGACAGTGATATCAAGCGCGGCGCAGTAGCGAGTGAGCTCGTCCTTGCGCTTTTCATATTCTTCGCGCGGGTAGATGTTGGGGTTGTAGTAATAGACGGTGGGGTGGACGTCGTTGGCGAGCATCCATTCGATGACGGCCGCCGAGCAGGGGGCGCAGCAGCTGTGTAACAGGACGTGTTCCATGGGGGTTTGGCTAGCAAAACGAAAATCTTTCAAACTTGTCACGCGACTGGAGAACTACTGAATTTTATGATAACGTGTGTCACATCCGATGTATGTCTTTGAAAGAAGACAATACGGCAGAGTCGGCGCAGAGGTTGTTGAAGTGTACTGATGCTGTTTCTCGGCAGGGGAGGAAGGCAGCAATGCTGGAATCGATAGGTTCTTAGGAACTCGAGCTGGGAGCACGTCGTGCAACGGCAGCATTTGCGAGACAGTAAAAAGCGTGCCTTTAGAGACCGAACCATTGGTTTGGCTACCGTTGTGGCACATGACTTGGGGTGTCGAGCAATTGCCATCCTGAGAGCGAACGTGGCTCCTCCGACTCGTGATGGTAGATTTGGGAGCTTTCGAACTAACGGTGCGTACTGAAGAAAAAGCAGTTTTCGCTTCGAAGCTATTTACTTTAGCGCATTTTTATGCAAAAATAACCGCTTCAAATTCTGTGTTTGAGGATGATATGCGTCCTTGGGTAAGGATGCACGACTCGGCGCAGGAATAAACCATCTACAAGCAAAGGATTAGGTGCTTATCAATGCCTACCATTCGCGTTAAGGAAAACGAACCGTTTGAGGTTGCGCTTCGTCGCTTCAAGCGCACTATCGAAAAGTCCGGCCTGCTCACCGAGCTTCGCGCTCGTGAGTTTTACGAGAAGCCCACGGCTGAACGTAAGCGCAAGAAGGCAGCTGCCATCAAGCGTCACTACAAGCGTCTTCGCAGCATGATGTTGCCCAAGAAGCTCTATTGATTGCTTTTTGCAGCAAGCATTGATCGGCGGAGTGCTTTGGCACAAAGCTGACCTGAAGGCGGCGGCTCGGGTTTCTGGGCGGCCGCTTTCGTTTTTGAGAATTGAGGATTTTGGGATCAATAAGATGACTTTGAAGGAACAGATCACTGCCGACATGAAGACCGCCATGAAGGCGCATGACACTGCGTCGCTGTCGGCCATTCGTCTTTTGCTTGCCGCCGTGAAGCAGAAGGAAGTGGACGAGCGCGTGGATCCCACGGACGACCTCGTGATCGGCGTCATCGGCAAGCTCGTGAAGCAGCGCCGCGACTCGGTGGAGCAGTACCGAGCCGCAGGACGCGACGACCTCGCCGCGAAGGAGCAGTTTGAGATCGACGTCATGAACAAGTACCTGCCGCAGCAGATGTCTGAGGACGAAATCAAGGCGGTCGTTGCTGAAGCCGTGAAGGCGACGGGCGCCGCCGGCATGGCGGGCATGGGGAAGGTCATGGGCGTGGTGAAGGCGAAGTGCGCCGGCCGCGCCGACATGGGCAAGGTGAGCGCGATTGTGAAGGCGGCGCTCACGGCGTAACCGATCCGCGTATCATTCGGAAAGGCGGCGAACCGGGCGCTTCCCGATCGCCGCCTTTCTTTTTTTCTAGACCTGAAGTTCTCCATCCATGATCCCTCAGTCTTTCATTCAAGAGCTGCTGAATCGCATTGACATTGTTGAGCTCATCAACAAAGTTGTGCCCTTGCGAAAGACGGGAAAGAACTTCATGGCGTGCTGCCCTTTTCACAAAGAGAAGACGGCCTCGTTTTCGGTGAATCAGCAAAAGCAGTTCTACAAGTGCTTTGGCTGCGGCGCTTCAGGCAGCGCCATTGGCTTTGTGATGCAGTACGAGGGGCTCTCTTATCCCGAGGCCATTCGTCATCTGGCGGAAACCGTCGGCATGCAGGTGCCGGAGGAGCCTCTGGCGGCGGAGCGTCAGGCCCGCGCGAAGACCCTTACTGACCGCATGCAGATGGCCTGCGACTTCTACAAGGAAGCGCTCAAGACGAATCAGCGCGCGCAGGACTACTTGAAGGGGCGCGGCATCACGGGGGAGACCGCGGCTCGGTTTTCGCTGGGGTATTCGCCCGATGCGTGGCAGAGCCTTGAGAGCGTCTTTGGCGATCACTACAAAGACCCTGAGATGGAGGAGGAGCACGGCTGCGGCCTGGTCATCGTCAACAAGGAGAAGGGAAGCCGGTACGATCGCTTCCGCGGCCGCATCATGTATCCCATCCGCAATCCCCGAGGGCTCGTGATCGGCTTTGGCGCCCGCACGATGAACGGGGATGAGCAGCCCAAGTACCTGAACAGCCCGGAGACGGCGATCTACCACAAGGGGCTTGAGATCTACGGGCTCTACGAAGCCTGGAGCACGATTCGCGCGAAGCAGCGCGCCATTGTGTGCGAGGGCTACATGGACGTGATCCAGCTCTCGCAGGCGGGGTTTCAGGAGGCGGTCGCGGCGCTAGGGACTTCGATCACGAGCGACCATGTGCGAAAGCTTCTCAAGTCTGTGGACAAGATCTACTTCAGCTTTGACGGTGACTCGGCGGGGCAGCACGCGCTGAGGCGCGCGATGGAGGCGGCGCTCCCCGCGGTGGGGGACGAGCACGAGATTCGCTTTGTGGTGCTGCCGCCCGAGCACGACCCCGACAGCCTCATCAAGGAGAAGGGGGCTGCGGCTTTTGAAGACGAATTAAAGAAGAGCCTCCCTCTCACGCAGTTCTTCGTGAAGTCGGTTTCTGGCGACAAGGACCTCACGACGGGCGAAGGGCGAAGCCAGTTCCTCGCGGAAGCAAAGCCCTTGGTGGTTTCGATGAGAAGCGCGCCCTTGCTGCGCCAGCAGCTCTTGTCCGAGCTTGCGATGTATGCTCGCATGACGGCAGATGAGCTTGCGCAGGTTTTTGGCATTGTGGAAGCAAAGCCAGCCGTCCCGGCGATGCCTGCGGCGCGCCTTATTACGGGAAGACCTGAGTGGAAGCGGCGGCCGGGCGCGTGGAAGGCAGGACAGCGGTCGGCGCCTGCGGTGGTGGAGCCGCGCGTCGGCGTCAAGGACAAGCGCGAGCGACTGCTGCAGTACCTCGTGAGCTACCCGGCGCTCGCGATTGAATTCGGCCCCCGCATCGCCGAGGAGTTCACGGACGCGACGGACGCGGTGGCGCAGCAGATCGTGGAAGTCTGGCGCACGGCGACGGCGGATGAAGCGCATCCCGTGGAGAAGCCTCAGACCTTGATGGAGATGCTCGCCGCAAGTCCTTATGCCGCGCATTACCGCGAGCTCCTTGCGCAGGAAATGCTCGTGGAGACGCCGATGCCTGCGGCGCGGCAGGAGATTCACATGGCGCTTGCGCGTTTGGAAGTCGATCGCCTGAAGCAGCGCATGAATGAGATCGTCACGTCGTCCAATCCGGACTTGAAGCGCTATGCAACCTACACGGCGCGATTGAAGGCGATTCAGCAGTCAATGACGGAAGCGGCGGAGCAGTACAACCGGACGTCTGGTGCGGCGACGCTTTAATTTTTGTGGTCAATTGACGTAGATCAATAAATCGTAAAATTCATAGACACCCTGAAGCGCTTTCTGTGAGATAATTGAAAAACTTTTGGCGCCCGCGGTTTTCATACCGGAGAAAACACGCCCAGGAGACGAGCGAAAGCCGTCGGAGGCGGGGCGCCGACAGAACAGATGTCGTGATCACGTCCACGAAAAGCGTGCCCCCGAAATGCGAGCGGGCACCGAGGTTCAGCCCTTGGCCTTAAACGAGTGACGCGGCATGGAGGCTCCCTGCAGGATTGGCAAACGCGCTTTTGCCGCGGCTGGGAGGAACACCATCCGGCAAAGACGGCGTTCGGGGGCGCAACCTGAGCGTCTGGCAGAAAACATTATCGGCGTGAAGAGGGCATTGCACTGACAGTGAAAAGCATTTGAAGCGGTTTCTTTCAAAAAAGAAGCCGCTTTTCGGCGTCGCTGTCGACGCATTCCTCCGAAAGGCACGAAAAAACTCACGATATTTGACCATGGCGAAGAAAGAAACGAAGAAGACGAAGGCGAGCGCGGGCGACTCCATCATGGAGTGGCTTGCGAAGAATCCGAGCCTGCACGTTGAAAACGACATCGTGATGACGGATGAGGCCGAGACGAAGTCCGCCAAGGCGAAGGCTTCGAAGGCTAAGAAGACCGAGAAGGCTGACAAGGTCGAAAAGGCGGAGAAGTCCGCCAAAGCGGTGAAGGCTGAAAAGTCCGCAAAGAAGGCCGCTGTGAAGAAGACGGAGAAAGCGGTTGCGGAGTCCGCGGCGCAAGCGGTGGAAGAAAAGAAGCCCGTCAAGAAGGCGGTGAAGAAGGCCGCAAAGCCCGCCGCGGAGGAAGCGCTGGTCGAGGCGACCGTCGAAGAAAAGAAGCCTGCGAAGAAGACGGCCGACAAAAAGGCTGAGAAGGCTGAAGCCGAAGCGGCGCAAGAAGAGAAGAAGCCCGCCAAGAAGGCGAAGGCGGAGAAGACGGAAAAGGCGCCCAAGGCCGCAAAGGCTGTGAAGCCCGCCAAGTCTGCCGCCAAGAAGTCCCGCAAGAAGGCGGATGCTGATCTTGACGAGGATGATGAAGACGCGCCCTTTGATGAAAACGCGGTGCCCGACGCCGATGACGACGCGGAGGAGGACCTCGAGGCGCTTGACCTTGAAAAGTTCGCGGATTCTGTGGAGAAGGTCGAAGGCGGCGTCGTGATGCCGGTGGTCGAAGGCGAGGAAGAGGAAGGCGCCGGGGCCGGCAACGGCTATAGCGCCCTCGTGCGCATGGGCCGTCAGCGCGGCTGGGTCACGATCGCGGAAATCAACGACAAGCTTCCTGACAACGCGATCCGCACCGAAGAAGCGCTTTCTGAACTTACGGACCAGCTGGGGCGCTTGGGCATTCAGGTCTTTGAAACCGCGCCGAGCGAAGAAGACATCATCATGAATGAGCCCGTGGGCGACGACGAGGACATCAGCGAAGAAGATGCCGCCGCCATGCTCACTCCGGAAGAAAGCGCGGGTTTGTCGAAGGATCCGCTGCGCGCGTATCTGCGCGGCGTTGGCGCTCACAAGCTCTTGACGCGCGCGGGCGAAATCGAAGTCGCGAAGTCGATCGAGCAGTACACGGGGAAGCTTCTCTCGGCGGTGATCCAGCATCCGATGGCGGTGGCCGAGCTTGTGAAGCAGACGGATCTCTTAAAGAGCGACGACTCCGCGATCGATCAGGTGATCGACGGCTTTACCGACACGCAGGACATGGAGGACATGGGCGAGGATGACGGCGACGTGAAGAACGCCGTTCAGACCGACATCGGCGCCGCGGCCATGACGAGCGAGCAGCTCGACGAAATGAAGGAGCGAGCGATCGCCCTCTTTGCGGACTGCGACAAGGAGCTCGGCGTCATTCAAAAGACGTTCGGCGTGAAGGGCAAGGAAAAGCAGTACGCCGCCGCCCGCGCGCACATTGCGCAGGCGCTGGCGCCCGTGCGCTTTGCGGTGAAGGAAGTCATGCACTTGGCGGACCTCATCTCCACCCACACCGAGAAGGTGAACGACATCCTGCGCCGTCTGC
The DNA here is from genome assembly GCA_963647785.1 of Acutalibacteraceae bacterium. GTDB lineage: Bacteria > Pseudomonadota > Gammaproteobacteria > Burkholderiales > Burkholderiaceae_F > Duodenibacillus. The sequence continues at coordinate 80,710 of CAVJBF010000001.1, forward strand.
GCGGCGTGATGGTTGAGCGTAGCGGCATGCCCGTTGATCTCTTCTTAAAGAGCATGAACGAGCGCTGCATGGACAAGGCGTGGATTGAGGAGCTGATCGCCGCGGGCGCTCCCTACTCGATCCGCCTCAAGGTGAACCGGGACCTCATCAACCACCTGCAGGACGAACTGGCCCAGGCGGAGAAGGCCGCCTTGCTCACGCTGCACGATCAGCGCGACCTCTCGCGCCAGATCAAGCTCGCGCAGACGAATCTTGCCAACGCCAAGGCGAAGATGATCGAAGCGAACCTGCGTCTCGTGATTTCGATTGCGAAGGGCTACGTGAACCGCGGCCTTGCGATGACCGACCTCATTCAGGAAGGAAACCTCGGGCTCATGAAGGCCGTGGACAAGTTCGAATACCGCCGCGGCTACAAGTTTTCGACCTATGCTACGTGGTGGGTGCGCCAGTCCGTGACGCGCGCCGTCGCCGACTACGGCAACACGATCCGCATTCCGGTGCACATGACCGAGTCCTACAACAAGATCCGCCGCGTTCGCCAGAAGATCCTGCAGGAGACGGGCCGCAATCCGTCGGATGCGGAGCTGTCCAAGCTCTCTCAGGTGCCCTTGGCGAAGGTGCAGATTCTTATTCAGGCCATGCGCGGCGTGGAATCGATTGACGCGCCGATCGGCGACGACGAAGACGCGCGCCGCATCGACTTCGTGAAGGGCGAGGAGACGGATGATCCGCAGGTCCGCTTCCTCAAGACCGCGATGGAAGGCGAAATCCAGCGCTGCCTGGGCGAGCTGCAGCCCCGCGAAGCGCAGGTGCTGCGCCTGCGCTACGGCATCGGCACGAATCATGACCACACGCTCGAAGAAGTGGGCCAGGCCATGGGCCTCACCCGCGAGCGCGTGCGCCAGATCGAAAGCGCCGCCATCCGCCGCCTGCGCAGCCAGGAATTCCAGGAGCGCCTGCGCGACCATTCGGAAAACGGCTAGCCCGTTCTTTCTGAAGTGAAAAAGCCGTCCGTCGTCTGTGAGATGCCGGGCGGTTTTTTCTATGATGCGGCGGGGAGCGGCGGCTTGAAAAAAATTTTCACGCTTTTGTATTGGCATCACGGCAAATATTCCTACAATGCGCGACGAAAACGACGCTCGCAGGAGGCGTTTTCTGCTACAGTGAAAGACTGCAGTAAAGGCCCTTTTTCTGTTCCGTTTTTTGATTCTCCCCCGCTTATGGAACACTCCATGCCGCTTATCTCCACGCTCGCCCTGGCGTTTGGGCTGGCGCTTGTCTTTGGCTATCTCGCTGAACGAATCCGAATGCCTGCGCTGGTGGGCTACCTTGTTGCGGGCATCATGTGCGGCAAGAGCACGTGGGGGCCGGTGGCGGACATGGAGGTGGCGAGCGAACTGATGGAAGTGGGCGTCATGCTCCTCATGTTCGGCGTAGGGCTGCACTTTTCAATTGTTGACCTGCTCAGAGTCAAAAAGATCGCCGTGCCGGGGGCGGTGCTGCAGATGCTTTCGGCGACAGTGCTCGGGGCCTGGATGGCGCACGAATTCTGGTCGTTTTCCATACCTTCGGCGGTGGTGTTCGGGCTCTGCCTGTCGTGCGCGTCGACGGTGGTTCTCTTGAAGGCGCTGGAGCTTCAGGGCACCTTGAACACAATTGACGGCCAGATTTCGGTGGGCTGGCTTGTGGTGGAAGACATCGCCTGCGTGCTGATCCTCGTGCTGCTCCCCCCGTTTGCTCAGGTCTTCAGCGGCGAAACAGCCTTCTCCTGGAGCTCGGTGGCGTGGTCGGTGCTAGTGACGATTCTGCGGGTCGCGGCCTTTGTGGCAGTGATGCTTCTGGTGGGCCAGCGCTTCATTCCGTGGGCGCTGATGCAGGTGGCGAAGACCGGAAGCCGCGAGCTCTTCACGCTGTCGCTACTGGCGGGAGCGATCGGCATCGCCTATGGCGCTGCGATCGTCTTTCACGTGAGCTTTGCGCTGGGGGCGTTCTTTGCGGGCATGGTGATGCGCGAGAGCCGCTACGCGCACCGCGCTGTGGTGAATTCTCTTCCTTTGCAGGACGCCTTCTCCGTGCTCTTTTTCGTGGGCGTGGGGATGATGCTCGACTGGCACATTCTCGTGGACGAGCCGCTCGGCGTCCTCACGGTGCTCGGCATCATTCTCTTCGGGAAGTCCATTTCGGTCTTCGTGCTCGTGCACTTCATGGGCTACCCCCTGCACACCACGCTGAGCGTCGGCGCAGCGCTGGCGCAGATCGGCGAATTCACCTTCATTCTGGCCAGCCAGGCGATCAGCCTGAAGCTGATGGATGCGTCGGTGATGTCGATGCTCGTCGCCGCCTCCATCATTTCGATTGCCTTGAACCCCTTGGTCTTTGCCGGCACGAAGCCCGTGCGCCGCTTCATGACGCAGCACTTTGCGTGGGCGCGGCGCGCGGCGATGGCGGTGGATCCCCTGTCGGTGCTGCCGCAGCAAACGCCGCGCAAGCTTCTTGCGGGGCAGGTCATTCTGGTGGGCGAGGGCGTGGCTTCCGGCATGCTGATGGAAAAATTGATCGCCAAAGACATCCCCTTCGTGAGCGTCGTCTCCACGCCTGAGATGGCAAAGGAGCTGCGCGACGACAACCGCGCCGTGATTCAGGGCGATCCGTCGGATCCGATGGTGCTCGTGCAGGCGCACATCGCCTCGGCGCTTCTTTTGGTCATCGCCGCAAGCGACTCGCTGAATCTGCCGAAGATCGTGGACATGGCCAAGCAATTGAATCCCGACATCGAAGTGATGGTGCGCGCCAAGGACAGCGGTCAGGCCGAGGAATTGAAGAAGCAAGGGCTTGAAAACGTCTTCAATGACCGCGAAGCGGTGGTGGAGAGCCTCGCGGGCGCCATTTACGAGCGCTACGAGGGGGAAGACGAGGAAGAGGAGCCTACGGGCGGGCACTAAGGGAGCGGCAGCATGGCATTCAATCTGGCCTGGGCCTGGCTCATCGCCGGGCTCGTTCTGGGCGGGGCCGAAATCGTCACGGGCACGTTCTATCTTCTGGTGCTGGGCGCAGCGTGCCTTGCGGGGGCGCTCGCCGCGGCAGCGGAAATGTCGCTTGCATGGCAGTTTGCGGCCTGCGCGGTGCTCGCGGTGGCAGGGTGCTTCGTTGTGCATCGTTTGCGCAAGCCCGATGCGGCCGATGAAAGCCGGCGGCTGCAGAACATCGACGAGGGGCAGCGCGTCGTGATTGACGCCGTCGCTGCTGACGGAACGGCGGATGTTCTCTACCGCGGCAGCTGTTGGAAGGCGGTGCCGGAAGCGGGCGCGGCGCTTGAGGCCGGGCCCGCCGCCATCGTGCGGCTTGACGGCGCGCGACTTGTGGTGAAGCAGCAATCCATTCATTGTCAATAAGGAAAGGCAAACGTCATGTCCAGTTTTCTTGTTTTTTCCGTGGTGCTGGCGGTGATCGCCGTGGCGTTTGTGACGCAGTGCATCAAGGTCGTCCCGCAGCAAAACGCCTGGGTGGTGGAGCGTCTGGGAAAATTCCACACGGTCTTGAACCCGGGGCTTAACTTCATCATCCCGTTCGTGGACCGCGTCGCATACCGCCACAGTCTGAAGGAAGTGCCTCTCGACACCCCGAGCCAGGTCTGCATTACGAAGGACAATACGCAGCTTTCCGTGGACGGCGTGCTCTTTTTTCAGGTGACGGATCCGCAGCGCGCGAGCTACGGCACGAGCAACTACATCATCGCCATCACGCAGCTTGCGCAGACGACCCTGCGCAGCGTCGTGGGCCGCATGGAATTGGACAAGACCTTTGAAGAACGAGACCTCATCAACAAGACCGTGGTGTCCGCGATCGACGAGGCGGCCTTGAACTGGGGCGTGAAGGTGCTTCGCTACGAAATCAAGGATTTGACGCCGCCCGCCGTGATTTTGCAGGCGATGCAGCAGCAGATCACCGCGGAGCGCGAAAAGCGCGCGGTGGTGGCGGCCTCGGAAGGCAAGAAGATGGAGCAGATAAACCTTGCCACGGGCGAAAAGGAGGCGGCGATCGCGAAGTCCGAAGGCGAGAAGCAGGCGGCCATCAATCAGGCCGAAGGCCAGGCGGCGGCGACTCTGGCGATGGCAAAGGCGACGGCTGAAGCCCTGCAGCGCGTGGCGGAGGCGACGACTGCGCCGGGCGGCATGAATGCCGTCAGCCTGCAGGTGGCGGAAAAGTACGTGGAAGCCTTCGGCCAGATCGCCAAGACTGGCAGCACCCTCGTCGTGCCCGCGAACTTGAGCGACATGAGCACGCTTGTGGCGAGCGCGATGAAGATCATGGGCGGCGTGAAGGACGCGCCCAAGGCGATTCAATAGGAAGGACGGCTCAAAATGACGGAAAACGAAGCCCAGAAGGGCGAAAAAAAGGCGCGGCCCGTTCAGGATCTCTCGGACCCCGGCACGATCTACTCTCTGTGCTTTTCCTGCGTTGAGGAGCAGGCGGGCATCATGGAGCAGCTCATTTCAGGTGAAATGGACGCGCGCGCCGCGGCGCAGGCCCACACGGACATGGCGGGAAAGCTGGCGGCCATTCTCTGCGGGCGGCTGCCGGAATTTTTTGCACCGGCGCCGGGCTGGAACGGCGATGCGATCGGAGTCTTCCTGAAGGGCGTCTTTGAAGACGAAATCAAGACGATGGACGAGGAAAACCGCGAGCTTTTTTTGAGCGAGCCCTCGGCCGCCGTCTTTTATGCTTCGCTGAAGCTGCAGCGCGAGATTACGGCGCTTTTGTCCGATGAGCATGCCCGCAGCGACGATGAGGCGGAGGCGGGCGGCCGGCGCGTGCATGACTTGTGCGTGAAGTGGACGCAGCTTTTCATGGTGCATCCTGAAGCCTGTGAGAAGACGGAGGCCGCATGAGCTGCCCATCCTGCCGGGGCCGCGCATGCGGCGACTTTTCCTCGAAGGCCGAGGGCTTGCCGAGTCTCGTGAGCATCGAGGTGGTGGGGGACCTTCTCTCGCAGGCGGTGAAGAACACCGCGCTGCGCAGCGAGGCGACGGCCGCAGGCGACATGTCGCCCGAGGAGCTTCAGGCGGCGGACGCGAAGCTTGCGGACTGGCTCGGCACGACGTTTGCGGGCGGCAACGCCCATTTCGCCTCGGGCGAAGACTGGAATCCGAACGGGCTTGGAACGTACCTTGCGGACATGATCGGCGCTGAGATTCGGTCGGTGACGGGCGCCGTGCCTGACGATCCCGAAGAGGTGATTTATTCGGCGGCCGCGGTCTTCATGACGGAGCTTTACGCCTTCTTGCAGGACTTTGCGCGCGGGGGCTTTTCCGTGGCAGGCGCCGAAAGGACGCCCATGGGCGCCGCCTTCATCAATCGCTGGGCGCGTCTCTTGACGGGGGCGCCGGCGGAAACGCTGCAGTAGGGACGCCATGGCATTCTTTGAAAAAAGCGCCCTGAAGGAAGGGGTCGCTCCTCGGGAAGTCTGGGGCTGGGCCCTTTTTGATGCGGCCAATTCCGGCTACAGCACCGTGGTGCTCACGGCGGTATTCAACGCCTACTTTGTGGGCGTTGTCTGCGGCAACGCCGACTGGGCGACCTTCCTGTGGACCACGGTCGTTGCGGCGAGCAACCTCGCGTGCCTCATCGCCATGCCTGGCATCGGCCGCGCGGCGGACCGCCGCGGCGACAAGAAGCGCTGGTGCTTCATTGCGACGGCTGCCTGCATTCTCGCCACCGCCGCGCTCGTCTTCTGTCGCGAGGGGGCGGTGCTTCTCGCGGCGGCGCTCGTCATCGTAAGCAACATCGGCTACTCGATCGGTGAGTCGCTCAATTCCGCCTTTTTGCCGGAATTGGCGAAAAAAGAGGCGCTCGGGCGCGTCTCGGGCTGGGGCTGGTCGCTGGGGTATGGCGGGGGGCTGGTGACTTTGGCGCTCTGCCTGGCGCTTTTTGCCGTCGGTCGGGCGTTTGGCGTGACCGAAAGCGAGATGGTGCCTGCGACGGGGCCCGTGACGGCGCTTGTCTTTGCGGTGACGGCGGTGCCGTTTTTTGCCTGGGTGAAGGAGCGCAGCGCGGCGCAGCCTGCGCTCAAGGGCGAACATCACAGTTTTTTTGAAGCATTTTCTGAAGCGGCAGCCGCGGTGAAGGTGCTCCCGGTCTTCCGGGACTTCGGGCTTCTCACCGTGACGGGCTTTCTCTATCAGTGCGGCATTGCGACGGTGATTGCGCTGGCGGCCGTGTACGCCGAGGCGGTGATGGGCTTTACGGTGACGCAGACCTTGATCCTCGTTCTCTTGGTGAACATCACGGCGGCGCTCGGGGCGTTCTTTTTCGGCTACGCGCAGGACTGGCTCGGCCACAAGCGGGCGCTTGCGGTGACGCTCGTGGTGTGGATTGCAATGGTGGTGCTTGCCGCGGGGGCCGTGAACGAATGGATGTTCTGGCTCGCCGCGAATCTCGCGGGCCTTGCGATGGGATCGAGCCAGTCCGCCGGGCGCGCCATGATTGGAGTGCTGGCGCCCGAGAAGCGCCGGGCGGAATTCTTCGGGCTCTGGAACATGGCGCTCTGGCTTTCGGCGGTGGTGGGGCCCGTCACGTACGGCGCCGTGAGCTGGGCGACGGGAAACAATCAGCGCGTGGCGATTCTCGTTCTGGGGCTCTTCTTTGCGGCGGCCCTTGTGACGCTCTCCCGCATTGACCTTGCGCGCGGCGCAGCGGCTGCGAAAGCCGCGGACAGTGAAACGAATTTGTAAAGCGACTAAAAAGACAAGCGGGGCGCGGCTGCGGGCGGCGCTTCGGAGGAAAAAAGATTATGAACAACTTCACTTACTGCAATCCGACGGAACTCGTGTTCGGCCGCGGCGCGGAGGCGAGCGTCGGGACGGTGGCGTCTCGGTGGGCGGACGAAAAGAAAAAGGCCCTCGTGGTCTACGGCGGAGGCTCCGCGGTGAAAAGCGGGCTTTTGGGGCGCGTGGAGGCGAGCCTTCAGGCAGCGGGGCTGTCGACGGCGAGCCTCGGGGGCGTGACGCCCAACCCGACGGCGGAATTCGTGCGCACGCTGATCGAGAAGGTGAAGGCGGAAGGGGCGTCGCTTCTTGTAGCTGTGGGGGGCGGCAGCGTGATCGATGCTGCCAAGGCCGCGGCCGCAGGCGCACTTTACGATGGGGACTTCTGGGACTTCTTCACCGGCAAGGCGAAGATGGAGAAGGCGCTCCCGGTGCTGGCCGTACTTACAATCCCCGCAGCAGGGTCGGAGTCGAGCATCCGCGTCGTCATCACGCAGGGCGAGGAGAAGTTGGGCTCGGGCGGCCCCTGCATTCGTCCCAAGGCGGCCTTCATCAACCCCGAGCTCTTTTTCACATTGCCCCAGAAGCAGATCAGCGCGGGCGTAATCGACATGATGAGCCACATCATGGAGCGCTACTTCACAAACACCGAGCATGCGGAATTCGTGACGGCGCAAGCCGAAGCTGCGCTTCGAACAATCATGGCGAACGGCCTGAAGCTGATGGACAATCCGAAGGACTACGCCGCCTGGAGTGAAGTGGGGCTCGCGGGCACCTTTGCGCACAACGGCTTTTTTGGCCTGGGACTTGAGGAAGACTGGGCCTGCCACGGGATTGAGCACGCCGTGAGCGGCTGGAATCACGAGGTGACGCACGGCTGCGGTCTAGCGGTGGTGACGCCCGCGTGGATGCGCTTCGTGTGGACCACCAATCACGCGCGCTTCGTGCGCTTTGCCAAAAATGTGATGGGCGTCACGGCTGACGTGGGCGCAGTCGGCGAAGAGGCGTTCATTGAACTTGCGATCGCGAAGTTCACGGTCTTTGAGCAGAAGATGAATCTGCCAGTTCGCTTTTCTGAACTCGGCGCGGGCGACGTGCCGGTGGCTGAAATCGCGGAGCTTGCCACGCGCCGCGGGCCGCTCGGACACTTTAGGAAAATCACCAAGGAGGACGTCGCGGCAATCGTGACGGCCGCCCTCTAACAACAAAAAAGGAAGACGAATGACAGCATCAGCAACCGCCGCAGCCACGACGGCCGCGACGATTGGAACCTTTGAAGGGTTTCGCCAGTTTGTGGCGCTCGTGAAGGAGCATATGACGACGACGGGCACCGTAGCCTTCGCGTGGCAGATTGCGGCGATCATCCTCGCCGCAGCCTCCGGGCTTGCGGTGTCGCTGTGGTTGAATCGCAAGGCGCCCGTCTGGAGCGAGCGCATCAACAGCGACCACTCGGTCATTGTGCAGCACCTGCTGCGCTTTGTGATGAAGATTTGCGACGGCGTGGCGTTTTCCCTTGTGTCGGGCGTGGTGCTGGCGCTGCTGGTGCAGCTTCTGCAGGTGGCGTCCTTCATTCCGACGGAAAATCCGCTCTTGGCTCGCATGGCCTATTCGGTCTTCTTTGCGTGGGCGATGATTGTCGTAAGCCTGGAGCTTCTTTCGGGCATGCTTCGCGGCAAGCTCACGCGGACGGTGCTTCGCGGGATCAAGGTCATCTTCTGGGTGCTCGCCATCTTGCAGCTGGTTGGCATTCTTCCGGAAGCGGTGAAGTTCCTGCAGTCCGTGATGCTTCCTTTGGGCAACGGCAAGGTGACCCTCTGGGCGGGGCTTGTGGGGCTCTTCACGGTGGTCTTGTCCTTGATTGTGGCCAACTGGCTCGCGGACGTGACGGAGGCGGGCTTGATGAGCCACAAGGCGATGTCCGTGAACCTGAGGGTCGTCTTTTCGCGCATTCTGCGGTTCGTCTTCTATTTCTTTGCAGTGCTCTTTGCGCTCTCCTTTGCGGGCATGGACCTCACGGTCTTGTCAGTCTTCAGCGGTGCCTTGGGCGTGGGCCTGGGCTTCGGGCTGCAGAAGATCGCCTCCAACTACATCTCGGGCTTCATCATCCTTTTGGATCGCTCGGTGAACCTGGGGGACATGGTGCAGGTCGGCACTTTCACGGGCGTCATTCGCGAAATCAACACGCGCTACTCCGTGATCCGCAACACCGCGGGCGAAGAGCTCGTGGTGCCGAACGAAACCTTCGTCACGACGAGCGTGAAGAACTTCACGGGTTCTGACGCTGACGCAGCGAGCTACATGAACATCTCGGTGAGCTACGAAGGGGACGTGGACCGGGCGCTTGCGATCTTTCTCGAGGTGATGAAGGCGCAAAAGCGCGTTCTTCAGACGCCGTCGCCCTGGTGCGTCATCAAGGAGTTCGGCGACAGCGGCGTTGAGCTGATGGGGTGCTTCTGGGTGAACGATCCGCAGCTGGGGGTTGCGGGATTGAAGTCCGCCATCTTCCGGGAAGTGCTGCGTCGCTTTGACGCTGAAGGCATCGAGATTCCCTACAGCAAGAGCGAAATCAAGCTTTCCGGCACGATTGGCGTCGTGTCCGAGGATCTGCGCCGCGCCATCACGCACGCGGCCGCGAACGAGGTCCGTGCATGACCGAAGCGGGCGTCGCGCAGTCAGCGGCGGAGTCGCCCGAAACGGAGCGGCTCGCGAGGGAATGGCTTCGTCTTTCAAGGATGAAGCAGATTCCGCTCGCGTCGCTAGCGAAAAGCCCGGATCGATTGGACGCCCTTTTTCGCGGGGCGCTTCTGGCGGCAGCGAACGCCGTGGACAACTGCGCGGGGCTGGTGAACTTCAAGCGGCGCCTCGCGTCCTTTCTTTTGAAGTTTGGCGGCTGGCTTGCGGCCGACGCGTCGGCCGTCACCGACATGATGGCGGGCTGCGGCGTCATATCCATCACGCAGGGACGCGTTCAGGTGCAGATGCGGCTCCCCGCTTATCGCGCTGATGCGTTTGATGTCTTCACGGCTCGCTTGTCGGCGCTTCTAGCGGAGGCGGCGGCTGAGCGCGATGCGCGGCGTGCGGCGCTTCAGGAAAAAAACCGCACGGTGAACGCCCGGGCCGCGCCTGTGGCGGACGACGCTGAAGACCGCCTCATCATGCAGGAGGCGGTGGAGGAGGCGCGGGCTGCCGCAGCGCGCGGCGAAGTGCCCGTGGGCGCCGTGGTCGCCATGGAAGGAAACATCGTGGCGCGCGCGGGAAACCGCGTGCGGGAGCTGAAGGATCCGACCGCGCACGCCGAGGTGCTCGCCATCCGAAAGGCCGCCGCGGCTTGGGGCAGCGAGCGATTGACGGGAGCGGTGCTCTACGTGACGCTTGAGCCCTGCGCGATGTGCGCCGCTTCCGCCGCGCACGCGCGAATCGGTCGCATCGTCTGGGGGGCAGACGACCCCGAGCGCGGGGCGGTGGCGAGCACCGTGAATGTGATTGAAGCGACGCACATGACGACGCAGCCAGCGGTGACCAAGGGCGTCGAAGCCTGCGCCTGCTCGAAGATTCTGAAGGACTTCTTTGCCGCAAAGCGGGGAAAGCTTGCCAAGGGAGGCTCTCGATGACGCAACAGACGGTGCGCGATCCGGTGGTGACGCTGACGGCGCCAGCGAGGCAGTTGACGTCGGGCGACGATTTTTCTCAGGTGGACTTGGCGCAGATCGACCGTACGGCGGCGGCGCTTGCCTCGCGCGGCTGGCGCGTCAAGGAATCGGTGAACCTGCGGCGGATGTCGCAGCGCTTTGCCGGAACGGACGCCGAGCGCGCAGCGGGACTGCAGGCTGCCTTTGCCGACCCGGAGACGGATTTGATTCTGGTCTTGCGCGGAGGCTATGGCACGGCGCGCCTTCTCCCGCTGATGGACTGGGAGGCCCTTTCGGAGGGCTTCGCCGCGTTTGTGGGGCTGTCCGACCTCACGGCTTTCAACCTCGCGCTTTACGCTAAAACGGGACGCCCTTCCTGGCAGGGACCGGTGGCGCGGATGTTCGTGGATGAAAACGCTGCGCGGGACGAAGCGTTTGAGCGCGCCTTGTCGTCGTCGGAATTTGCGCTCGATCTACCGCTTTCAGCCGCGCCGCGCTTTGCGGCAGAGGGCGTTCTCTGGGGCGGAAATCTCACGGTGCTCGTGAGCCTGCTGGGGACTCCGTACTTTCCTCAGGTCGAGGGCGGCATTCTTTTTGTCGAAGACGTGGGGGAGCCCGCGTGGCGCGTGGAGCGCCTTTTGCTGCAGCTCTTGCAGGCCGGGGTTCTCTCGCGACAGCGGGCGATTTTGGCGGGAAGCTTCACGGGAGCGGACAAGACGGCGGGATCGGGCGACGGCCGCTTTGCGCTCGAAGATGCTTTCGCATGGATTGAACGAGAGGCGAAAATTCCGGTGGTGACGGGGCTTCCCTTCGGACATCGCGCAGACACCCTGACGCTGCCCGTGGGTGTTGCTTCAAACGTCGCGTGTGACGAAGCGGGGCTGCACGTGAGGGCGACGGGGTGCGCCGCGCCCGCCGCCATCCCCTGGCGAGAAGCGCCGCCCGCTGATTTGTGGTGGCATTAAGCGAAGGAGAAATGAGCATGCTCGCTCGGTGCTGGGAAAATCTCAAGACGCTGCTCGGCTTTGCGCAGGCGCCGGGCTCGGCGCACATTCTGTCGGAGCTCGTCGGCCAGTCTCTGCGGCTGCAGCCTGTCTTCTTCGTGACGCAGATCGTGGGGGCGCTTCTTCTCGTGTTGAATTTCCGGCATTACACGTCAGGCGTTGTGCCGGGCGTCTGGCTTTTTCTCGTCATCGCAAGCCTCGTGCCCTGGAGCCGCTACCGCCGCGACTTTGGGGCGGACGACGAGCGGCAGGGACGATTGAGAGGGTGGATTCGCCGCTGGATGCTCCTCACCTTGATGACGGGGCTTGTGTGGGGCGTGGGGGCGATTGCGCTTTTGCCCGGGCGGGTCACGGAAGTCGACCAGCTGGTGCTTCTCACCGTCGTGACGGCGGTGGTCTTTATTTCATGGCCCGCGTTTGCGGGGTGGCTCCCGGCGCTGACGCTTTTTGCGCTGACGGCGATCGGGCCGCTCGTCATCGTGCTGGCGGCCTTTTACGGAATTGGCGACGCCACGGTGAGCCTGATTTTGCTGGGGCTTGTCGGCTATATCCTCTTTTGCGGCCGTCGCTTCAACGGGATTCTTACGAACACCATTTTGAAAGACAGCCAGAATGAGCGCCTCGTGCAGCGCCTGAGGGCGGAAAAGACGCTGGCGGAAAGCGAGCGACGGGCGACGGCGGCCGCGAGCGAGCGGCGCGCCCGTTTTTTTGCGGGGGCGAACCACGATCTTCGCCAGCCCCTGCAGGCGATGGGGATCTACCTGCAGATTCTGCAGGCGAAGGCGCGGGACGAAGACCGCGAGATCATTGAGCAGCTCTCCAAAACCGCGCACAACATCTCAGAGCTCGTGGAGCAGATCCTTGAAGTAAGCCGCATCGAGACCGGGAACATCGACGTGAAGATTGAAAACGTCGGCATTCCGCAGCTTTTTGCCCGCCTTGCGCAGGAATTTGCGCCGGTCGCGGCCGCGAAGGGCTTTCTCTTTCAGACGCGGCCCCTTGACGCCGTCATCAGCACGGACGAGAAGCTCTTTTCGCGCATCCTGCGAAACTTGATCAGCAACGCGATCCGCTACAGCTCAAAGCCTGCGTCGAAAATCATTCTTGCCGCGAAGCGCCGCAAGGGGCGCCTGGTGATCGGTGTGTACGACCAGGGTGCGGGCATCCGGCCCGAAGACCGCGACAAGATCTTTGATTCGTTCTTCCGAGGAAGAAGCGCCTCGGGCGCGGAGGAAGGGTTCGGCCTCGGGCTTTCCATCGTGCGCGCGCTGGCGGCGCGTCTATCCATCCCGGTGGACGTGAAGTCGCGCGTGGGGCGAGGAAGCATCTTTCTGCTGTCCTTTGAAGAAGTGGAGACGAAGGAGAAGGCGTCGTGGACGGGGCTGCCCCTTTCGACGCGGCTTGACGTGCGCGGCACGGTGGGCTTCTTGGAAGACAACGTCATCGTGCGCGAAGCGGTGGCGACCATGATGCGGAGCTGGCGCGCGGATGTCATTGAAGCGGGCGAGCCGGATGAAGCCTTCCTTCACCGGCTCGTGGAAAAGGAGTCCGCGGGGGAGCTCACGGCCTTTGTGTCGGACTACAACCTGGGGATCGGAAAGCCTGCGGGGCTTGACGTGATCTTCACGTTGAGAAAGGCCTGCGGCCGGCGCGTGCCCTGCGTGCTGCTCACCGCGGTGAGCGAAGATGAGATTCGCGCCCATTACCGTGACTTGTGTCTCAATCCTGACAACACGGGGCAGGCGATGCCGGTGATTCTGCAAAAGCCTGCAACGCCCGAGACGCTCGCGTCCGCGCTGCGGCAGGCGATTGCCGAAGGTCAGCTGAGGTAGAAGGCTTTTCGGGCCGCAATGAGCGCTTCGGTGCGGTTCGTGGCGCCGAAGGCGCGGTAGATGGCGGAGACATGCGTCTTCACCGTGCCTTCGGAGAGACTGAGCTCGCGGCAGATGCGCTTGATGGGAAGCCCCCGCGCCAGGCACTCCAAAACGTCCTTCTGGCGGTCTGTGAGGTGCACGTCGCTTGCCGGAGCCTCCGTCTGGGCTTCGGTGACGATCCCCGCCTGCTGGCTTTGAGTGAGAAGCTTCGAGGGGATGTAGACGCCGCCCTTTAACACAAAGTCAATCGCTGCCGTGAGCATGCCGGCATCCAACGTCTTTGGCACGAACCCCGCGGCGCCGAGCTGCAGCGCCTTGAGAATGTTTCGCTGGTCCACGACGCCCGAGAGAACCAGAATCTTCATGGCGTTTTCCGCGTTGACGAGCTCCTCTAAAAGGCTCGTTGCCGACGTTGTGCCGGGAAGGTTCAGGTCGAGAATCATCAGGTCGGTGTCGCTGCCGTAGTCTTTGGCGAGCCGGCGCGCGTCGTCCGCGCAGACGCCTGTGTGAATGACGGCGTCGGGAAACTTCGACGCGAGAAGCGCCTTGAGCGCCGTGACGATGAGCGCGTGATCATCTACGAGCAGAAACTGCATCTCTCGGACCTCTGGAAAACGGGATGATGCCGGGCATTTTAACGAGCGCAGACGGGGGAAAATCCTGAGCCGGCGTCAGCCGTACGGACGATGCGGGCAAAGAACCGGTTGACGGCCCGAAGGTCGGCCGACGCCGGGGGAACGGCCAAGGGGGCGGCGGCAAGGCGCTCCGTGATGTAGCGGTCGGCTTCTGTGAGCCTCGGGCCGGTTTCGTTTCTGAGGCCGGCTTTCTTTCGGGCGACAAGGTTGCTCAGTTCGGCCGCAAGGGCTGGACGCGAAGGGGCGATCCAGTCGACAAGCTCCTCAAAGACAACGGGCGGGAAGGTCCTTTTCTCGGCAATCCAGTGGGCGGCGAGGAGCGGCCGCAGGACGCAGAGGTACTTCTTCGTGCGGACGACGTCGCCCGTGAGGTAGGCGCGGAAGTTCCTCGCTGCCATGGCAGCGTAGCCTGCGGCGAGCTTTTCGACAGGGACGGTTGCCTGGTAGAGCGCGAGAAGCGACGCTCGAAAGCCTGCATCCTCCGCGTAGATGAAGGAAGACGTCAGCCATTCGATGAGCGAGCTGTTGCCGCGAAGCATCAGCTGCAGCGCCTTCTTGAGATCCCAGCCGCTCGCGTCCCAGCGCTCGTTCACCGGCTCCTCGATGACGTCGCGGGGCTCCGTGACGGCGAGGTAGTCGTCCATCGGCCGCACGTAGATGAATCGTACGTCGTAGTCGGAATCGGGGGACGCAAAGCTCCAGCATCGCGAGCCGGACTCGCAGGCGAAAAGGATGCGGACGTTCTCACGCTTTTCAATGAGGGCGAGGCGTTTGCGGATTTCTTCCGGGGAGATAATCGTTTCGGTCATGACAAGAGGGCTTTGAGGGCTTCGGAATGCGCTGGTCATTGTAGCGCAGGGCAAAAAACGCCCCGGCGGGCGCGGCCGGGGCAGTCAAGAGAGGGAGAAGAAGCGTCGGACTACTTCTTTGCCGCGTGCTCAAACGCATCCTTCACGCGGAAGGGCATCGCCTGATAGCCCATGGAGCCGTTGATGCGGATTTCAACGGCCGGATCCTTTGCCCCCCACTTGAACTCCATGAGGTAGGGCGAGGGGGCGCCCACGGCCTTGCCGGCGACGAGCTGCATCTGCGGCGTCGCCGAGTAGACCATGACGGAGTCCTTGTCCGCTTCGTAGCGAGTGAGGGACGTCACCGGGCTGTACCAGTCGTGGCCCTGCTCCTTGCCGTACTCCCAGAGCTGCTCCACGGTCTTCTTCTGCTGGTCGATCTTGAAGATGACGGCGCGCGAGTACTTCATGTCAGGCAGCGGCGGCTGCTCGAGGCCGCGGCCGTCGCCGTTGTCAAACGCCGTGACGTACACAAAGCGCTTGTCGCTCTTTTCGTCGATGCGGAAGGCCGTGTGCTGGGTCCAGGTCCAGTCAAAGTCGGTGGTTTCGCACTTTCCTTGCTCGCACTTGAGCTTCTTGCCGTTCTTGTCCACCGGCGTGAGCACCTTGTCCTTCCACGCATCCTTCCAGCCGTCGGGCGCCCCCAGAATCCACTTCACCTTCTTGTCGCGGCCGATCTTGATGATGGCGGACTGATGGCGGGAGCTGATGATGATCGAGTCGTCGGTGGGGTCATAGTCCACGGAATTCACGTGCGCCCAGTTGCGCCCGATGCCCACGCCCGTGATGTCGCCGAAGTGGTCCGTCTTGTCCATTTCCGCGAGGTCCTTGGCGGACATGGTCTTGCCGGACTGGCTCGCGTCAAGATTGAGGCACACCGCGCCCTGGTCAAGGGACTTGATCACGACGTCGCGGTACGGATCGAGAATCTCCCAGAGGCGGAAGTCGTCCACGACGCGCCCGTCCTGATCGACTTCGATGATGACGTCGCGCACGGTGCGCACGTTCTTGCCGTCGGGACGCTTCACGTCGTTGGCGGCGACGCGCAGGAGGTAGTGGCCGTTCTGGGCCTGGTCAAAGGAGTGCGAGAAGTCCTCGTACCCGGCAGGCAGGCGCCGGTTGAAGACTTCGCGGCCCATGATGTCGTACTTCACGTAGCGCTGGCCGTAGCCCCAGGTGAGGGCGCCGTCCTTGCCCTGCTGAAAGCCCATCATCACGCCGCCGTTGTAGACGGACTCCATGTCGTAGATGGAGTCGACGTTCATGTACCAGCGCACGGCGCCGCTTGCGTCAATGATGGCATTTTGCGGGTAAAAGCACCACTCAAGCGCGCCGCCTGCAGGATTGTTCCAGATGACGCGGCTGCCTTTCGGAGGCGAGACAAGGAGGTTGTTGACGAGGTAGAGACGGTCCTTGAACTTGGGATCCACCTTGACGACCGAGGTGTCGAACATCGTGGACTTCATCGACACGGTGCCGTTCACTTCGGTGTAGACCGGAGGCGCGTAGATCTTGTAGCTTTCCGAGATGTTCTTCTTTTCGCCGGTGAGGGAAATCCGAGTGTAGGACACTTCGACGGTGTTCACGTAGTCAGGGTAGAGGCCGAAGACCGGAATGCCGCCGTGAGTGAGGACTTCGGACTTGTCCACTTTGTAGGCGATGTCGCTGCCGTTTTCCTTGGGGACGATGTGCACCTTGACGTTTTCAAGGCGGTAGCCGCCGCTCCTGATGATGGCGGTCAAGGGGGCGATGCGGTACGGATTCGTGATGATTTCGCCGATCTGTCCCTGCTTGGCGTACTTCACGGCGGGGCCGGAGGAACCGCCGGCGGCGAGCGCGGAGCCGCCCGCCAAGGCGAAGGCGGCGATGACGGCGGCTGCCGCCGTGGTGCGGATGAATGACATGTCTCACTCCTTTGTGTCAAATTCTTTTTTCTGGCGGCGATCAAAGCGGGAAGGCTTCATGCCGTCCTTCGAAGCCAGTCTAGGTTTTCACCGTTTTTTTCGAAATTCAGACTATCATTCATTTGAACTACGTCTTTTGGATCCCGGAGCTTCAGAAAATGAAAACCGTCCCTTCGCAGCCGCTGCTGAAACTCTTTTCGCTTCTGGTGGAGGAAGAGAACCTCGGCCGCGCCGCCGTGCGGCTGCAGATTCCCGCCTCAACGGCGAGCCGGCATTTGGCCGAGCTTCGGGAGTTCTTCGGCGACCCGCTTTTCACGCGCTCGGGGGACCGGCTCGTGCCGACGCACAAGGCGCGAGACCTTCTTCCCAAGGTGCTTGCGGTCTTGTCGGGCTACGAAGCGCTTGCGGATCACGGGACGTTTGACTTGGACACGGTGGAGCGCCGTGTGAGGATTGGCTGTGCAGACAACGCGGTGGTGGCCTTCTGCCGGCATCTTGTGGCGGAGACGCTTGTGAAGGCGCCGCACATTTCGTACGTCTTCTATCCGCTGCAGCAGGAAAGGCTTGTGCAGTTGAGAACCGGAGTGCTCGACTTCATCATCTCGCCCCTTACCGACGTGGAGCCGGGATTTCATTCGCTGACGCTGGGAATCAACGACTACGTCTTGGTCTGCGGCCGCGGTCATCCGATTCTGAAGACCTTGGAAGCCCATCGCACGGGCGTGCCCGACGACGAGGTGATCAAGTACGGCTTCATGGATGTGGTTTTTCAATTTGACCACGTGACGGAGGCGGGGACGCTTCGGGAGTACGCTTTCCCGCAATGGGCGGCGGCGCCTACAGTGGCGCGGGCGGGTTTCTTTCTTCCAGTGCTGTCGTTTCTCAACGAAGCGCCGCTTCTCGCAATCCTGCCGCGGCGCACGGCGATCTTCATGGCGGCCGCGGGAAGCCTTGCGATCGTGCCGACGCAGTCAAAGAGCAACAGCCATCCAGCGCTTCTCATCTGGCACGATCGCATTCACAGCGATCCCGTCATGCAGTGGGTGCGCAGCATGATCTTCACGAGCGCCAAGCGCTGAGGCGCTGCTCGAGCAGATGAAAAAATCCCTGCCGAGGCGACCCCGGCAGGGCGAAGGGAGAGTTTCTCTGAAAAAAGGTTTTAGGAAAATCAGGCCTTGCGCTTCAAGGTCCAGAGGCTCGCGCCGTTCAAAACCACGATGAGGATCATCGCAACCGCAAAGGCGAGCAGGCAGCACTGCGCCATGCTCATGAACTTCCACGCCGGGACGAGGTACCAGCTGTCGGCGCTGTTGTACATGTCAATCAGGAAGCGCTGCGCATCGGAGAGCACCGTGCCGTCCGGCACCACCGCGGTGTCGTAGCCGCAGTCGCCCGTGGGCAGGAACCAGTCGGGGGCCCACTTTTCCAAGGGAAGCCCGAAGGGATAGTGGGGCTCCAGGGAGCACCCCTGCATCCCGAAGACAGCGTCCATGTCGTCTCCATGGATCGCATGATGGATTGTGGAGAGCTTCACGGAGCACATGAGGCCGTAGATGCAGCCGTAGATCCCGACCACGGCGCCCGCAAGCTTCAAGACAAGGTTCTTCGGGTTGATGATCGTAATGAGAGCGCCCAGCGCAATCACCAAAAACCCGAAGCGAATGTACACGCACTGCTCGCAGGGCTTCATGTAGAGCCAGACCTGAAACACGTTGTGCGCGAGCACGACGAGGGCGCAGGACAGAAAGATGATGAGCGCCCAGGGCCAGCGCCTGTCCGACCAGCGGGCGATTTCGCCTGCGGGGTCAGACTTCAAATTGGCAGTCCACGACATGGCGTCTCCTTACTTCTTGGCGGCGAGCTCTTTGACGAGATTGACCATGCCGTCGAAGTTGCGGATGGACTTCGTCATGATGAGGTACTTGCCGTTCACGACATAAGCGGGGATGCCCTGAACCTTTGCAACGGGATAAGTCACCTTCCAGCTGTCAGCAAGCGCCACCACCGCAGCGTCCGCCTTTGCCTTTTCGTAGTCGGTGGCGGCAAGGCCCGTGGCGTCCGTCATCGTCTTCAGAAAAGCGGCTTCGCCCGAGGTCCAGCGCTCCTGCTTCTTGTGGTAGGCCTGATAGATGGCGTCCTTGGCTTTCTTAAAGAGCGAAGCCTTGTCCTCGATCGACACGCCCGCTTTTTCGTCGCGAAGCATGCACATCGCAAGGAACACGCTCGCGCAGCGGCCGTACTGGCCCTTCGTCTCGAGGTGCATGGGCTTGAACTTCAAGCCCGCCTCCTTTTCGATGCGCGGCAGGACGCGGGGATCGACGCCGATGTCGTACTTGAAGCAGAAGGGGCAGTCGTAGGAGAAGACCTTGATGAGGGTGCCTTCGGCGTTGGGCAACGGCGTGTCAAGGACTACGTAGTCCGTGCCTTCGGTGCCGGCGAAGGCGGGGAGGGAATGGAGGGCGGCGACGGCGGCCGCGGCGGCAACAAGCGTTCTGCGCTGCATGATGTTTTTATCTCCTTGCGGGCCGGGAGGGAGACGGCCCTCGGCGGCGAATCGTATGAGGCAAAAGCGCCTCGTGACAAAAGGAGTCTAGGAGAGTGCGTCTTTTTGCGATATGGTCAGTATCGCGGGGCCCGACTGCAGAAAACGGAATTGGCAGATGCGGAAAACGGACGGCGCGGACTGCAAAAGTCAGGCGTTCGGGCGATAAACTTCGGACATCGATGAGGGATTTCTTTGCCATGCGCCTTGTGACACTGCTTCCTGCCGCTGCGATCGCCGTGCTTCTTGCGGCGAGGCCGCTCCCTGCGCAGCCGAGGCTTGAGCCCGAGACGATCACGGTGGGCGTGGTGGACACGCTGTCCGAAGAGGAGGGGCTCGCCGTCATTCGCGAAAAGCTGCAGGCAGGGCTCGACGGACGGCGCTGGAGCGTGCGCGTAGTGTCGGTCCTTTCCGCCGACGAAACGGAGGGGATCGACCGCCTGCGCCCTGACTTCGTGCTGGCGGCTGCCGACTTGGATCAGCAGTTTCGGGCGGCGGAAAAGCCTGCGCCCTATCGCATTGCCACGCGAAAGAGCAATCTTGCGGCCGACGCCGCCCGTTCGGCGGGGGCGCTGCTTGTGGTGCGGCGTGATCGAGCCGACTTGCAGACGCTGCAAGACTTGAAGGGCAAAACGGTGGCGGCGGGGCTGCCGACGTCGCTTACGGGGTGGCTTGCGCTGGAGGCGGAAACAAAGCCTCTCGCGGGGTCCCGAGGGCGCTTCTGGTCGGAGGCGCATTTCTTGAGTTCACCGTTTCCTGACGTGCTTTCGGCGCTGCTTTCCGGACACGTGGATGCGGCGGTGCTGCCGACGTGCTTTTTTGAGCGCATGGCGCGCGACGGGGCGGCCGATGTGGCGAACCTGCGCGTTGTGAATGAAAAGACGGACGAGGAGGCGCTCGCGTGCCGGCGCTCCACGGCGCTTTACCCCGATGTGAGCATGTGGGGCTTTGAATGGACGCACGAAGAGCGTGTGAGGGCGCTTACGGTGGGACTCTTGTCGCAGCCTTCGGGCAGCGAGGGCTATGAGTGGCTGAGCTTCGTGCCGCACACGTCGGTGGAAAGCCTTTACAAGACGCTTGAAATCGGCCCCTACGCCTACTTGCGCGATACGTCGCTTCGAGGGCTGTACAGCCGCTATCAGGGCTATGTGCATGCGGCGATCGTCTTTTTGCTGCTTCTCATTGCCTACGAAGTTCGGCTGCAGCGGCTTGTGAAGCTGAGGACTGCCGAGCTGTGCGACGCCTTGATTGAGCAGCGGCGCATTGAAGCCGACGCCCGGCGTGATCGCGACCGGCTGGGAAGTTTGGAAAAGCGCAACATCGTGAGCCAGATGTCCGCCATGATCGCCCACGAGGTGAAGTCGCCCGTGGCGGCGATCGGGAACTTCAAGGCGATTCTCGACTATGTGCTCCCCGAGGCGGTTCTCAACGACAAGACAGTGCAGACTGCCTTGGCGGGCATCGAGACGGAGGCCGAGCGCATTGCGGGCATCGTGAATCGCGTGAGAAACTACGCTAAAAGCCGGCAGACGGCGCACGTGCCTTGTGACTTGACGGAAATCGTGCGCCGCGCAGTCAAGAGCCTGAAAAGTTCGTCGGCGGGCGCCGTGCCCGTGACGACGGATTTGCCGGCGGCGGCGCCGGTGCTGGGGGATGCGCTGGAACTCGAGCTTCTCGTCTTCAACTTGATGAAAAACGCCTGCGAGGCGCTCGCAAGCGTGAAGCATCCGCAGATTCGTGTGACGCTCTCGGAAAGAGAGGAGCGCCGCGAACTCTGCGTGGAGGACAACGGTCCGGTGATGGATGACGCGGCGTTTCGGCATCTGCAGGACCTGATGTCAAGCGTGAAGCCCGAAGGGCTGGGGCTCGGCCTCTCCATTGTTCGCGGCATAGCGGACAGCCACGGCGCCGGCCTCTTTTTTGACCGCAATCCCGACGGGGGTTTGACGGTGCGATTGGTGATTGACAAGCTCGCGGACGACGCGGGCGCGGAGACAAAATGATGGAAACTCTGCCCCTTGTGCGGCTCGTGGACGACGATGAAATCTTTCTCATGTCGCAGAAGCTCCTTTTGGAAACCCGGGGCTTTGCGGTTGAAACCTATTCGTCCGCGAATGAATTCTTGGAAAAGGATGTGCTGTCCCGCCCCGGCTGCGCCGTGGTGGACGTGCGCATGCCGGGACTGACGGGGCTCGACATGCAGGCGATTCTGGAGGGGCGCCGCTCGAGCTTGCCTTTGATCTTCTTGACGGGGCACGGCGACGTGTCGATGGCGGTTCACACCATGCGACATGGGGCAAGCGACTTTCTGGAAAAGCCTGTGAAGCCTGAGGTGCTCATTCAGGTTGTGACGAAGGCGGTGGCGGCGTCAGTGGAGGCGCAGAAAGTCGCCGACGAAAAGGCGAGCGTGCGCTCACGCTATGACGAGCTTACGCCTCGGGAGCGCGAGGTGGTGGCTTTGGCTGCCGTGGACACCCCGAACAAGGTGATTGCGCGAGAGCTTGGGATCGGCGAGCCCACCGTGAAGATGCACCGCGCCAATGCGTTCGCAAAGCTCGGCGTCAAGAGCGTTCTCGAAGCCTACCGGTTGCTTGAAGGCATGGGCGTTCTTGCGAAGGGCTGATCGCCATGCAGCGAAGAATCTTGGCGGCGGGCGCCGCGGCGGGACTCGCGCTTTGGACTTCGGGCGCCCGGGCGCAAGCAGCGGACGATGTCTGGGACGTCGTGGTCGCGGGAAGCGGCCTGGCGGGGCTGTCGGCGGCTGCGGCGGCGCTGGAAGGCGGCGCGCGCCGGGTGCTGGTTCTGGAAAAAGGTCCGGTGGCGGGCGGCCACAGCGCCATGAGCAGCGGGTCGCTTGCGGTGGTGAGTCCGAGACGGCAGGCTGTGCAGCACATCAATGACTCCGTCGATCTTTTGGTGGAGGACAGCCGCCGCGTGGGCGGCCGCATCAACGAAGATCTCGTGCGCTTCATCGGTGAAGAGTCCGAGCGGGCGGCGGACTGGCTGGAGGCGATGGGCGTCCCTTTTACGGCCATGGTCTTTCAGGCGGCAGGCGGCATGCGGCCCCGCAGCATCAGCGTTTCCGGAGGCGCGTCAGGGCGGATCTACGTCGAGGCGATGAACCGGCATGCCAGAAGCCTTGGCATGGAGCTTTCGTTTGCGGCCAGACTCATGGACCTGGTGCGCGAAGACGGCGTGTGGCGCCTTTCGGTGCAGCACATGATCACCAAAGACATGCGCACGATCCGGTCGCGCGCCGTGGTGCTCGCGACGGGCGGCTTCACCGCCAACGTCGGCATGCGCCTCTTGTGGGATCCAAGGCTTGATGCCACGATGCGCACGACGGCGAACCCGCACGGCCTTTACTTTGACGGCGCGACGGGAGACGGCATTGAGATAGCCCGGCGTCTGGGCGCCGCAACGGCGGACATGGACAAGTTTCTGCTTCTGGCCTATTCGGGCGGCCGGCTGCTTGAATACGCCGGAGCAGAGATCTACCTTACGGTGCAGGGGGAACGGTTTGTGAACGAAGCGGCGAGCACCGGGGAGATTGCGGAGGCGCTTTTTGCGCTTCCTGAAAAGGCGATGTGGGTCATTACGGACAGCCGTTCGGCGAAGGGGGCGTCGCTCGGGATCAAGCTCGCAAACGGGTACGTGCACAAATCGAACACCGTGGCCGAGATGGCGCGCGGGATGGGGCTCTCGGAGAGCCAGCTCGAGCGCACGCTTGAAGCCTACAACCGCAACGCCCGTGCGGGGCGCGACCCGCAGTTCGGAAAATCCATCTTCCTGCAGACCGTTTCCAAGCCTCCCTACTACTGGGGGCTGGAAACCCTGAACGTCCATAATTCCTTGGGAGGCTTGGTGATTGACCGGCACGCTCGCGTTTTGAAAACGGACGGCGAGCCGATTGACGCGCTCTTTGCGGCGGGCGAGACGACGGGCGGCCTTTTCGGGCGCGATCGGCTGGGCGGCATGGCGCTCGCTTCGGCCCTGGTCTTTGGACGCGAGGCGGGGCGCCGGGCGGCGCTTCGCGCGGCCTTCTGATACAAATCCGCAGGAAACCGACGAAAAGTCAAAAAGCAGCGGGCCGGCGACACAGGAAACGCCGGCCCGCTACTTTGATTCTTGCTTTGCTGAGAGCGCCTCATTGGCGGGCGGCGCTCTCAGCGGGGAAGGCAGAAATTACGCCTTCTTCGCCATCGCGGCGAACTGTTCGCCGGCGATCATGCCGAAGGTGAGGGCGTCGATCACCGCCACCGTGCCGAGGCGAGAGGCGCCGTGCACGCCGCCCGTGATTTCGCCGCCGGCGTAGAGGCCCTTGATCGGTTCATGCGTCACCGCGGAGATCACCTGAGCCTTCGGGTTGATCTTCACGCCGCCCATGGTGTGGTGAATCTTCGGGCAGCATTCGATGCCGTAGAACGGAGCCTTGGAAACGTCGAGACCCTTGTTGAACTTCAGGATGCGGTGGAAGTCCTTGTCGTCCTCGGTCTTCACGTAGCCGTTGAACTTCTTCACTTCTTCAAGGAACGGAGCCTTGTTGATCTTGAAGTAGTCGGCGAGCTCTTCCAAGGTGTTGAACTTCTTCACCGTGCCCATCTCCAAGGGGAGCTTCACGAAGGACGGGTTGATCGCATGAACGGTCGCATCGTCGCAGAGGGCGATCGGGTAGTTTTCGTCCGTGCCGATGACCTTGAAGAGGGCGTCGGCCTTGATCTTGCGGCCGGCATGTTCGTCCATGAAGCGCTTGCCGGTCTTGCGGTCAACGACCATGCCGATGTCCATGCAGGCATGGTTCGTGAAGTTCACGGAAACGCCGAAGCCCTTTTCACGCGGGTTGCAGTAGGGAAGGAACTGCAACCAGCAAAGCTGCACGGGCGCAGCGCCGATGCCGAGGGCCTTCGTGAGAACGCCGGCCGTGGCGCCCGGATGGTTCGTGGAGTCCGTGGTCGGCACAACGCGCGGATCCTGCGTCTGGCGGAACCAGATGTCGCGGGAGAAGCCGCCCGCGGCGAGCATCACGCCCTTCGTGGCGCGAACGGTTTTCTTCTGGCCGGTCGTGTTTTCGAGATCGTCGCTCGTCAGCTTGGCGTTGAAGCGGTAGTTGCGGCGGTAGGTGACGCCCTGAACGGAGCCGTCGGCGCCGATGATGAAGTCGTCGAACTTGGCGCGGGTGCGGATTTCAACGTTCTTCAGCTTCTTCAGTTCCGCGTGCATCGGGCGGATGTAGCCAGAGCCAGTGCCCGCCTTGATTTCATAGGAGCGGGGAACGGAGTGGCCGCCTTCAAAGAGCATGTGGTTGGGAACGAATTCGCAGCCGCAGTCCACGACCATCTTGATCGTGTCGTTGCAACGGTCGGCGATGGCGCCCAAGAGGTCCGGGTAGTTGATGCCGAGGCCGTCCTTCATGCAGTCGGCGATGAAGAGCTCCTTGCTGTCCTTGATGCCCTGAGCCTGCTGCACGGGGTTCACCGGGCAGGCGACGTTGCCGCCGCAGATGGCGGAGTTGCCGCCCACGACGCTCATCTTTTCGAGCATCAGGACCTTGAGGCCGGCGCGGCCAGCCTTCAAAGCGCAGGCCATGCCCGCAAAGCCCGAACCGATGATGACGACATCAAAGGTTTCGTCGTACTTCTTCACGGAAGCAGCGGGAATGCCGGCATTGGCGGCCGCGGAGGCCATCATGGCAGCGGAGGCAGCGGCGGCAGTCTTCAAAAAGCCGCGGCGGCTGGTATCGATCGTTTCCATTTCACTTTCCTCATCGGTTGGGGTGAAAGCCGTCGTCCTGAAGCACCGCTTGTTTTGGGGTGAGCGACTTCAGTCGCCGGCTGGTTTTGTTGACAGCGAAATTCTCGGCGCGCCTCGGGTGGATTCTCTACATCCCGCGGGATGTGACACCCCACCGACGGGATGTGGCGCGGGGAAAGGCGCAACTTCAGAATGCTGTTTCAAGAAAAGCGAGGCGATTCCCGCCCGTGCTTTTCAGACCTCAAACACGAATACGGAACCCTGTCCCATGAAATACACGCTGATTGCCTTGGCCGCCGCTCTCACGGCCGCCAGCTTTACGGCCCAGGGCGCCGCGCTTGCTGACAAGCACGTCGCCAAGGGGCTGCAGTGCGCGGTCTGCCACGGTCCCGACAAGAAGAACCTGCAGGAGCCCACCACGGAAACCTGCACCGCCTGCCACAACGTGAAGGCGCTTGTCGCGAAGACGAAGAACGTGAAGCCTGCCAATCCTCATTTCTCTCCGCACTATCAGGACCAGCTCGACTGCACGAACTGCCACATGGGGCATCAGCCGAGCGAGAACTTCTGCAACCAGTGCCACCAGTTTGACTTCAAGGTGCCGTAGGTCGCGGAAGGACTCTGACATCTTCTCTCTCCTTGCTTCGGGAGCCTGCCTGATTTTGGGTTGGCTCCATTTTTTTTCCCCTTTGTTGCGGGGACGCTGTGAAGAACCGTCGGAAAATGGCGGAGGCTTTGAGAACGGAAAAGAGCTTGCTTTGCGGGCGGGTTTGACGGCATTCCTGAGGCTGATCTGGGCCGTTGTGATGAAGAACGACTCCTGCATTCACCCGTTTTTGCGCACAATGGGCATGCCGTGACGTTCGTTGCGTTGGCGATGCTCGCCTTGCTGATTTGTTATCCGCGAAGAAGCCAAGCGGTGGAGAAGCCGTGCCATTGAAATCCGCTGACTGTCAGAGGGGGCGGAACGCTTTCATCCGAGCGCGGTGTCGAGCACCATCATGAGCAGAAAACCAGCAAGCACCGCGATCGTGCCGCTGTCCGAGTGCGAATTGAGGTGCGCTGCCGGTATGAGCTCCTCCACCACGACGTAGAACATGGAGCCCGCCGCAAAGGCGAGTAGCCACGGCATGAAGGGCGTGATGACGCTGGCGGCCGCTACAGTGAGAAGTCCGAAGACGGGTTCGACAAGCCCGGAGAGGGCGCCGGCGGCAAAGCCTTTGAGGCGCGAGCAGCCGCAGCTCATGAGGGGAAGTGCTACAGCGGAGCCTTCGGGGATGTTTTGGATGCCGATCCCGAGCGCCAGAGCGGCGGCAGCAGACAAGGCGGCGGGTTCTCCCGACATCGCCGCTACGGCAAAGGTGAGCCCTACGCTCATGCCTTCCGGAATGTTGTGCAGCGTCACGGCAAGAGCGAGAAGCGTTGTGCGATCGAGATTCGTTGCAGGACCTTCCGGCGTGTCGGAGTCGGGATGCTGGTGCGGAAGGAGCTTGTCGAGTGCGGCAAGAAAAAGGGCGCCCAGAATGAAGCCGCCAGCGGCAGGAATCCAGCCTGGGGAGCCTGCTTTTTCAGCGGCCTCGATGGCTGGAAGGAGCAATGACCAGACACCGGCGGCGAGCATGATGCCCGCGGCAAAGCCGAGCGCAAGCGGCTGGATACGCCTGCCATCGCCCGTTTTCAAAAAGAGCACAAGGGCGGCGCCGGCGGCGGTCATGGAAAACGTGAAGCCCGTGGCGGCGAAGACGGCCCAGAACGGATCCTTCGGCAACATGGTGAGCAGCATGGCTGCAATTTCCTTTTCTCCCATGGGGTCGGAAAAAAGGCCGGCGGCAGCTTCAGGCGGGGGGCTGTCGCGCGGAGTTTGGAGCGACATGTTAGCGGTCGCCGGGACGTTCGAGAAGGCCTGTTCCGTTGGGGGCTCTGCAAAAGGCGGAGACTTTGCTCCGGCGACTGGCTTTTGCTTCGTCGCTTGATGCTTTAAGATGGCGTCCGCAAGCCAGAGGGGAGCTCAAGGGCCGCGTGTCGCGGCAACGGAGTTCCCTTTTTTGCAAGGAGCGGCTTTTCTTTCGGGCGCCTGTTTCAAAGGAAAAGCGCTTCACGCTCCCAAAGTCGATCACAGGCCATTAAAATCAATCAGTTTTTGTTGAAGAACTCATCGTCGAAGGAGTTTCAAGATGGAAAACACGAACCCGAAGACTGTTCGGGAGATGCTCGAGCCGGCCATTCGGAAGGCAGGCGGCTGGGTGAACACGCACGCCCATGCTGACCGCGCCTTTACGCTCTCGCCGGAAGTGCTTGAAATGCGCCGCACCTGCACGCTGCAGCAAAAGTGGGATGCGCTCGATCGCTTGAAGAGCGAAAGCACGGAAGAGGACTTCTACCGTCGTTTCTCCATGTTCTTTGAACTCATGATCAGCCAGGGGTGCAAAGCCTGCGCGACGTTCGTGGACATCGATCCGCAGAGCCGCGACCGTGCGATCAAGGCGGGCCTGAGAGCTCGCGAGCACTATCAGGACCAGCTCACGGTGAAGTTCGCGAACCAAACGTTAAAGGGCGTGATTGACCCCGAAGCTCGGAAGTGGTTTGACATTGGCGCTGAGATGGTGGACATCATCGGCGGTCTTCCGAAGCGTGACGAGCGCGACTTCGGCCGCGCCGCGGACGCTTTTGACATTCTGCTGGGAACTGCCAAGGAGCGCGGCCTCATGGTGCACTGCCACGTGGACCAGTTCAACATGTCAAGCGAGTATGAAACGGAAATGCTCGCTCGTAAGACGATTGAACACGGCCTTCAGGGGCGCGTCGTCGCCATTCACGGCATTTCGATCGGCGCTCACTCGAAGATGTACCGTCAGCGCCTTTACAGCCTTCTCAAGGAAGCGCAGGTCTACGTCGTCTGCTGCCCCACGGCCTGGATTGACACAGCCCGCACGGAGGCGATCGGGCCCATGCACAATTCGATGACCCCGGTCGACGAACTCGTTCCGGCGGGAATTCCGGTAGCTCTCGGCACCGACAACGTCTGCGACGCCATGGTGCCCTGGAGCGCGGGCGACATGTGGCATGAGCTGCAGCTTCTCGCCACGGGCTGCCGCTTTGACGACTTTGATGCGCTCGTGAAGATTGCCACGGAAAACGGCCGCCTCGCGCTGGGCCTTGACAAGGAGTAACCGACATGACGACGAAGTTCAAGCCCAGCTACACGAGCGAAATCGCTGAAGACATCATGGCTGAGCGTCTTTTGAATGCGAAGGCCGTGGAGTTTTTGATTGAAACGCCGATGCGTTTGAAGTCCGGGCTCATTGCGCCCGTGTACGTGGACAACCGCAAGCTCTACTACGATCCTGAAGCGTGGTCTGACGTCATTGAGACGATGGCAAGCCGCGTCGAGGAGTTTGGCCTTGAGTTTGACGTGGTGGCGGGCGTGGAGGCGGCGGGCAGCATGCACGCCGCAGCGCTGGCGTACCGCCTGCGCCTTCCGGCGATCATGGTGCGCCAGAAAGCGAAGACCTATGGCAACCTCTCTCGCATCGAAGGCGGTTCGGTGAAGGGGAAAAATGTGCTTCTTTTGGAGGACCACATTTCGACGGGCCTTTCCTGCCTGGACGCCATTCATGCGTTGCGCGAAGAGGGCGCCACGGTGACGCAGGTGATGTCGATCACGAACTACGCCATCCCTGAGACGGTGCGTCTCTTTGAAGACGACGGCATCAAGACCTTTGACGTCATTGCTTTTGACAAGGTGGTGAAGAAGGCACGCTCCATTGGCGAGATCACGGAGGACGAGGAGAAGCTCGTTCTTGAGTGGCTGAAGACGCCGTGGACTTGGGCTGCAATGCACGGCAAGGTGGCGTCCGCCAGGGAAAACTGATTTTTCAAGCATCCCCTGGTTTTGGTGACAGAATCGGGGGATTTTTTTTTACATTTATTGGTGCAAATGTGGTAGAAAACAAAGAAAATGTAAAAACCGGCGGGGGGGGGCTCGCCGAGAATAAAAAGGTGGGCGTTCGCATTTGGGGTTTTGGCGAGTTTTATCTTTTTTGCAAGTCGTTGGTTAGCGAAAACATTTGGATCTGTTGAGATAGAACAGATTATTTGGAATGCGACTAACAATTTGGCCGGTGTGGATTTCTCTTTGATTCGGAGTTTTGTTCGACACTTGCTCAAGGCGATTGGCGTTTCGTTATTGTGGTGGTTGATAGTCTACAAGCTTGAAGAGCTTGTTAAATTCATTTTGTGGGGAGTTGCTCATCCCCGTCAGTTGATTTTTCTTCTTGGTCAGTTGTTTGTGACATGGCGGAAAAAATATAAACCTACAGTATATGCTGTAGCGTGTCTGCTGGTGTCTTTTGTTGTTCTTGTGATTGTGGCGTCAAAGACTGTTGTTTCTCTCAAAATTTCCGACTTCGTTCGCCATATGATCCCCTTGTCTGGGGAAGACTTCATTACGTTGAATTATAAGGTTCCTTTGTCGGGGGATATATCATTTGATAGGAAAAATGATGTTGTTTTAGTTTTGACGGAATCTTTCGAAAGTAGCTTTTTTGATGCGGATATTTCTGGTAGTCCATTGAACAGTTTGTTGATGCCTATGACGAAGGATGCGCAGAGAAATTTTAGAATGGTTAATGCCTATGGGGGTAGTTGGACTATTGGCGCAGTAACGGGATGGCATTTTGGACTTCCATTAAAATTGCCGAAGTTTGTTAATGGTAATGAATATGGTGCGGGGAGGGGGTTTTTGCCAGGGGCGAAGAGCGTATTTGATGTGCTTCGCGAAAATGGCTATGAAACTGTGCTTGTCATGGGGTCGAATAGCGATTTTTCGGGAATGAAAAAATTATTTTCTGGGCATGGGCAATTTGAAATCTATGATTTAAATTATTGGGTTGATAAAGGCTGGGATTTAAAGAAGTACCAGGGAACTGGTTGGGGATTTAATGATAAATTTGTTTTGAATCGATCGGCGGAAATCTATGATAAGTTGAAGGAAAAGGGGAAGCCTTTTGTTCTTTTTGTAGAAACGATTGATACTCATGCGAGGGACGGTTGGTGTCCCGAGGATCAGAAGAAGACGCATGATGTGCGGGATGCCTTTGCGTGGGCTGATGAGAATTTGTCTGATTTTGCAAGACATGTTAATGCTAAACATGATGATCGAACGGTGCTTGGCATCGTGGGGGATCACTATTTCATGGGGCACCCGGCGTATTTCAAGCCGCAGGCTGAACGCAGAATATTCAATGCTTTCTGGGGAGCAGTTCCCGAGGTTCCTGAACTTAAGCAAAGGCAATTGTTTGTAGCGCTTGACATGGCTCCGACGATTCTTCAGGCAGCAGGGGCGCGGTGGTCAAACGATCAGTTTGGCTTGGGGGTTTCGCTTTTTTCAAACGATGAAGGTTTTGCTCAGCGTTTGGGGTTGGAAAATTTTAATAGTCAGCTTGCTGAAGAATCTGCACTCTATAGGAAGTTTTATTGATCATGAAGAGATGGCTGATGTCTGCTTGTGCGGCATTTGTGTTTGTTGTGGCACTTCAAGTTTCTGGTTTTTGCTATCTTGCCAATAAAATCCGACATGTAGAGAAGAATACAAACGTTGCGGTTGAAAATGTCGAAAATGAATTGCTGTATGAGCAGTTGGCTTTGATGATTGCAGATAGAAAGCTTGATATGAGGCGGTTTTATGTGTCTGATGGATATAAAAGTGATGATGCTTATATTGCTCATGGTGGTGGAATTTGTCAGTTTACTTATACGAATTCGAGAGAGGCTGTCGAGAATTCTTTGGATAGGGGATTTAAATTCATTGAGATCGACATGATTAAAACTGCTGATAATCATATTATCGGCGGCCATGATTGGGATTATTTTTCGAAAATAACGAAATTGGATTACGGTAAAAAGGGGGGGGCATTATCGCTTGATGATGCTTTGAGATCAAAAATTAAAGAATCTATGTCGCCAATCTCTGGTTTTGATATTGATAAATTGATGAATGAAAATTCGAATTTTGTGTTGGTGACGGATAAGGTATCGGATTACGATCTTTTGCTGAAGGAAATTCCTCATCCGGATAGGATGATTGTTGAGGTGTTTAGTCCGAGAGACTATTTGAGGGCGTTGCGAGCGGGTGTGAAATATCCTGCCTACTGTGTTTGGACGCCAGAACATCTGAAAACGGCGAAGGAATTTGGATTTCCTATCGTGACCATGGATGCAAACAATTTTTTCAGACAACAAGAAACCATACAGATGGTTCAGGAATTGCATGATTCTGGGGTAACCATTTTATTATTCTGGACCGGTTATCCTGATCGGGATGAAACTGATTGGTTGAAAAAATATCTTGGCCGGACTGTAAGTAAAATTTATACTGATAGATGGTCGCCTGCTGATAAACCGGAATAATTCCTGGGTATCTAATGTATGGGGCGCGATGAGTTTCGGTGGAAATGAATTTGGACAAGATTGAAACATCGCG
The DNA here is from genome assembly GCA_963647785.1 of Acutalibacteraceae bacterium. Classification (GTDB taxonomy): domain Bacteria; phylum Pseudomonadota; class Gammaproteobacteria; order Burkholderiales; family Burkholderiaceae_F; genus Duodenibacillus. Next base: position 112,142 of record CAVJBF010000001.1, read on the forward strand.
GATAAAATGATGGATCGGCAAATTGTGCCGTTCGATTTATTCAGGTAGTTTCTGCATGCAGCTTCCCGACACAGAACTTTTTGAAGCCGTCAAGGCCCGCCTTCTCGCTCAAGCCGAATCAGGCGGGCGCATTGAGACTGAGACGGAGCTCGCTGATCACTTCGGCGTCACGCGTTACCGTGTTCGAAAGGAGCTGGATGTCCTGAGCCAGATGGGGCTCATCAAGCGCCAGCCAAAAAACGGCATCGAAGTGCTTACGGTGACGCGGCAGAGCCTTAGGGACCAGATCCGCACGCGCCTTGCAATTGCCAACTACCCCTTGGATCAGTTTGTCGAAGCCCGCATCTGGGTGGAGACTGCGCTTTTGAAGATCATCGTGCCGCACTTCACGGCGGCGGACGCGGTGAAGCTGGAGACCATCATCGAGCGAATGGAGACGCACGCGGCGGAGCCCGAGACGGCAGACGCCTGCGACCGGGAGTTTCACATGACGCTGATGGAAGTGTGCGGCAACCCGATTCTGCAGATCTTTTCAGGGGTTCTTGTCTGTTGGTTTGAAAAGACCGCAGGCGAGGTGCGGCGCATGAACGCCCGATTCTTTGAAGAGACTGCGTCGGAGCTCCGACAGATTCTCTCCGCGATTCGTCGCGGAGACGTTGCTGCGGCTGAGGCGCTTCTCACGCGTCACTTGACCGATCAGGCGGCGTTTTTCACGAAGAAGCTCGCAAGCGAATCCGCCGCTTCTCGTCCGCTGTAGTCCTTTAGAATACCGCTGTCCCTTTTTTAGAAGACGTTACCTCCATGAGCTGGCTGACCCGCATTCTGCCCAAGATTAACTCCAAGTCCGGCGACAGCACGGAAAAGCGCAAGTCGGTGATTCCGCCCGGCTTGTGGATCAAGTGCCCGCACTGCGATCAAGTGCTCTATCAGTCGGAATTGGATGACAGTCTCAAGGTCTGTCCCAAGTGCGGCTACCACATGCGCCTTACAGCCCGTGCCCGGCTTGAGGCTTTCCTTGACTGGAAGGGGCCGCACGAAGAGATCGGCGCCGAAGTGCGGCCGGTGGACACCCTGAATTTTGTAGACTCCCAGCCTTACCCCCAGCGTCTTGCGACGTACGAGAAGAAGACGGGCGAGACGGACGCCCTAGTGGTGATGCAGGGTGAACTTAGAAAGCAGCCCATCGTTGCCGCCGCGTTTGAATTCGGCTTCATGGGGGGCTCCATGGGGAGCGTTGTGGGCGAGCGATTTGCGCTCGGCGTTCAGCGAAGCCTTCAGGAGCACATTCCCTTTGTGACCTTCACGAGCACGGGCGGCGCTCGCATGCAGGAGGGACTGCTCTCTCTCATGCAGATGGCGAAGACGAATGCCGCGGTGGCGCTTCTCGGGGAAGCGAAGGTGCCCTACATCTCGGTGCTCACCGATCCCACGATGGGGGGCGTGTCAGCTTCCTTTGCCTTTATGGGCGACGTCGTCATCGCCGAGCCCGAGGCTCTGATCGGCTTTGCTGGGCCGCGCGTGATTGAGCAGACCGTGCGCGAGAAGCTCCCCGAAGGGTTCCAGCGCTCTGAAATGCTTCTAGAAAAGGGCGCGGTCGACATGATCGTCGACCGTCGAGAGCTGCGGCCCGTGGTGGCGGAGCTCGTGGCGCTCTTGGGCAAGAAGGCGACGCCGGCGGCGTAAAGTCCGTCTTGTGTTTTGTATTCTTCTGCTACAGAGAAAGCCGCTTGTCGGCGGCTTTGCTAAACTCAGACACAACTTTGTCGGGCCGGTGACAAAATCGGTCCGTATTTTGCGAATAATCTAGGAATTCAATCCATGGTAAAGACTGCGATGCGCGCTGCGGCGCTGACGTCGGTTGCAGCGGCTCTGGCGGGCTGCAATGTGCTGGGCGTCAATTTCTCGGATGACAAGGTGCAGTACGAATCCAGCACGTCGCGCGCGCCGCTGGAGATCCCGCCGGATCTCACTTCCATCCCGAAGAACGACCGGTTCACCGTGCCGACGCGTCCGCAGATCGTGAGCGCGAACGCGGAGGCCGCCAAGGAGCAGATGGCTCTGGCGAAGTCGGGCGATGCGCCGAGCCAGGTTCTTCCGGCAACGGAAGTCGCCAAGGTGGTGCGCGACGGCCAGATTCGCTACGTGCATGTGAACGAGCCCGCCGAGAAGGTGTGGCCTGTGCTTCAGGACTTCTGGGCCACCGTGGGCCTCACGGTGAAGGATCAGGATGCAGCAAGCGGCGTCATGCAGACCGAATGGGCTGAAAACAAGGCGAACCTCCCCAAAGACATCATTCGCGGCACGATCGGCAAGGTGCTTGACGTTGTTTATGACACGGGCGAGCGTGACCAGTACCGCGCCCGCATGGAGCGCAACGACGACGGCACGTGCGACATCTACATCACGCACAAGCAGATGGTCGAAGTGCTGAAGGGGAAGCAGGAGGACTCCACGATCTGGCAGCCGGGCCCGTCGGACCCGCAGCTTGAGGCCGAAATGCTGACCCGTCTGGCGCAGAAGCTGGAAACGGAATTCAACCCTGCCGCAAAGCCTGAAGAGCAGAAGGCGCTCGATGCGATGGCCGCCGTGAAGTACGTTCCAGTGAGTGAAGTGGTGAAGGGTGAGGACGGCACGCCGCAGGCGGTGCTCATCTCCGAACCCTTCGATCGCGCCTGGCGTCGCGTGGGCGTCGCGCTCGATCGCGCAGGCTTTGACATCACCGACCGTGATCGCAGCCAGGGGCTTGTGATGGTGAAGTACCTCGATCCTGACTACGAAAAGGAAGTGAAGAAGGAGCGCGGCTTCTTCTCCAACATGTTCGGCAAGGGCAGCGCCGTGGATCCGGTACCCTATCAGATTCGCCTGACCCCTGAGGGCGAGAGCACCCGCGTGACGGTGTCGGGCGCCGAGGGCAAGGCGGATGCGACGGGCGTCGCGCCCAAGATCGTGAACCTCATCGGCGAGCAGACTCGCTGATCGGTCACAAACAGTCGGCCGGCAGCGCCTTCCGCATCGGGCGGACGGCCTGTCGGCTTTTTCGATTTGAGGAGCCGACATGGGCGACATGCTGAGCTTTTCTCCGGCCGGACGCACGAGCCGCCGGCACTATTGGGCGGGCCTCATTCTCCTTGCGATCGTTGTGACGGCGATGGAAGAGACGGAGCGGCTTCTTTACGGCATCACGATCAGCGAGGCGCTCTTCAACGCCCTCATTGCGGCGCTCTCCTTTGCGGGAGTTCTCTGCGTGTGGCTCTCGCTGATGCTCCTTGTGCGACGCTTTCACGACATTGATCGCACAGGCTGGTGGGCGCTTTCTGTCTTTATTCCCTTTTTCATTCCGCTGGGCGTCATCATTCTGGGATGCCTTAGAGGCAGCGACGGAGCCAATCGCTACGGCGCGGCGCCGGGAGTGAGGGAACGTCACGCGGCCGGGGCGCCAGAAGAAACTGCGCGGCTTTTGAATGAGCTCGCACACTTGAAGGCCGCGGGCGCCGTGACGTCGGAAGAGTACGAAGCGCAGAAAAAGCGCCTTTTGCAGGGCGCCTGAGGCAGGGCCCGAAAAAATTGAGAAAAAGGAAGCCATGGAAATCATTGCCAAAGACAAGCTTGTCACGATTTGCGTAAAGATGTTCGACCTGCAGGGGCATCTTTTGGAAGAGACGCCCGAAGGGGGCTATACCTACCTGCACGGCCACGCGGACATCTTCCCCAAGATCGAGGCGATGCTCGAAGGAAAGAAGCCAGGGGACCGTGCGATTGTGGTTTTGGAGCCCGAAGACGCCTTCGGCGAATTTGACGACGAGGCGATTTACCTCACGGAGGTTGAAAAGCTCGGGGACCCCGAGACGATCGTGCCGGGGCTCGTGTTCGATCATGTTCCGGGGGAGGCGAACGACGGCCGCAACTATCGCGTCACCGACGTTGCGGAAGGGAAGGCTGTGCTCGACGCCAACCATCCTTACGCTGGCTGGACCTTGAAGTTTGACGTCGAGGTGCTCGCTGTCGAGTCGACCGACGGGCGCGAGGTGACGGGAAATGACGAAACGGTCGTGCCGTCTTTCCTGGGGCTTGCGGACAAGATCATTGACGAAGGCGACGACGATGATACGGACTACGCCTCAGTGGATGCAGGCCGCTTGTCATAAGCGATCCGTATAATCAACCAATCGGCCGAAAACTGAGGCGGCGAAGCCGCCCAAAACCGGAGACCAACGTGAATCGGAAACTTTACCCGCATCCTTTCTTTGCCCGCGAAGGCTGGCCCTTCATCGGCGGCGCGCTTGCCATTGCGCTTCTTGTGCAGTGTCTTGCAGGCGGCTTCTGGGCGTTCTTAGTGTGGGTGCTTTTTCTCTTTGTCCTGCAGTTTTTCCGTGATCCCTGCCGTGAGCAGACGACGGACGAAAAGGCCGTGGTGAGCCCCGTGGACGGTCGCGTCATCAAGATTGAAGAGACGGTCTGCCCCTACACGGGCGAAGACGCCCGCGTCATCTCCGTCTTCATGAATGTCTTCAACGTCCACAGCCAGAAGGCGCCGGTGGCGGGCAAGATTGAAAAGATCGAGTACTGGCCTGGAAAGTTCTTCAATGCGGCTTTGGACAAGGCGAGCGAGCAGAACGAGCGCAACGCCGTGACGGTCGTGACGCCCTCGGGCGCGCGCGTCTGCTTTGTGCAGATCGCCGGACTCGTGGCTCGCCGCATTCTCTGCTACCGCCAGATTGGCGATACGCTCGAGCGCGGCGAGCGCTACGGCTTCATCCGCTTTGGAAGCCGCGTTGACGTCTACATTCCGCGCACGTGGGATGTGAAGGTGACGATCGGCGAGAAGGTGACCGGCGTCTCGACGGTCCTTGCCCGCGAAGTGGCGTAAAGCCTGGCGTCTGAAACCCGCTCGATTCGAAAGAAGAGCGGGTTCTTTTCCATTTGGGAGTTTTTTATGGTTGCTCGTCTCAAAAGGCGCCCCGCGCGCCAGCGCATGATCGAAGCCGGCCGCCGGCGCGTCCGCACTGTGCGAACGCGCGGCATCTTCGTGCTGCCCAATCTCTTTACGGCGGCGTCGCTCTTTTGCGCCTTCCTTTCCATTGTGTCGGCGATGGACCTGCACTTTGCCTTTGCGGCGGTCATGATTTTTCTGTCGATGATTTTTGACGGCATGGACGGTCGCGTTGCTCGCTTGACGCACACCTCGAGTGAGTTCGGCGTGCAGTTTGATTCCATAGCTGACATGACGGCTTTTGGCGTCGCGCCCGCGCTGGTGATGTACAAGTTCTGCCTGTTCCAGATCGGGGGCTTTGGCTGGGCGGCGGCTTTTGTGTACTGCCTGTGCGCGGGGATTCGTCTCGCGCGCTTCAATTGCAACGTGGGTGTCGTGGACAAGCGGTTCTTCCAGGGGCTTGCCAGTCCGGCAGCGGCCGCCTTGGTGGCGGGTTTCGTGTGGCTTGCGGTGGAGAACAAGCTTCCCGAGTGGCTGGATTCGCACATCGCGTGGTTTGCCTTCGTGATCACGCTTTATGCGGGGCTCACCATGGTTTGCAACGCGCCCTTCTGGTCCGGAAAGTCGGGCGCCAGCTTCAAGACGATGCCCTTCTGGGCGATCGTGGCGGGCGCCGTGGTCTTCATACTCATTTCGGGGAATCCGTCTCTCGCGATCTTCACGCTCTTTTGCATCTACGCTCTGTCGGGGTACGTCTACGCGGGCTGGCTCTTCTTCATGGACAAGCCCAATCCGGTGGTGCCGGGCGCGAAGGCGGAATACGAGAAGCGCCTCGCGGAAGCGGCTGAGGATTGATTCAGGACGCTTTCAAAATCGCAGACGACAAGCGGCAGCCGGTGAAAATCGGCTGCCGTTTTTCTCAGGGCGCGTGAGCGCCGTAGTTGCATTGCCGGCACTGCGGCAGCGGCTTGTCAGTCTCGATTCCCTTGGGGCGAAAGAGTCCCGCCCAGCGGCAGATGCTCTGGAGAATCGGTACGACGGTGAGACCCTTTTCCGTGAGCCGGTACTCCACGCGCGGCGGTATTTCGACGTACTGCTCTCGCGCGACGATGCCGTCTTCCATCAGTTCCTTCAAGGTCGCGGCGAGGATGGTGTCAGAGATGTTTGTCATCTCTCGTCTCAGTTCGCTGTAGCGCAGCACCTTCTTTGCGGCGAGCACGCAGATGATCCGCGACTTCCACTTGCCGCCAAAGATGTCGAGTCCGTGTTCGAGCGGGCAGCGAATGTCCTTTTTGAGTTTGGGTTCATACATGACAGCGTCTCAAAACATGAATTTCATTTGAAAACATCATGCTAATAAAACATTGAGTGACTCATGGTTTTATTGATATCTTCAATTCCTTGAGCGTGAATTGTACGATGCCTTCCGTTCAATGAATAACGGCCGGCGCCATGAGGGCGGCGGCTAGAAAGGAGATGACAATGGAAGTGAAGGCTTACCTTGAGATCACGATGAAGATCGACGAAGCGAAGCGCCTTGCGGCGGCGAAGGTGTACGCTGACTGGCGCGGTCCGTTCCTTACCCAGATTCCGGGGGCGCTCACGAAGACGCTCCTCGTTCGTGAGGAGGACGTGCAGGTGCTGCACGGCTTTGCGGATCGCCAGTCGGCCGAAGCGTACTTGACGAGCGACATGTTCCAGAAGGACGTCTTTACGGGGCTGCAGCCGCTCTGGAGCGAGAATCCGGCCGTCCGAATCTACGACGCAGTTGCCTGAAGAAGGGCGTCGCGCAATTTTTCTCCTAGTGCATGTTTTTTTTTAGGGGCGGCTTTTCGTTGGGGGCCGCCCTCTTTTTTGTTGCTACGGAAGGTTTGTCGACATGGATTTGCTCGCGCCCTCGAAGTGTTTCGAAATCAGAAGATCCCAGGGAGGCAGGGCGTGGCGTCGGTCATTTTTTATTTTTCACCGGCGCCTTGTCTTGCAACAGTTGCTGTTGTGTCGGAGGCAGATCCTTTGAGGATTTTGAAAGTTCGCAAGCCAGCAGGCCCGGGACGGCTGGCTTGCGAGCCACCTCGGGCCTGCTGGGGAGAGCCGGATGCCTTCAGCACCGTCGGGCTGGAGGGCTGCTTTTAGCGTCAGGCAAGCGACGTCACAGAAGCGGAGAGCGCCGCCAGCTTTACCGCCACGTTCGCCGCCATCTCAAGGGACTTCACCGGTATGCATTCAAAGACGCCGTGGAAGTTCATGCCGCCTGTGAAGACGTTGGGGCAGGGCAGGCCGCGCACGGAGAGACGGGCGCCGTCCGTGCCGCCGCGAATCGGTTCTTCGATGGGTTCAAGTCCCGCCGCGCGATAGGCTTCGCGCACGATGTCGAGCACTTTTGGCGCCTTGTCGAGGTAGGGACGCATGTTTTCATAGCTGTCCTTGATATCGATTTCAAAGCGCGCCTTGGGATGCGTCTTGTTCATCGTCTCGGTGAGCTTCACAAGGAAGTCTTTTTTGGCGTTGTAGAGCGTGCGGTCGTGGTCGCGAACGAGAATGCGGATCTTCGTTTCAACGACGTTGCCCTGCACCATGTTGGGATGAAGGAACCCTTCGTAGCCTTCGGTGCATTCAGGGGAAATATCCGCTGGCAGAGCCTCCAGAAATTTTGCGGCATAGCGCAGCGAATTCACCATCTTGCCCTTGGACTGGCCAGGGTGAACGCCAACGCCCTTCACGGTCACCATCGCTGTTGCGCCGTTGAAGTTTTCGCTCTCCAAGGTGCCCGCTTCGCCGCCGTCGAAGGTGTAGGCATAGGCGGCGCCGAACTGGGGAATGTCAAAGCTTACCGTGCCGCGTGCGATCTCTTCGTCAGGCGTGAAGCCGATGCAGAGCTTCGCGTGCGGCATCTCGGGGTGCGCCATGACGTAGGCCGCCATGCTCATGACGGCGGCGACGCCTGCCTTGTCGTCAGCTCCCAAAAGCGTCGTGCCGTCCGTGAAGACGACCTCTTCGCCTGCATACTTCTCAATTTCCGGGAACTTCGCCGTGGAAAAGACGATGCCTTCCTTTTCGTTTAAAAGAACGTCTTTTCCTTCAAAGCGAAGGATCTGAGGCTTTACATTGAGGCCTGAGGCGTCAGGCGACGTGTCCATGTGAGCGATGAAGCCGATGGCGGGGCAAGATTCGAACCCGGCGGTGGCAGGGATGGTGGCGTAGACCACGCCGCCCGCGCCGATGCGGGCGTCCGCGACGCCGAGTGCCTTCAATTCCTCCACGAGCGCTGCGGCGAGCGCGAGCTGCTTTTGGGTGGACGGGGTGGTTTCGCTGTCGCGATCCGACTGGGTGTCAAAGGACACGTATTTCAGGAAACGAGAGAGAACCGTAGCTTCGGACATCGCCGACTCCTATTTTTGAGGAATTCTGATGTCGCGCATTATTGGGGGTGAGTGATGCAGGGTTAATACGTACCTCTTTATGAGTATGGATTTTGTTTTATTCGCATCAATTGGTTGATGAACAAGGCAAAAATCATGTAATTCAGTGTTGAGGACATCAGGGTAAACACGCAGAAAAGGCGCCGAAAGTCCGCATGGAGCAGGGAAAACCCGACTGTTAGTCTTCGAAGACCCTAAAAAGGCGCGGTCAGGACGACTGCGCCGCCCCCGAAGGAGACAACAGCATGAACCTGCAGGTTTGGATTGCACTGGCGGTGGTGATCGCCACCTTGTGGGCGCTCATAAAGCGCTATGACACGAAGCTCATCCTCTTGATCGGCGGCCTCGTGATGTGCAGCGCGGCGCTGGATCCGATGATGGCCTTTCGTCAGTTCGACAAGTCGATGACCAACGCCGCCCTCATCATTTCGATCTGCTCGTCGCTTGGGTTTGCGGCGTGCGTGACGATGACAAAGTGCGATCTGCACTTGGTGAGCCTTCTCATCAAGCCACTGAACAAGCTGGGCATTCTTCTCATGCCCTGCTGCATGATCGTGACCGGCATCGCGTCGCTTGCGATCGGTTCGCTCTCCGCGCTGACAGCGGCGATCGGGCCCACGCTGGTGGCTCTCATGGTCCGCGCGGGCTTTCGCCCGGCGATGGCGGCCGCGGTCGTGATCTCTTCGACGCTTCCCAACTACTGGTCGCCCGGCTCCTCGGACAACATTCTTGTCGCCAAGCTCGCCGACATCCCGGTGATGGACATGGTGACCTACATCGCGCCCACGGTGACGATGCTTTCCGTTCTCTCCATCGTCTACATTCTCATCGTCTGCTTTCTCTTCAAGGATTACAAGAAGGGCGGCTTTGTGACGAACGTTGCAACGCCCGCGGGCGACGTGCAGTCGAAGATTCCAGAGTTGCCGGCGAATCCGAGCCTGCTGAAGGCCGTGGCGCCGCTGCTGCCGGTGGTGCTCCTTTTCGTGGAAGCTCTGTGGATGCCGAACCTGCACATGAGCGTTGCGACTGCCATGCTGCTTGGGTTGATCTACATCATGGCGGTCACCCGCGAAAGCCTCGCCTCGCTTTCCAAGAAGTTCTTTGACGGCATGGGCTCGGGCTATGGCAACGTGATCGGCCTCATCATCGCGGCGGGCGTCTTTGCGGCAGGTCTGCGCTCCTGCGGCGTGGTGGACCTCTTCATCGACCTCTTGAAGAATTCGTCAGCGATCGCGAAGCTGGGCGCCTCCTTCGGTCCCTACCTCCTCGGCGTCATAACGGGGTCTGGCAACGCCGCCGCCTTCGCGTTCAACGAAGCCGTGACGCCCTTCGCTCCGGAATTCGGCATGAAGATTTCCGATCTGGGCTTCATCGCCTGCCTCTCCGCCACGCTCGGGCGCGTTTCGTCGCCGCTTGCGGCGGGCGTGATCATCATCGCTGGCATCGCGGGCGCAAGTCCCTTGGAAGTGATCAAGCGCTCGGCGCCGGTAGCCCTCGCTACGATCGCGACGCTTTACTTCATCTTCTGACCTCTTAAAGAGCGGGCGGCGGCTTTCCCGGCCGTCCTCCGCATCACGACAAAAACCAACGGAGACTCTCATGAAAAAGACTTTGCTTGCCGCCGCGATTCTTGCGGGCTTTGCGGGCGCTGCCACGGCGGCGGACGTCAGCCTCTACGGGCGCTTTGACATTGGCTTTGGCTACACTCATGCCGACAACGGCTGGGACGGCGCTGACAACAAGCTCGCGATGCAAAGCGGCAACTACACTTCGAGCCGCTTTGGCTTGAAGGGGTCCGAAGACTTGGGCAGCGGCTATCAAGTGGCCTTCATCCTCGAAAACGGCTTCTCCACGGACACGGGCGCGCTGAAGACTTCTGACACGCTCTTTGACCGCGAGGCGACGATTCACCTCACGACGCCCTACGGCATCTTCGCCGCGGGACGGCTCGCCCCCTTGGGCACGGACGGCGGCTCCTACAACATGCTGGGCAGCATCCATGCGTTTGGCACGGGGCTGGGCGACGTGGCGTCGCAGGGCATCGTGATGGCGGGGCTCCCGGCGAGCCGCTTTTCGAACACCGTCACGTATGTGAGCCCGCGTCTGGCAGGCGTGCAGTTTGAAGCGCGCTACGGCATGGGCGAAGAAGGGACGGATCAGTTCGAAAACAAGTCCTCGAGCGACCACTATCTGGGCCTTGGCGTCTCCTATCAGATGGGCGCCTTTGACGGCGTCATCCTCTACGAAGGCGTGAACGAGAAGTCGATCGGCGTGAAGTCGAAGACGCAGTCCGAGGGGGCGGTGAAGGACATGTGGCGCATCACGGCAGGCGGCAACTACGACTTCGGCGTGGCGAAGCTCTACCTTGCGGGCCAGTACTTTGACAACGCGGACAAGCTCGGCACCGAAGGCTATTCGACGCTCGTGAAGAAGACCGTGGGCGAATACGCTTCGGGGAAGTCGAATTCACTGGATCAGTGGAAGGGCTTCGGCCTTTTGGCGAGCGCCGACATTGCGCTCGCGGGCGGCACTCTGAAGGCGGGCGGCGGCTACGTGAAGGCGAAGACCGACGAGCTTGCGAAGGAACTCAAAGCGCAAGGCTGGTTCACGGGCCTGGGCTATACGTACGCGTTCTCGAAGACCACGAAGGCTGTCGTCGCGTTCGGGACGTCGAACGTCACCTACAAGGAGGCGGGGCGCAAGATCGCCGAGCCCTCCGCCTACTACGGCACGCTGGGTCTTGCCCACTACTTCTAAAAAACTCCGAAGCAGTGCGCCGGCCGCTTTCTCTCCCTGTAGGGCGGACGGCGAGGTGTTTTCGCCGCCTGACGGACTGGGATCCTCGGGCGGCGTTTTTTTTGGGCTACAGTCTCTTTACTATGCGAAATCCCTTTCCTGCCTGGGACGCCAAGGGCGTTCTGAATCCCGCCTCTCAGTCCTTTGAACTCGTGAAGAGCCGGCTTGCGTCGGTCTTGCTGCTCATGGATCGTGTGGACGGCGCGAGCCCCCAGGCTGCGGCGAACTACCTGAAGCTCGCGGAATCCGCCCGAGCGCTCGCACGCACGATGCTGACGGCCTGCGATGCGCAGCGATCCATGAATGCGCTTGCCAGCCGCATTGTTGCGGAGCGCCAGAGGCTGCTGTCGCTTTTGGAAGCGATGGACGAGCGAACGGCGGCGTTCGTGATGACGCTGGGGGAGTCGTCGGAGAATGAAGACCGTCTCATTGCTGCCGCGCGACGCTGGGCGGCTGTGCGCTGTCGTCAGGTGCGAAGCCGAACGGCGGACCGGCGCGTTGCCGAACCCATCCGTTCGCTCTATTCGCGTGTGAAGGCGGGGATGAAGCTCGAGCTTCCCATAGCGGGATTGGGTTATCGCGGCAAGCTTTCTGCTTCCGCCGCCGAGGGCGTCTTGAAGACGACGGAGGATCCTGCGGTGCGGCGCTTGACGTTCGGCGCCTGCAATGCGTGGTACGCCGAGAATGCGCCGATCTTTGCGGAGCTTTTGAACGCGGCGGCGGGGTCGCGTGTGAACATTCTGGAGCGCGAAGGAAAGTCCTTTACGGAAGCTTCAGCGGCCGGGGAGGGCGTGTCGGTCGCCGTCTTTGACGCGCTCATGGCGACAGTGGAGTCAGAGGCCGAAGCCGTGCGGCCTGCGGTGACGCTGCGAGCGGACGTTTTTGCGGGAAAGGCGGCGGATGGAAAGCCGGCGCGCATGCCGGCGGCGTTTCTCGCGGCGCCGCCTCCGTTTGTGAAGACCCCGGCGGCGCTTTCGACCTTTGAGGGCGCCGTGAAGGCGGTGAAGACCGCGATTGCGGATATCGCGCCCGATGCGCCGGACTTCATTGACTGCGAGATCGCCGCGGGCTGGGTGGAGAGCCGCTCCTTGGCGGGCGGCGAAGGCGGCAGCTGGACGGACGAAGTGCCGAGCGCGGGCGCCGTGGCGGTCTTTGCGGACTGGCAGCCTACGATCGGGCGAGCGTTTGAATTGGCGCACACCTTTGGTGAAGCGTATCTCCGGCAGCAGCTTTTGGCGGAGCCCGCCCTTTTGCGCCGGCCGGCGGCGGTGCTCTGCGAAACCATGGGGAGGCTCTTTAGCCACGCGCTGCTCGTGCACCTCGTCGCCGCGACAAAAAGCGACCAGTCGGCTTATGCGGCCGTTCTCTGGCAGGGGCTCCTGCGGCTTTCAAAGAACTTGCTTGATCTGCCGTTTCGCTGCCGCTTGATTGAGGCGGTGCAGGAGGCGCGGCGCACGCAGTACTTGTCTGTTGGACGGATCAACGAGCTCACGGAAGCCGCCTGGCGCCGCGCCTACGGCGAGACGACGGAGGGGTGCGACCAGTACGTGTGGGCGCACAAGATTCATTTCTACCGCACGGAGACGCTGCACTACGACTGGCAGTACACCTTTGGGTTTCTGGCGTCCGCAGCGCTTTTTGACGTTCTGAAAAAGGGCGGCCGCACGGCGGCTGGGGCGACGCTCGCAGAGTTCTGCCGCGAAAGCGTCTGGACGGATCCCGAGGCGCTTTTTCAAAAGCACCTCAAGGCGGACATCTCAAGCGACGATTTCTGGCGCGAAACGGTCAAGCAGTCGCTCTTTCCGATTGAGCTTGCGGCGGCGCTGTAGGACGCCCGGCGGGCGTCGCCGCTTTGTGACGAAGCAATGACAGCGGCGTCTGAGCTAAGTAAAATTCCGCAGACGTCCGCGGGAGCGCCTGACGCGCTTTCTAGCGGCGATTTTCTGATATTGGAAAAGGACGGATTGTCATGCGACTGAAATTCCCTTTGATTGTCTTAAGCGCCGCATTTCTCGCGAGCGGCGTGAGCGCCGCTGAGCTCAACGCCTATTCGATCATGCCGGAGAAGTACGCGTCGAAGATCTTCGCTGAGTTCACGAAAGACACCGGCATCAAGGTGAATTTCCTGCGATTTTCGTCGGGCGAGGCGCTCGCGCGCTTGACTGCGGAAAAGAACAATCCGCAGGTGGACGTGATGCTCGGGGGGCCTGCCGACACCTACGCCGCGGGCATCAAGGAAGGCATTTTTGAAGCCTACCGCCCGAAGGATTCGGACGCGATCGCAGCGAACCTGCGCGACCCCGGCGACCACTGGACGGGGATCGGCGTCATTCCGCTTTGCTTTCTGACGAACACGAACTTCTTGAAGAAGAACCAGATGCAGGCTCCGGCGCAGTGGTCGGACCTTTTGGACAAGCGCTACAAGAACAACCTGCAGATGGCGGACGCCCGCACTTCCGGGACGGCCACCGAGCGCATCTACTCCCTGGTGAAGATCATGGGCGAAGACGAGGCGTTCAAATTCCAGAAGGCCTTGAACGCCAACATCCAGATGTACACGAAGAGCGGCGCGGGCGGCGCCATGCCCATTGCGACGGGCCAGTGCGCCTCGGGCATCTTCTACATCGTGGACGCTCTGGACATCCAGCAGCAGGGCTACCCCGTCACGGTGAGCTACCCCAAGGACGGCGTGAGCTTCGGGATTGAAGCGACCGGCGTCATCGCGGGCGGCCGTCACAATGCGGAGGCGAAGAAGTTCGTGGACTGGGCGGCAAGCAAGAAGTTCGCACAGTTCATCGTGGACAACAAGATCAACTACGTCCCCACCCGCAGCGACGTGAAGACCGCAAACCCGATTCTCGACCTGGCCAAGATCAACACCGTCACCGTGGACGTTGCCTGGAAGGGCGACAACCGCAAGCGCTTCACGCAGCGCTGGATCAACGAAGTCATCAAGTAAGGCTTCGCGCTGCGACACCTCCCGTCCGCGCTTCTTCTCCTTGGCGCGGACGGGCTCTTGTCTTTTTTGCAGAGTTACTATGGCGACAAGCTTTCGCGCTGCAGGCGGCGATGCGGCCACGAAGCTCACGGTCCTGATGCTGTGGCTTCTTCTCGCGGCGTTCGTGGTCTATCCGCTCGCGCGCCTGCTTTTGACGGCCTTCACGGCAGACGGCGCCTTGACGCTCGAAAACCTGAAGCCCTTCATCTCAAGCTGGTACGATCGTCAGGCGGCCGTTAACAGCATCCTTCTGGGGGGCTCGGTGGGGCTGGCGGGCACGGCACTGGGGTTCATCTTCGCGTACGCCGTGACGCGGCTTTCGATGCCCCGGTGGCTGAAGGCCGCAGTGAGCGCGGTGACGCTTCTCCCTCTCATTTCCCCGCCTTTTACCAGCAGCATTGCGCTCACGCTCTCTCTGGGGCCCAACGGCATCCTCCTGGAGCTTCTGGGGCTCGGAAACTTCAATTTCTACGGCTTCTGGGGCACCTTCATTTCGGAAACGCTCACTTTCTTTCCGGTGGCGTTCATGACGCTTTCGACGATTCTTTCGCGCATTGATCCGAATCTCGAAGACGCGGCATATTCTCTTGGCGCCTCAAGCTTCAAGGTGTTTCGTTCGGTGACGCTCCCTCTGGCGGCGCCCGGAATCGCCAACGCCTTCCTCTTGGTCTTCTCCTGCTCCCTGGCGGACTTTGCGACGCCCCAGGTTCTGGGCGGTCATTCCTTTCCGGTGCTTCCCACGCAGGCCTATCTGCAGATCACGGGCATGTACGACTTCAAGGGCGGCTCCGCGCTTTCCTTCATGCTCCTCATTCCGGCGATCGCGGTTTATCTGCTGCAGCGCTACTGGGTGGGGAAAAAGAGCTATGTGACGGTGTCGGGCAAGGCGGGAGGCCGCAGCTCGGTGAAGGGGCCGGGGCTCCTGCTGACCGCCGGCATCGCGGGCGTCGTGGTGGTTGTCTCGGCCTTCATTCTCTACCTCTACGCCATCATTCTCACGGCGTCTCTGGTGAAGATCTGGGGCATCAACAATCAGCTGACGCTTGAGCACTACGAGTACGTCTTCACCTACGGCATGAAGGCGATCAAGGACACGCTCCTCATTGCCTGCATCGGGACGCCGATCGGCGGGCTTCTTGCCGTGCTGGTGGGCTATGCCGCGGCGCGGCTCAAGGTGCGGGGGCACCGGACGCTTGAAACCGTGTCGCTTTTAAACTACACGCTGCCCGGCACGGTGGTGGGCATCGCCTACATCATCGCCTTCAACGACCAGCCGATCGTTTTGACGGGGACGCTCTACATCCTGGTGGCGGCCTACGTCTTTCGGTATTCGTCCGCAGGCATTCGCAACGTCATTGCGGCCTTGTCGCAGATTGATCCTTCGATCGAGGAGGCAAGCCGCAGCCTCGGGGCTACCGCCGTGAAGACCTTCACGTCGGTGACGGTGCCCCTCGTTCTTCCTGCGATTCTCGCCGGCATGCGCTACCTTTTCATTCACTCGATGACCGCCATCAGCGCTACGATCTTTCTCGTGTCCGTGCACTGGACGCTCATCACGACTCGCATTCTGGAATGCATGACGGAGCTGCAGTTTGCGCAGGCCTGCGCCTTTTCCATCGTGCTCATCGGTCTAGTCTTCATCGCGTCCGGCGTGATGAATCTCATCGCGCGGACGCTCTGCCGCAGCGGTGACGCAATTGGAGTTCATTAAAAATGGCAGTCTCTTTGGAACTGCGCGGGATCTCCCGCACCTATGTGAAGGATCATGAGACCTTTGCGGCTGTGGACAGCGTGAACCTCACGGTGTCCCCCGGCGAGTTTTTGACCTTTCTCGGCCCCTCGGGCTGCGGAAAGACGACGACGCTAAGGATGGTGGCGGGGTTCGAGACCCCGAGCCAGGGGGCGATTCTCGTGGACGGCGAAGACATCACCGCTTTGCCGGCGAACGAGCGCAACATGGGGTTCGTGTTTCAGAACTACGCGCTTTTTCCCCACATGACGATTTTTGAAAACGTCGCCTACGGCCTCCGGATACGAGGCGTCGCGGGCGACGCCCTCAAGGCGAAGGTGAGGGAGGGGCTCGAGATGGTGGGGCTTGCGAAGGCGGAGCAGCGCTACCCCCATCAGTTGTCGGGGGGCGAGCAACAGCGCGTGGCGCTGGCGCGCGTTCTGGTGCTGCGGCCTCGCATTCTCTTGATGGACGAGCCATTGAGCAATCTCGACGCCAAGCTCCGGATTCACATGCGCACCGAAATTCGCCGCATTCAGCAGGAGATGGAGCTCACCTGTCTCTATGTGACCCATGACCAGAAGGAGGCGCTCACGATGTCGGACCGCATCATGGTGATGAACCGCGGCCATATTGAGCAGCTCGGAACCCCCATGGCGCTCTACGAAGACCCCGCGACGCCCTTTGTCGCGGACTTCATCGGGCAGGCGAACCTCATTCCGGGCGTGTTGGAAGGCGTGGACGCCGAAGGGCAGGCGCTCTTCAAGACGGGGGAGAGGGTGCTCCGAGCCCGCATGGGGCGGCAGAATCCGCCGGCTGCAGGCGAAAAGGCGCTTCTCGTGGTGCGTCCTGAAAACCTGCGCCTCGGGGCGGGCGCTGAAGCGGCGAACGCCGTTCCCATGAAGATCGTGAACCGTCTTTTTGAAGGCGACCGGATCGACTACGAAGCGGTGATTGAAGGCAGCGGCCAGGCTAAGCCCTTCACGCTTGCGGTGCCGTTTCTCCCGGGAACGACGATGGAGGACGCGGGCGTCACGGCGGAAGTGTCCTTTGCGCCCGCCGCCGGCGTCGTGATTCGCGGGTAGCATTCGCCTTCCGCCCGAAATCTCGCTTCGGCCGTCTTGGCTGGAGCGAATTTCATTTTTGGGGCGACTCGAGTTTTTCTATGCAGCTTTCTCGCTCTCATTACACCATGATCGGGTGCCTGGCGCCCGTTTGCTGGGGCATGAGCGTGCCCTTTGTGCGTCTTGTCGCGGAACACGTGGGCCAGCCTTTGGGGATGGTCTTTCTCTGCGGCCTGGCGACCCTCATTTTGCTTGGCATCTACGGCCGGCCGCCTTTGGCGAAGATGTCGCTCGGCTATCTCATTTTCGGCATCGGAAGCGCCGTGGCCTGCGAGGCGTGCTTTTGCTTTGCGCTCGCCCTCTCCGACGGCGGCGCGCAGACGGCGGAGGTGGGCATGGTGAACTACCTCTGGCCCTGTCTCACGCTCTTTTTTGCCTGCCTATTCAACGGACAGAAGGCGAAGTGGTGGATTGTCTTCGGCTTTGTGCTTGCCGTCGCGGGGATTCTCACGGTGCTCTCGGGCGACGCAGGGCTGGATCTTGCGGCGATGGCCGAGCACATGAAGGGCAATCCCGCAAGCTACGCTCTGGCGCTCGGGGCGGCGCTTTCCTGGGCGGCCTACAGCTCCATTACGCGCGCCTTCAGCCGCGGCGTCAACGCCGTGGTGCTCATCTTCGCGACGAATACGACGTTCTTCGCCATTTTGTGGCTTTGCGGCGTGGGCGAGCCCGTGCACATTGACGGGGAAGGCCTCGCGGTGGTCGTCATCGCCGCCCTTGTGATGGGGATGGCGTACGCCCTCTGGACCACGGGAGTGGTCAAGGGGAGCATGACCGTGATGGCCGTGGTGAGCTACTTCACGCCGGTGCTGTCCTGCGTCTTTTGCGCGCTCATTCTGGGGGCGGACCTGTCGCTGAACTTCTGGAAGGGCGTGGCGCTCGTGGTGGCGGGAAGCCTCATCTGCTGGGGGGCGACGGCGGCAGCGGACCGGCAGGCAAAGAAAACGGGCGCCCCATAGTTTCCAAGAGCGCCCGCGCCAAGCAAAGGCAAGACGGATTCAGCCGATCGCTTCGATTTCTTCGGAAAGCGCGAGCCAGGTTTCCTCCATCTTTGCGACGTCGTCTGCCAAGAGTCCGCGCTCCTTCATGACGGACTGCACTTCCGTGGGGTCCGCGGAGGCGTACCACGCGCTGTCGCCAATTTTGGCGTCCATCCGGGCGAGCTTTTCATTGGCTTCATTCATCGCCTTTTCGGCGGCCTCCAGCTTCTTTTGCAACGGTTTTTTGAGGGCCGCCTTGCGGGCGCGCTCCTGCGCTTCAAGGCGCCGCTCCTCCTTGCGGTTCACAGCGGGCTCGGCGTCTGTTGCGGGCTTGGCGGCCGTGCGCGTTGCGCGGTCGGCCTCAAGCACTGACTTGCGATGCTCCAGAACGAGCGCCGCGTAGTCGTCCAAGTCGCCGTCGTATTCGCCGCAGCTGCCGTCATGCACGAGGACGAGCTTGTCGCAGGCGCTGCGCAGAAGATGCCGGTCATGGGAGACGAGAAGAAGCGCGCCTTCAAACTGCGAGAGCGCCAGCGTGAGCGCTTCGCGCGTTGCCATGTCCAAGTGGTTCGTCGGTTCGTCAAGCACCAGCAGATTGGGCTTGTCCCAGGCGATGAGGGCGAGTGCGAGCCGCGCTTTCTCGCCCCCGGAGAAGCGATCGATTTTGGCGTCGGCGAAGTCCCCGGAGAAGCGGAATTTTCCGAGCCAGTCGCGAAGCTCCTGCTCCCGAACGGTCGGGGCCTTGTGCTTGAAGACGTCGATCGGCGAGCTCGTCAAGTCGAGCTGCTCCAGCTGATGCTGCGCAAAGTACCCGATCACAAGCCCCTGGCCGCGGCGCACGGTGCCCGCTGCAGGGGCGAGCGTTCCGGCGATGGCCTTGATGAGCGTGGACTTGCCCGCGCCGTTCACGCCGAGCACGCCTACGCGGTCGCCCGCGCGAATGGTGAGCATCACGTCCTTCAAGACGACATGTTCGCCGTAGCCCAAGGCGAGGTGCTCGATGTCGATCAAGTGCTCTGGCGTGCGCTCCGGAACCGGGAACTCAAAGCGCCATTCGCGCTTTGCCTTCACGGGCTCCACGGCCTTCAATTTTTCGAGCATCTTGATGCGGGACTGTGCCTGACGGGCTTTGGACGCCTTGTAGCGGAAGCGCTCGATGAAGGCGGACAAGTGGCTCGCCTCGTGTTCGTAGGCTTTGGCGGCGGCGTCCTGCAGCTTGATTTTTTCGAGCCGCTGCTTTTCGTAGAAGGAATAATTGCCGCCGTAGCGCTCGAGCTTTCCGTTTTCAATCGACCATGTGGTGTTCGTCGCCCGGTCGAGAAATTCGCGGTCGTGGCTGATGATGACGACCGTGCAGCGAACGCGCTTTAGCCACGCCTCAAGCCAGATGAGGCTGTCCATGTCAAGGTGGTTCGTGGGCTCGTCAAGAAGCAAGAGGTCCGCCGGGCGCATCAGGGCGCGCGCAAGCGCCAGGCGGTTGCGCCAGCCGCCTGAGAAGTCCTTCACGTCGCGGGTGTCGTCGGCGGGGAGAAAGCCGAGGCCGCAGAGAATCGTCTGCGCCTGCGCCCGAACAGCGCCTTCGTTGACTTCGGCGAGCTGCGCCACCGCAGCCGCCTCACGCATGGCGTCGCCTGACGCCTGCGCCGCGGCGAGCTCCGCCTTGGCGTTCACCAGGGGCGCGTGCCCCGACAGGACGTACTGCAGGGCTTGTTCGTCTGTTTCCACGACGGTCTGCGCCACGTGCGCGATGCGGTCCTGCGCCGGCGCGTCGATCGAGCCCGCTTCCGGCGCGAGCTCGCCCAGAATGGCGGCGAAAAGCGACGATTTGCCGCAGCCGTTCTCGCCCACGAGCCCCACGCGGTCGCTCATGTCGGCGACTGCCGTGGCGTGTTCATAAAGAATTCGAGTGCCACGGCCGATCGTGACGTCGTTCAAGCGAAGCATGGGGATGAAAGGGAGCCTTGGGTTAGTGAGTCTGTGAGAAGTAGGCCTTCAGGTCTTCGCGCTTGACGAGAAAGACCATGTCGTCGCCCCCGGACGTGGTGAGCCACGTGACGGGGAGCGTGGGCCAGAGCGCTTCAAAGGCTTCGCGGCCGTCGCCGATTTCGATCACGGCAAGGCCGCCTTCGTTCAAGTGGTCGGCCAGGACCGGCATCAGGCGGCGCATGATGTCCATGCCGTCAGCACCGGCGCCTAGCGCCAGCGCCGGCTCGTGGCGGTACTCTTCGGGCAGGTTCCCCATGGCGTCTTCGGTGACGTACGGGGGGTTCGAGAGGATGAGGTCGAACGTGCGGCCCTTGAGGTTCGTGAAGAGGTCGGTCTTGACGAGCTCCAGATCGTCATCGAGCCCGAAGCGCGTGCGATTGATTTTGGCGACGTCAAGCGCATCCGGGCTGATGTCGGCGCCCGTCACTGAGGCGTTGGGGAACGTTTCCGCCGCGAGGATCGCAAGGCACCCGCTTCCCGTGCACATGTCAAGAACTGACGTCACTTCTTCGGGGTTCTCCACCCAGGGCGCAAGGTCCTCCTCGAGGAGTTCCGCGATGAAGCTTCGCGGAATGAGGACGCGCTCGTCTACGTAGAAGCAGTGCTCCGAAAGCCACCCTTCCTTGATGAGGTAGGGGACGGGCTTTTTCATGTGGACTCGGAGGTCGATGTTGCAGAGCACCTCTTCGAGCTCTTCGGGCGTCAAATGCGCGGCCCAGAAGGTTTCCAGCCGGTCAAAGGGGAGCTTCAGGGTGCGCATCACGAGAAAGGTCGCTTCTTCCCAGAAGTCGGCCGTGCCGTGCCCGAGCGAAATGGCGTTGCGCTCCATTTCGCTCATGGCCCAGCGGGTGACGTCGCGGATCGTGAGCAGGTTGGCTACGGGGTGATGAGACATCGCGAAAGTCCTCGGTTGTTCAGTGGGTGGAGGAAAAAAATCAGATGCTGCGCATCGGAGAATTTTCCGGGAAGGCGGGAAGCGTCACTTCGGGCTTCGGCTGCCAGCCTTCCTTGCGGTGTTCGGCGCGCACCGTGGTGTAGATGCCGCCTCGCACCCACCAGCGGGCTTCCAGACGCATGAATCGGGGGTTCACCTTCTCTACAAAGTCCGAGAGGATGCGGTTCGTGACGTCTTCGTGGAAGTGCCCCTCGTTGCGGAAGGACCACATGTAGAGCTTCAGCGCCTTCAATTCGAGATTCTTCTCGTCGGGGATGTAGTCAAGAATGAGCGTCGCGAAGTCGGGCTGGCCCGTCAAGGGGCACAGGCACGTGAACTCCGGAATCTCCATGTGAACGAGGTAATCGCGCTCGGGGCAGGGATTGTCAAAAATTTCAAGCTGGCGGCTCGCTGCAGACGACATGATGTTTTGTACTCTTGAAAGAAAAGCCAAGGCGCCCAGAAAATCAGCATTTCGAGAGGGCGTCGGGCGCTAACAAACGGAACAGGCTATTATAGTGGGCTTTGTCAAGGGGCCCGCACGTTGCGAACGATTTTTAAAAGCGGGCCTTTTACCATAATTTTTCAGGATACTCAGCCGTGCATCTCAAGCAGCTCAAAATCAGCGGATTCAAGAGCTTTGCAGACCTGACGACGATCGAATTTCCCAGTTCGCTCTGCGGCATCGTGGGGCCCAACGGCTGCGGAAAGTCCAACGTCATCGACGCCATCCGCTGGGTGCTGGGCGAGGGGCGCGCCAGCGAATTGCGCGGCCAGAGCTCCATGACGGACCTCATCTTTGCGGGCAGCGAAGGCCGGCCGCCCGCTTCGCGCGCGAGCGTCGAGATGGTTCTCGACAACAGCGACGGGCAGGTGAAGGGGCCGTGGGAGGCCTACACAGAGCTTGCCATCCGGCGCGTCGTCACGAAGGACGGCACAAATGCCTACTTTATCAACGGCCAGCAGGTGCGTCGTCGCGACGTGCAGGACATCTTCATGGGCACGGGGCTCGGGCCTCGCTCCTACGCCATCATCAGCCAGGGCATGGTGAACAAGCTTCTCGAAGCAAAGCCCGAGGACCTGCGCGTCTACTTGGAAGAAGCCGCGGGCGTGAGCAAGTACAAGGAGCGCCGTCGTGAAACGGAGTCGAGCCTCGCGGCAACTCGCGCGAACCTTGAAAAAGTGGCGGTGCTGCAGGCAAACAAGGCCGAGGAGGTGGTGCGCCTCACGAAGGAAGCGGAGACGGCGAGAGCGTGGCAGGCCTTGGAAAGCGAACGCCTGCACGCGGAGTCCCTCTGGTATTTTGTGCAGGAAAAGGACTGCCGAGACGACATCAATCGTCTGACGGCGCAGATTGCAGCGAAGGAAGCCGAGCAGCTCGAAGCGCAGGGAAAGCTCTCGGGGCTATCCGCCCGGGAGGCGGACTTGAAGGCCGCCGCTGAAGAGAAGAAGGCGGTTTTGGAGAAGGCCCGTGCGGCCTCGTTGGAAGCGAACAAGAAGGTGGCGAGAGCCGAAGCCGATATTCAGCACTTGATCGAGCAGCGCAGGATGCTCGAAGAGCGCATCGGGCAGGCCGAAGGGCGCTTCGCGCGCCATCAGGACGCAAAGCGCGAAGCCGAGCAGCGTGTCTCAGAACTTGCCGCCCGCATCGAGGAGCTGAAGGCTGCCGAAGAAGAGGCGGCCGCGGAAGCTGAGGGACTCGCGGCGGAATTGGACGAGCAAAGTGCCGCCGCTGAGCAAGCGCGCGAGCACTATGAAGAAGCTCGCAGCGCCGTTACGGACGTGGAAAAGGAAATCAGCGCCGTGAGCGTTGAAGTGGACGCGCTGGGGCGCGAGGCGGGACAGCTTGAGGAGCAGATCGAGTCGCTCGCCGCAGAAAAGAACGCGGCGGATGCGCCCGACGAAGACGCCTGTCGTGCGATGGGCGAGACGCTTGAAGAAAACCGCGCGGCGCTCGAAGAAGAAACGGCGGTTTTGGAAGAGCTTGCCGTCGCTGTCGAAGAGGCGGCGGCGCGGCTTGAAACGGCGCGCGACGCAAGAAGTTCGGCGCAGAATCGGCTCGCAGCGGACGAGGCGCGGCTTTCCGCCTTGGTTGCCGTGCAGGAAAAGGCGCGTGCCGAAGGCAAGCTCCCTGAGTGGCTCGAAAAAATGGGGCTCTCGGGAACGAAGCGTTTTTTTGAGCGCGTTCACATTGCGGAAAACCGGGCGCGGGCTGTGGAGGCGGTGCTTTCCGTGCGTGCTCAGGCGCTGGGCGTGACGCAGCTGGAGCGCGTCGCGGGCTTTACGCTGGATCCCCCGCCGGCGCGTCTGGTCTTTTATTCGAACTTTGCGCCCGCCGCGGCGCCGAAGGCGTCGCCCGAAGGCTGGGAGCGCCTCGCGGACGCTGTCACCACGGATGAGGCGACTTTGAAGCCCGTGATCGAAGGGTGGCTCGGGAGCGCCTACGTCGCCAAAGATCTGGCGGACGCCTTGAAGCGTCGCGCAGAGCTGCCTCAAGGGGCGCGGCTTGTGACCCCCGAAGGCCACGTCGTGGAGCCGCAGAGCGTGAGCTTCTGGGCCGAAGAAAATCCGGCGGCGGGTTTCCTTTCTCGTCTGGCGGAGATTGAAAGCCTCACAAAGAGCGCCGAGGCGGGGAAGACTGCTTTGGAGGCGGCGGACGCTGAAATGACGCGCGCCAAGGCTGCGTTGGATGCCGAGCGCAGCGACCGCGAGGCGCGTGAAAACGCTGTGGAGCGCATCAAGGCTGAAGTGCATCGCGTGGAGGTGGAGTACTCGAAGCTGCAGACGGCTTTGGCCGCATGGAAGGCCCGGCAGGGAAAGATCACGGAGAGCCTTGCGCAGTTAAGGGAGCGGCAGGAGGAGCTTGCCGCCCGGCGCGAAGCGACCGAGGAGAAGTTCACGGCGCTCGACGAGAAGCTCTCCGGATTGCAGCAGGCGGAATCCACGGCGCAGATTGCCTTGGAGGAGGCGGAGAACGTGGAGGCGCTCACGCAGGAGCGCAGTCGCGAAGCCGAGCGTCGCGCCGCGCAGGCAAGGCTCGAGGCGCAGGCGACTGTCGTGCGCCGGGAGGATGCGGTGAAGACCGCGGCGGCGTCGGACGAAGAAATTGAAATGGCGGCGGCCGAAATCGAAGAGCTGCGTGCGGGTTTTGAGGGGCTCGATGAAGTTGCTCAACGCGAGGGCTTGCAGCAGTTCGTGGAGGAATTGCAGCGGCTTGAGGCGGCGGAAAGCGCGGCGCAGAGCGAGGCGGACGCTGCGGAAAATGCCTTGACGGACCTCTTTGAAAAGAGCCGCGAGCTGCAGGCGCTGCAGGCCCCGCTGATTCAGGCGATCAGCGACATCAAGGTGAAGCGCGCCCAGTCCGAGACGAACATCGAGATTTTCACGGCACGGCTCGAGGAGCTGCGGGTGGACCGTTTTGCGCTCGCCGCCGAAGTCGAGGCGGAGAAGGTGTCCGCAGACGCCGCCCGCCGCCGCGTGAAAAAATTCGAGCAGCAGATCGTGGAGCTCGGGTCTGTGAACCACGCGGCCTTGGAAACTTTGGAAGCAAGCCGCCGCGCGATGGAGGAGACGGAGCGCCAGGTGAAGGACTTGGAAGCGGCGATCGCAAACCTCGAAGCCACGATTCGGCAGATCGACGCCGAGACGCGCGACTTGCTGAAGAACACCTTTGACGCGGTAAATGCCAACTTCTCTGAAGTCTTCCGATCGCTCTTCGGGGGCGGCAACGCCTACCTTGAGATGACGGGCGACGAGATTCTCGAGTCCGGCGTCGAAATCAACGCGCAGCCCCCCGGCAAGAAGAACAAGACGATTTCGCTCTTGTCGGGCGGCGAGAAGTCCCTTACCGCGACTGCCTTGACGTTTGCCATCTTCAAATTGAATCCTGCGCCCTTTTGCCTTCTGGATGAAGTGGACGCCCCCTTGGACGAAGCCAATCAGGACCGCCTCGCGCGCCAGATCGTCGCCATGAGCGCCCAGACGCAGTTTGCGATGATCACCCACCTTCGCGTCACGATGGAGAAGATGGGCCAGCTGATCGGCGTCACCATGAAGGAGCCCGGTGTTTCGCGCGTCGTGGCGGTGGACATCAAGGAGGCCGTGCGGGTGGCGGGCTGAGCGCGCCTGCAGGCTCCTTTTCGGTGGAGCGAATTGATAGAATGGCGGCCGACTGGCTCGGCCGAAGGGCCGATCGGCCCTTGACAGGCGTGCGCCTGACGACATTTAGGAAATTTCATGTTCTCTTCCATTGATCCGGTTTACGTGGTGCTTCTCATCATCGTCGCTGCGGGCGGCGGCTGGTGGTACTGGCGCAACAAGAAGCAAGTCCAGGAAAAAAAGCCCAGGATTGTTGACATCCAGGTGGACGATCCGGTGGGCGGGCGCCACCAGCAGCAGGCGCTTGCGGACAACATCTCGCAGGACGAGCCTGAGGTGCCGGTGTTAAAGCCCGACGACATGAAGGAGAGCATCGTCGCTGCGAAGGAGACCTTCGAGCAGCAAAAGCCCCTGCAGAAGGAACAGGAGCTGCCGTTGCCCGAGCCCGAGCTTCCGCGCGACGTGACGGAGGAGTTCCACTGCGAGGGCCATCGCTTCGCTCGCATTGATGCGGGCGTTGAGGCGGTGCTGCACTTCATGCCTACCGAGTCGCCCGCGTTTGAGACGGAAAAGCTCAAGGCGGCGCAGAAGGCTGCAAAGGCGCTTGAGATGCCCTTCCCGCTGCAGTTCTCGTTCTTCAGCGCCAAAACCGGTCTCTGGACGGACGACGCTGCGGACGTTGAAGACTGCCGCGAGTTCTACATCTCGACCCTCACGGCGAACCGCCGCAAGAAGCTCGACAACCTGGAAGTCTCGCGCTTTCTGGGACTCGCGGACCGGCTGGGCATTGACCTTGGGGCGGATGTGGAGGCGCCGGACGCCGAAAAGATTCTCGCAACCGCTGACAAGGTGAGCCGCATCGTCGAGAAGTATTCGAAGTACATCACGTTCAAGCTGGTGGGCGCTCGCGACATCGACGACTCCGCCTTCAACGAGGCGGCGCTGGGGTGCGGCTTTGTCTATTCTGAAGGCCACTACGAAAAGCGCGAGCAGGGCGTCTCCGCCCCCTTGATTGTGCTGGGCCGCATGCCGCAGTTGAAAAACGAACTGGGCCTCGCCTTGAACATTCCGCTCTCCAACCCTGCCGCAAAGCCTCTTGCGGACCTCTGCGCGATCGCAAATGACCTTGCCTGCCGGCTGGATCTGGCGTTCACGGATCCCTTCGGCGCGCCGGTGTCCGATGGCGTTGCGTCCCTGACCGCTTGGCAGCTCTCAGAACTCTACCGAGAGATGACGAACGTCGGCGTTGCTGCCGGATCGCCTCGCGCCCGTCGCATCTTCTGCGGTTCGTAACTTTCACGAAAAAGGAGAAGCAACGCGGCCGGGCTCTGTCTTTACGGACAGGCGGGCCGCGTTTTTTGTTGGCATGACTATGACGAACTTGATTGACGCGACCATGGAGCCCACGGACGGCGAGCGCGCGGAGGCTCTGCGCCTTGCGCAGGACTTGCACCGCTGGAACTACGAGTATTACGTGCTCGACAACCCGAGTGTTCCGGACAGCGAGTACGACAAGGCGTTTCGCGCGCTGTCGGCGCTGGAAGAGAAATACCCGGTGCTGAAGTCGCCTACGTCCCCCACGCAGCGCGTCGGGGGCGAGGTGCGAAGCGATCTGGGGAAGGTGACGCACGCCGTGCCGATGCTCTCCATTCACACGGAGACGGACTTTTCGGATGCGGGCGCCGTGGCGTTTGACGGCCGCGTGCGCCGCGAGCTCGGATTGGATGACGCGTCTCCTGCGGTGGTCTACGACTGTGAATTGAAGTTTG
Organism: Acutalibacteraceae bacterium; assembly: GCA_963647785.1. GTDB lineage: Bacteria > Pseudomonadota > Gammaproteobacteria > Burkholderiales > Burkholderiaceae_F > Duodenibacillus. Next base: position 138,905 of record CAVJBF010000001.1, read on the forward strand.
ACGGCCTCGCCTGCAGTCTGCGCTACGAAAAGGGGCGCCTTGTGTCGGCTGCGACGCGCGGCGACGGCGTCGTGGGCGAAGACGTGACGGCGAACGTGCGCACGATTCGCACGATCCCGCTCGTAGTGGATCCAGCCCTTTTGCCGGACGTGATCGAAGTGCGCGGCGAAGTCATCATGCACAAGGCGGATTTTGAAAAACTGAATGCCAGGCAGGACGCCGCGGGCGAAAAGCGCTTTGTGAATCCGAGAAATGCCGCAGCGGGCGCCTTGAGACAGTTGGACAGCCGCATCACGGCGGCTCGCCCTCTGCATTTTTACGCCTACAGCGTGGGGGAAATTTCGGATCCGGCTTTTGCGGCGACGCAGACGGAGCTCCTTGACAAGCTGAAGTCCGTGGGTTTTCCGGTAGCGCCCGAGCGCAAGCGCGTAGCGGGGCCGGAGGCGCTCGCGGCCTTCCATCGCGAAGTGGTGGCGATTCGCCCGACGCTTCCCTTTGAAATCGACGGCGTCGTCTACAAGGTGGATGACTTTGAACTGCAAAAGCGTTTGGGGTTTCTTTCGCGCGAGCCGCGCTGGGCCTGCGCGCACAAGTATCCGCCCGAAGAGGCGCTCACCGTCGTGAAGGCGATCGACGTGCAGGTGGGGCGCACGGGGCGCGTGACGCCCGTGGCGCGCTTTGAGCCGGTGTTTGTCGGGGGCGTCAACGTGAGCAACGCAACGCTGCACAACGCCGACCACATTGCCGAACTGGGCCTCATGATCGGCGACACGGTGGTTGTGCGCCGTGCGGGCGACGTGATCCCCGAAGTCGTGCGCGTCATTGCTGAGCGGCGCCCCGCGGACGCCCGGCCTTTTGTGATGCCGGAAGTCTGCCCCGTGTGCGGCTCTGCGGTGGTTCGCGACGAAGAAGAAAAGGACAGCCGCTGCACGGGCGGCCTTGTCTGCTCTGCGCAGATGAAGCTTTCCTTGGTGCACTTTGCCTCGCGCCGCGCCATGGGGATTGACGGGCTTGGCGAAAAGATGGTGGACCTTCTCGTGGACAAGGGGCTCGTGAAGACGCCGGCAGACCTCTACCGCCTTCATTTGGCGGACGTGGCGGCGTTGGACCGCATGGGCGAAAAGAGCGCCGCCAACCTTTTGAATGCCGTGGAGCGCAGCAAGGAAACGACGCTCGCGCGCTTTCTCTTTGCCTTGGGGTGCCGACATGTGGGCGAGTCGACGGCTCTCGACATGGCGCAGCACTTCAGAACGCTCGAAGCCATCGAAGCGGCGACCGAGGAGCAGTTTGTGGAAGTTCCTGACGTGGGCGACGTCATCGCTGAATCGGCCGCGGCCTTCTTCAAGGAGGAGCACAACCGTCGCGTGATCGCTGATCTTATCGAAGCGGGCGTTCACTGGCCTGCAATAACGACGCCGGACGAAGCGGGGGTGGCGAGCGCCGTCGCGGGAAAGACGTTTGTTCTGACGGGCACATTCCCGACGCTCTCTCGCGACGCAGCTAAGGACAAGCTGATTGCTGCAGGCGCCAAGGTGTCGGGGTCGGTCTCCAAAAAGACGAACTATGTCGTGGCAGGCGCCGATCCGGGGAGCAAGCTCGCGAAGGCTGAAGCCCTGGGCGTTCCTGTGATTGACGAGGCGGCGATGCTCGTGATGCTGGGCGAAAGTGAAAAAGAGCAGGAAACGGCGTCGGGCGTGACAGGATCGCTTTTTTAGGAGAGTGGGATGACTCAGACAACGATTCAGTCGGGAAGCGTCTACGGGCGGCTTGAGCTTCTCGCACAGCAGCACGACGAGAGTCTGCTCGAGGTGTGGGAGTCGCTCGGACTCTCGGAAAACGAAGTGACGGCGCTCGCGCAAAACGACCTTTACGGTGCGCGTGAAGCCGTGGAGGAGAAGCAGCGCACCACGGAGGGCGCCGTCTTTGCGCTCTACCTGCCGCAGGAGGCGCCGCGCACGCAGTATGCAATGCGCTTTCACGAAGGAAAGCCCGAGCTTTATTACCCCGTGCCGCTCCTGGCGGGCGAGGTCAATGACTTCATCTATGCCGCCGGACGCTACGCCGCCTCGTGCCTGCAGGGCGAAGCCGCCTTCACGAAGGGCGGCCTCACGATCACGGCCTTCGTACCGGACTTCGCGGCGTCTCTGTCGCCTGTTGACATCGGTGCGGATAAGACGGTGCGCCTCATGGCGGTGATGCTCACCTGCCGCGCAAGCGACGGAGTGGAGCTAGGGGAAGGCATGCAGGACGCGACCTTCCTTATTCCGACGGAGTACACGTCGTACTTTGACTTCCGAGCCAAGGTGACGGCGGCAGAAGACGTCGTGTGGCTCGGAAAGTCGCTGGTGGCGCTCGTACTCGAAGTGATGCAGGGGGGCGAAGTTGTGAAGCTGGCTGCCTACGGTGTGAAGGGAGAGATGCTTCCGGTTGCGGGGAGCTTCGTCGCGGGACGCCTCTGGTTGCAAGGACAAGTGCACTGAAGCAGCGGTGCGCACGAAAAGGCCGGACTTTCCTTGGGTGGATTGTCCGGCTTTTTGCTGGCGGGGGGCGCCTTCGCTGAAGCGCATGCCCATGGGGTCAGGGCTTGGCCAGGGCGTCGTCGATGGCTTTGATAATCACAGGCGCGACGAATCGAGAACCGGCTTCATTGAGGTGGTTGTCGTCTCTGTAGAGAACGGCGTGATTGCGAACGGCGTAGCAGGTCGTCTTGTCGCACAGGGTGTCGGCCAGATCGATGACGGTGACGTTGGTAAACTGCGGCGCCACGTCGCGTACTGCCGATTCGTAAAGTTTCTTGAACGGACGGTCAGTCCAGTTTTTGCGCGGAAACTGGCATTCTGTTCGCGGTAGCAGCGGGCGCACTACGCAACGGCTTGGATTGAAAGGAAGTTGAGGATCATCAAGTACAACAATGACTTTCTTTCCTGCTCTTCGCATCATTTCAAATGTTCTGGCCAAGCCGTTGCGCAGGATCTTCTCAGCATCTTTTTCGGCTGGATTGCTGTGGTCCAGAATGCCATTGCTAGAGCACCATGAACGGTGAGCTAGAACAACGGCTCGAATGGAAGAATCAGAAGCGACGTGTTGAAAGGCTTCGCGATGAAGGAGATATCCCTCGCTTCGAGTTTTTAGTACGTCGGCGGAAATGCGTTCGTTTGTGCTTGTTGTTATGTCAAGTAGTGGGGCGCCGCACCCGATGGGGAACATCTCGATGGAATACTTTCCCTGACTGACAAAACCATGGAACAAGTGCCCTGCATGGCTGTCGCCCAATACAGCCACGGTGTTTCTGCCAGCTTCGTTTTGCAGAAGGCACTTCTGATCCTGCTTTTTCCATTTTGGAAAAATTGCTTCACAACGAGCTTGAGATTCGCTGCGCAATTTCTCGAAGTCAATTGAGCTGGTCTCAGAAGTGGACAGGGCAATGCGTTGCGGGAACCCGTTGCCCTTGTAGAGTGCGAAGCCGCCCACGCCGATGGCGACGAGCACGATGAAGAGGCATGTAGCTTTGGCCGTTGAGTGCTTTCCGTAACGAAGCGGCGGTTCGATGTAGCGGTACGTTACCCAGGCGAGAAGCAAGGCTGCTACGACGGCCGCGCCGCGCCATGCGGCTGGCGGATTGCCGCCCCAGACGATGTGCTCGAAGGAGAGGATCGGCCAGTGCCAGAGGTAGAGCGGGTAGCTGATGAGGCCGATGAAGACAGCGAAGCGGTTTGAAAGCACTACGCGGTTGAACCACGATTCCGAACCCGCGGCGATGATGAAGACGGCGCCCATCACCGGAAGAAGCGCGTTGAAACTCGGAAAACGTGACGAATGCTTGATGGTGCAGAGACCTGCCACGATGAGTGAAAAGCCCAGAAAGGAGAGAACATCGCGCCACGCGCGGGGATTCACGTCTTCGCTGCGAAAGACGATGCGGCTCAGCACGGCATTCACTTTGACAAGCAGCGCTTCGGGCGCCTTCCAGTTCATCACGATCCAGGCGAGGATGCCGCCCGCGGCGAGCTCCCAGACGCGCATCCACGGCGCGTAGAAGGCGGCGGTCGGATGGCGCGTCACGCCCTTTAGGCAGAGAATGAAAGACACGACCGCGAAGAGGCAGGTCATCGTGAGGAAGTTGAGGCGCGACTTGTAGAGCAGCCAAAGGAGCACCGGCCAGACGATGTAGAACTGCTCTTCAACGCCCAGAGACCAGAGGTGAAGCAGCGGCTTCAGGACGGCCGACTGGTCGAAGTAACCGGCTTCTTTCCAGAGAACGAGGTTCGAAACGTAGGTCGCGCCGCCCGCAACGTGTTTTCCAAGGAGCTTCAGCTCATCGGGCGTGAGAAGGAGAAGGCCCGCTGCGAGCGTGGCAAGGAGCACCACGATGAGCACGGGAAAGATGCGGCGGATGCGCCGCATGTAGAAGTCTGCCATGTTGATGCGGCCCGGCGTCTTGGTCTCGAAGAGGCTGCGGTAGAGAATGCCGGAAATGAGAAAGCCCGAGATGACGAAAAAGATGTCCACTCCGATGAAGCCGCCGCGCAAGCAATGAGGAAAGGCGTGATAGAGGACGACCGAAAGAACGGCAATGGCGCGAAGCCCGTCGATGTCGGGACGGTAGTGCTTTATTTTTCCATTGTTTTCAGTGGGATGCGGGGGGGGGCAGTTTCGTCATATTCTTTGATTTTTAGATCGGCTTCCGCCTCAAAAGGCAAGAGCCGCGATTATAGGTGCGACGAACTTCTGGTTCGCTTTGAAGTTTTGGCCCGAGGGAAAGGACAAATGCGAGAGGAGGCGAAGTCTGTCAGGCTGTTGTGAAGACGGGGGGCCGGAGGCTGGCGAGGAACTTGCCTGCTTTGGCCACCGTTGCGGCGAGCCAGACGCTCATGTCTGGAAGCATGAACTTGAGCTCAAGTTCCGCGACAGGACACGTTTCACCGACCGGCATGCCGATGGCGGCAGGTGCGAGTCGGTACTCCGTCGTGAGGAAGAAGTCGTCTGCGGTGAGATGAAAGCGCAGGTGGGCTGGCGAAGGAAGACGAGCGTCAGCGTCGCGCCGCAGAAGCAGCACGGCGCAGCCAGTCTGTCGGGCTTGCGCTTCCAGCCACAGGGCGAAGCCGGTGCGATCGGCGGAATCGGGTGTTGTGACGATCGTCACGACGACGTCGGCCTGACGGCAGGCAAGCACGGTGTTTATGTGCTAGCGCGCGGCGGCCGTGGTGGGAGCCGCGTAGCAACGGTCAGGAGCGAGGTGAGCCATCAGCCGGGATTCGCGGGCGGCAAGGGGGCCGGCAGCGACAAAGGCCGTCCGGCGGTGGCCTGCCAGATGATGCGCAAAAGGCAGCAGTCGCGCCGGCGCTCCGTCGAGCTCCGTGACGGCAGACGGCGTGATCAGTTTTTCCAAATTGAGCGTTTTCATTTGACTCTCCCATAAGCTTGGGTCTGCTGTGAGGCGACTGTAGCGGGGCAGGGGGCTCGCAGTGAGGCGTTGCGCGGACGGCGTGATACGCTGGATTGATACGGAAGGAGGTTGTTCCCAGGATCTTGGCCCGGTGGATTGATGCGGAAGTTCGGCGTGGTTCAGTTGAAAAACAGCGGCTTCAGGGCCTGTCGAAGGTTCCGTATCAAGAAGAGAAAACCGGCCGGCGCGTTTCTTTGACGCAACGCAAAGGCTTGGCATTTTGCGGCTACAGCGGCAACGGGCTTGATTTTCAAGGGGGGCTTGAATTAGAATCCCGCGTTCTCGCTTGAAGGCCTCTGCGCCTGAGAGCAACAAAGTCTCACAGCGTCTGGTACGGACGCTTTTATTTAAAGAGGAAAAAATGGTTGTTATTCGTCTCTCCCGCTCCGGTGCCAAGAAGCGCCCGTTCTTCAACATCGTCGTGACCGAATCCCGTCATCGCCGTGACGGCCGCTTCAACGAACGCATCGGCTTCTACAATCCGATGATCGCTGAAGGCCCGCAGCGCCTGACGTTCGCCGAAGACCGCCTCAATCACTGGATTGAGAAGGGCGCGATCATGAGCGACACGGTGGCCCGCATCATCAAGACGGCGAAGAAGGCTGCCCCCGTTGCTGCTGCCTAATTCATAAAAGAAGCGGCGCAGAAACGCCAGAGGACTTCATTGCGAACCGTTGCCCTCCGTGTCGTGCCTCAAGTGTCAAAGCACCTGATTCGCGGTCGGCATTCCTCTTTATTTGAGCCGAGTTCGGTATCTACTCTGAAGTCTGAAGTCGATTCTCAACCGATTCTTTGAGCTTTAAGAAGCTCGCGCAAAGCGGCCTTTCCTGAATCTGGATCGGCCGCTTTTCTCATGCCTATTCCAAGGATGAAAGATGACTTCGACTGAAAATCTCACGCCACCCGAGGATCTCGTTGCTGTGGCCCGCACCGTCGGCGCCTATGGCGTGCGCGGCTGGGTGCGCGTGGTGCCGCTCGGAACGGGCGAAGCCCTCGTGCAGACGGGCGACTGGTGGCTGCAGGACATGCGTGGCAACTTGAAGGCCTTGACGCCCGAAGAGATGAAGCTTCACGGCGACGTGCTTCTCGTGAAGTTTGAGGAAGTAGCCTCAAAGGAAGAGGCGGACAAGCTCCGAGGCAAGATCGCGATTCCACGCTCGGAGTTTCCGGAGCTCGAAGAGGGCGAGCACTGGGTGACTGATCTCGAAGGCTGCCGTGTGGTGAACCGCGCCGGCGTTGATCTTGGCACGGTGGACTGCGTTGTAGACAACGGCGGTCAGTCGGTTCTGAAGATTCTCTTTGACGCAAACGGCAAGACGAAGGCGCGTCTCATTCCGATGGTGCCCTCCTACGTGGAGAAGGTGGACACGGAAGAAGGCGTCATTTCGGTTGACTGGGATCCGGAGTGGGATTGAGGAAGCACTCATGCGTTTTGACGTCATTACGCTTTTTCCCGAGATCTTTGCGTCGATCACGGACTACGGCATCAGCGCCCGTGCCATGAAGCGCGGCCTCTGGAGCGTGCACTGCTGGAATCCGCGCGACGTGACGACGGACCTGCATCGCACGGTGGACGACCGACCCTTTGGCGGCGGGCCTGGCATGGTGATGATGGCCGAGCCGCTCGCAAAGACCTTGGAATTCATTCGCGCTTCCGGCAACGACGGCCCGGTGATTGCTTTTTCACCCACGGGCGAGCGGTTGACGGACGATTACGTGCGAACGTTTTCCGGCAGCCCCGAGGGTTCTGCGGTACTGATCTGCGGCCGCTACGAAGGAATCGACGAGCGTTTTCTCGAAGAGTACGTGGACCACACAGTGAGTCTTGGGGACTTTGTGCTTTCCGGGGCGGAGCTCGCGGCCTGCGCCTTGATGGACGCCGTGGTGCGGCAGCTCCCGGGGGCGATCAAGGAGCTTTCGGCTTCGGACGAATCCTTCTCGACGGGGTTGCTGGATGCGCCGCACTACACGCGGCCTGAGGTCTGGCACGGGAAAAAGGTGCCTGAGGTGCTTCTCACGGGCCATCACGCCAACATCGCGCGCTGGACGCGCGAGAAATCCCTCGAGATTACTGGACAAAAGCGCCCTGATTTGATTACAATCGCGCGTTCGCTCGGGAAGCTCTCGCCTGCTGACGAGAAGTTCCTCGCGAAGAAATAATTTCGTCCGGTCTCGGCGCCTTCGGGCAAGGAGGCCGGTTTAACCATCCGCCATCCTCTGAACGGTGCTTACTTTCCCAGAAAACGGGCCGTTGAATGATGGCTACGGAGCCAATGATGAACATCATCGAAACCCTTGAAAAAGAAGAAATCGCTCGCCTCACCCAGAACAAGACCATTCCGGCCTTCCGCGCCGGCGACACGGTCAACGTTCTCGTGAACGTGATCGAAGGCACGCACAAGCGCACTCAGGCCTTTGAAGGCGTGGTGATTGCGATTCGCAACCGCGGCCTCAATTCTTCCTTCATCGTTCGCAAGATCTCCTCGGGCGAAGGCGTGGAACGCACGTTCCAGACCTACTCCCCGACGATCGCCAGCATCGAAGTGAAGCGTCACGGCGACGTTCGCCGCGCCAAGCTCTACTACCTGCGCGAACGCTCCGGCAAGTCCGCTCGCATCCGTGAACGTCTCGTTCGCAAGGAAGCGCCGAAGGCCGCGTAATCCGCCCTTTGTGACTTGCGTGAAACCCTCGCGGGAGAAATCCTTCGGGGGTTTTTTCATGCCTTTTTGCCGTAAACCCGTGTTTTCAGGGATGCAGGTGGGCAGTTCGCCCTAAGCGGCGGCCGGGCTTTCCCGCAAGAATGAAAGTGCAGAAGGCGTTCTGACAAAGGCGCCTCGAGTTTTTCAAGGTTCAAGGGAGAATCCGAACATGTCCATGCAGCGTCGTGAACTTTTCCGTGCCGCCGCCGTTTCCGCGGCCGGCTTGTCTCTGATGGGGTGCGCCGCCCAGAGCGCCCAGCCCGCCGCTGAAGCGGCCGCCGCACCTGCGGCGCCTGCGGCTCCGGCTTTCGTGCCGCCTACGGCCGAAAAGCCCCTCCTGCTCTGCTTCAATGAAAACCCGCTTGGCATGAGTGTCACCGCCAAAAAGGCAGTGGCCGAGGCGGCAGAAAACGGCTCCCGCTATCCGTTTGCTCGCGTTGAGGTGCTTCGCAAGGCGATCGCCGCCTACATGGGCGGCAAGCCCGAAAACATCATGCTTACGCACGGTTCGGCGGAGGCGATCCGCGCTTCGATCGAAGCCTACAACGTGCCGGGCGTGCAGGTCGTGGCGCCCGAGCTCACCTACAGCGACGGCACCGACACCGCGCAGAAGAACGGCATGAAGGTGAAGCGCACGCCGATGGGCGAGGACTGGTCGATCGACATCGCCGCGATGAAGAAGGCGGTGGCGTCCTACAAGGGACATTCGATCGTCTACTTTGTGAATCCGAACAATCCCACGTCCACGATTGTGAACAGCACGGAGCTGCTGGACTGGATCAGCTCCAAGCCCGCCCGCACGACGTTCGTGGTGGACGAAGCCTATCGCGAGTTCATCGCCGATCCCTCATTCAAGTCGGCGGCGACCCTGGTGGATGCGGGCTTTGAGAACGTCATCGTTCTGCGCACCTTCTCGAAGATCTTCGCGATGGCCGGCATGCGCCTCGGGTTTGCGTACGCCGCGCCTGCCACCGTGAAGAACCTGATGAAGCACGTTGCCTACGACATCATGATCTCCACGACGGCGATTGAAGCGGCCATTGCTGAACTCGCCGACAAGGACTTCCTCGAATACTCCCGCGCACAGAATGCCGAAGCGCGCCAGATCCTCACGGATGCACTGGACAAGCTCTCGATCAAGTACCTGCCGAGCCAGACGAACTTCGTCTTCATGGACCTCAAGGCCCCCTTGAAGCCCTTTGCGGACCGCATGAAGGCTGAGCACATTCTCGTGGGCCGTCCCTTCCCGCCCGCTCTGACGTGGTGCCGCGTGTCTCTGGGAACGCCGGCTGAGACCGCCTACTTCGTGAAGAAGCTCTTTGAGTTCCGCGAGAAGGGCTGGGTCTAAGACAGGCTGAGTTCTGACGAAAAACCCGCTGACGGCGCAGTGCCTCAGCGGGTTTTCTCGTAGGGAAGGCCGTGAAGGCTACTGCTTTGTTGCAGTCGTAGGCGAGACCACGGCCTGCTCGGAGAAGAGCGTCGCAACGTCGATGGCGTCCATGCGATAGACGCAGCCGCAGAAGGAGCAGGTGACTTCGATCACGCCCTTTTCGGCGATGATGCTGTCGGCTTCAGTGCGGCCGAGGCTCTTCACAATGTGGCGAATGCCGTCGGCGGAGCAGCGGCAGCGGAAGACGGGTTTCAAGTCCTTTGTGACGACGGGGTTCAATTCCCAGAAAAGGTGGCGAGCCAGCGTCATGGCGTCTTCGGTGAGAAGCTCTTCCTGGGTGACTGTCTCGGCGTAGACCGCGACGGACTTCATGGATTCCTCGGGCGTCATTTCGGCGTTGCCGCCTTGACCGCCGGAATTGGCGACGTGCTGCACAAGTACGCCTCCTGCGGTGTTTTCGTCCGCGGCAAGCCACAGACGCGTCAGAAGCTGGTCGGACTGAGAGAGAAAGCTTTCCAGCGTCTGCGCCACCGTGTCGCCCGTTAGGGGCACCACGCTCTGGTAGGGCTGCTCGCCAGGCGCCCGGCCCTTCTGATCAAGGATCATGGCGCAGTGGCCGGTGCCGTTGCAGTTAACGAGGTCTTTGAAGGTGGCGTTTTCGGGTACGTCTTCAGGCTTGACGGAAAGCTGCGCCGTGGCGCGCACCATGAGGCCGTTGCGGACCTCGACGAGCGCGAGGCGCACGGGGCCGGCGCCTTGAATCTGCAGAACGACCGCGCCCTCAAACTTGAGGTTGCAGGCCATCATGAGCGCCGCGCAGGTGAGTTCGCCCAGCATGTTGCGCACGGGGGCGGGAAGGTGCTGGTTGCGGCTGATGTTTTGCCAGCATTCGCCGAGGTGGATCACTTCGGCATGGCAGTTGCGATCAGAGAAGAGGACTTTGACGAGCTTGTCTTCAGCCATGATGATGGATTTCGCTTAGAAAAATGACCGGCCGCAATCTTAACGGACGGCGCGACCGTACAATGGTCCGACAACCAAAAAAATCGGGGAAAATTGTGACGATGGATCTGCACATGCATTCGCAGGCAAGCGACGGCGAACTCACGCCCTCGGCGCTTATGGACTTTGCGCACGAGCGTGGCGTGACGCGCGCGGCGATCACGGATCATGACACGGCGCTCGGTGTGAAGGAGGCGAGAGCGGAGGCTGAGCGCCTCGACATGGTCTTTCATGCCGGCATTGAAGTGTCCTGCCTCTGGGGAAAGCGATGCATCCATGTGGTGGGACTTGACATCAATGAAGACGACGCGATGCTTGCGGAGTCCGTGCAGTACTTTGCGGTGCAGCGCTCCTCGCGGGCACGCGTGATTGCTGACAAGCTTGTGGCGCTCGGATGCCCTGACCTCTACGAGCGGGCGGTGGCGCTGGCCCCCAACAAGGATGTGGTCTCTCGCGTTCATTTTTCGATCGCTATGCAGGAGGCAGGCGTCGTGAAGCATCAGCAGGAGGCGTTTGATCGTTTTCTGGGGGACGGGGCGCCGGCTTTCGTGATGGCGCCGTGGCCGGCGCTTGCAAAGGCCGTGGAACTCATCCGTCACGCGGGAGGCGTTGCCGTGCTCGCGCACCCCGGACGCTACCGCTTCAAGGAGGACTGGATGCTTGACGCGCTGGTCGAAGACTTCGTGAAGGCGGGGGGCGTCGGAATTGAAGTAGTAAGCGGCAGTCAGAGTCCGGACTTCACGCCGAGGTGCGTAGCGTGGGCGAAGCAGCATCATCTGGCAGCGTCCGCGGGGTCGGACTTTCACAGCCTGAAGGGCGTTCGGCCGAGGCCAGGTGAGCAGGGGCCGATTCCGGACGGGCTCGAGTCGATTGTCGAACATTTGAAGAACTGAGAGTGATTCTCATTACGACGGCGTACAATCGTCCGGCTTTTTCAATTTTGGGAGATTCTCCATGTACCAGATCACGGTTGGAGTGGAAGGCATGGCCTGTGAAATGTGCGAGGCGCACGTGAACGAGGCGGTGCACAAGGCGTTTGCGGTGAAGAAGGTGACGTCCTCGCACGGCAAGAAGCAGACGGTCATCCTGTCGGAAATGCCATTGCAGGAGGCAGAGGTGCGAAAGACGATTGACGCCACGGGTTACCAGACGACGAGCTTTGCCTGCGCGCCCTATGAGAAGAAGGGGTTCTTCGCGAAGCTCTTCGGCTGAGTTGAGACTTTTTGTCTCAGTACGGAGAAGACTGCCTTTCGGGGCAGTTTTTTTTTTGTCTTTGGTTTTGTCATTGTTGCTGGTGACGTGATTCTTCAGTATGCTTTTGTCGTTGGTTTTGTTATTGTCGTTGTGAATGGCATAGCGTGAGGCTTTTGGTTATGTTTGGAGGCGAAAATGAAGGATGAAGACTTGCTTGCGGGGGAGTCGGAGCGATTGGAATACAAGGAACGATTTGATGGAAGAGCAGAGAAAAGTCGTTTTTTGAGAACAGTAGTTGCGTTTGCCAATGGAGCTGGCGGGCGGATTGTTTTTGGAATGGAGGACGGTACGGGGCGAATTAAAGGTGTGCCTGCAGAAACTGACGTTCCGGCATTGATGGACGCCATAGCGAATTCTGTATCGGACAACTGTGCACCAGTTGTTCCGATGAAGTTGCAAGTGACAGAGCTCGATGGCAAGACGGTTGTTGTGACGGAGATTTTTTCCGGCAGTCGGCCGCCGTACTTTGTGCGATCGTTGGGAAAAGAAGATGGCGTATTTGTTCGTGTCGGGGCGACAACCCGACCTGCAGATCCTGAGGTGTGCCGGGAGCTCGAGTTTCGAGGGCATCGTCGCAGTTGGGACAGCACTCGTCCCGCTGCCTGCCACGCGTTGACCGAGGAGCGAATTGATAAGTTTTGTGAAATGTTGCACAACGCCGCGCAAGCAAACGCGAAGCGTCTTGGTCTTGATGAGGCCAGGGATCGCAAGCCAGGATTGCCGCAACTTTTGAAGTGGCGTTTGGTTGAAGAGGCTGACGGTGTTGTTTGGCCCACATATGGTTTTGAGATCCTGGAGGGGAGCTGCAGGGCTGTCATGGGGGCGATGGTTCGCTGCGGACTTTTTATGGGAGTCAGCCGTGTTCAAATTGGAGATACCAAGGTTTACGATGGCTCGCTCATCGAGCAGTTCGAAAGTGCAATGGAGTGGATTCTTTCAAAGCTGGAGGTGCGATGGGTTGTTCAGGGAGCCCGCCGATTTAACGTGTCAGAACTTCCGGAAGTGGCCATTCGTGAGCTGCTCATGAACGCAATTTGTCATCGCAGCTGGTACGCCGGTGACGAGCCGGTGACGGTGGCGCTCTTTCGTGATCGTTTGGAAATAACGTCGCCCGGTGGGAGGCCCAATATGTTGAGCATGAGCCAGTTGCTTTCAGGCTATACCTCGTTGCGCAATCCCGCCATTGCCAATGCGTTGGCGTACTGTCACATGATGGAATTGTGGGGGAGCGGCATTCCTCGAGCAACGGAAGCTATGCGAAAGTGGCGACTTCGTGCTCCCGAAGTGAAAGATCTCGGTCGAGCGCTTCAAATGGTACTTTACCGGCCGGAGGTTGACTGGAAGGCGGAGGTGCTTCTTGTGTCAGAGCCGACGCAGGAAACGGCAGAACGGGTTGAGAATGTTTTTTCAGATGCCCTGTCTTTGGATGAAGCCAGAGTGCTCTCGGCGTTGCAACAGAATCCTTCGGTGACAACGGATGAACTGGTGCGGACGCTGTCTGACAGTGGTCAGCCGCTCACGGCGCGGCAGATTCGCTACCTTGAGGACAAGTTGAAATTGAAAGGGCGGTTAATCCGCAAGGGGCGAGGCGGCGGACGCTGGATCATTCCGGACAGATAAGCGTCAGGAACAAGCCGGCGCTGCGAGCGCCGGCTCTTGAAGGAAAACTTCTCTGAGCGGCTCAGTGCCGTTTTGCTTCGCCGATGAGGTGCAGGCTGTCGCAGCGGCTCTGGTTGTGACGATGGCGCAGGATGACAATGCACATGCTCACGGCAACGAAGACGCCGAAGACCGTCATCGTCATTGGCACTGAGAGGTCGCTCTTAATGAGAAGTGAGTAAATGCCGAGCATGAGGAGGATGGAGGAGTTCTCGTTGAAGTTCTGCACCGCAATGGAGCGGCCTGCGCTCATCAGCACGTGGCCGCGATGCTGCAGGAGGGCGTTCATCGGAACGACGAAGTAGCCCGCGCAAACGCCTACGAGCACCATCATGAAGGAGGCGAGCACGACCGCCCAGCGAATCGAGAAGGGGCCGACGACGAGCTCGCCCGGCACCATGCTTCCCTCAAAGTAGCTCATGCTCGTTACGAGGAGCCCCATGATGACGCCCATGGGCAGCACGTTGAGCGACTTCTTCAAAGGTACGGTGGCGGCGGCCAGCACGGCGCCGAGGGCGATGCCCACGGAAACTACGGCTTGAAGAACAGCAGCCTGCGAGAGGTTCATCTGCAGTGCGTGATCGGCCCACTTCAGCACCAAGAACTGCAGCACGGCGCCCGCGCCCCAGAAGAGCGTTGTGACGGAAAGGGAGATCTGGCCCAGCGCGTCCTTCCAAAGAAGGCCGCAGGAGCCAATGAAGTTTTTTACGCTCGCGATGGGCTCGAACGTGAGGTGCGGATAGCGGGCGCCGGTGTCGGGGATGGCGAGGTTGACGACGGCCGCGGCGGCGTACACGAAGACGATGAGCGCGATGGCGGCTTCGGCGTGGTTCGTGACGCCGAACGCCTCAAGGTGCAATGCTTCTGTGAGGAGTCCTGCTACGTCCGGGTGCACCAGCACGCCCCCCAGAACGACGCCCAGAATGATGGAGACGACGGTGAGGCCTTCGATCCAGCCATTGGCGATCACGAGCTTTTCCGCTGGCAGAAGCTCCGTGAGAATCCCGTATTTGGCGGGCGAATAGGCGGCGGCGCCGATGCCTACAACAGCGTATGCAAGAAGCGGGTGGGATCCGAAGAGCATCATGAGACAGCCCACGACCTTGATTGCGTTCGTGATGAACATCACGCGTCCCTTGGGCATCAGGTCAGCAAAAATTCCCACCCAGGCTGCGAGAAGAATGTAGCTGATGACGAAGAAAAGCTTCAAAAGCGGCGTCATCCATTCGGGCGCCGAGAGGCTGGTTAAAAGCGCGATGGCGGCAATCAGCAGCGCGTTGTCCGCAAGCGACGACAGAAACTGCGCCAGCATGATGGTGTAGAAACCGCGTTTCATCGGAGGAATTCCCCAAAAAATGGCCCCGCAGGGAGGAGCGAAAGAGTTTACACCGTGCGCGCGGGCTTTCTGTGGACGAAAAAAAACGCCGGGCCCCTGCAGCGAGGAGTCCGGCGCCGATGAGGAGACAGAAGCCCGTTTAGCCCGCAAGGCACCAGGGCTCGGCGTCCGCGGCCGGAAGCTGCCACGGCAGCTTCACGACTTCCTTCATGAGGTGCTCGGCCACGGCGCTGCGCACGCTCACGACGTCCAGCCCGGTGTCGTAGGCGAGAATCGAGGCTTCCGTCGCGGTGAACGCGGGATCGTCAAGGACGATCATTTCGGCGCCGCGGCTCTTTAGTTGCAGGGCGGCGGCGCGCAGGGCGTCGTAGGAGCAGGCGCAGGAGATGGCGTCGGTGATGACGTCTCGAACGCCTGCAGACGCCCAGGCGGTGTAGGTGTCGATCGCGCTCTTGGCGATCGTGACAACGCCTACGCGTTCGCCCGAGGTGAGCGTGCGAACGGCGGTCTGCAGCACCTTGCGGGCGTCAATGGCGCCTTCGGGCAGCGTGGCGGCGGGTGCAAAAACAACGACGGCGCCCTTTTCGAGCGCCGCCTTCGCTGCGGCGGCCACGCCGTCGACGGGGGCGGCGACGGCGGCGAGCTGAGCGCCCGGCATCAGCGCGATCATGTCGGAAAGAAGGCCCGATGGGGCTTCGCCCACGGTAATCAGGGTAACGAGTGTCATAGGAATCTCCCTAAAAAATTTTGGTTCTTCATGGTTTTTGTCGACGGTCGCCTCCCCGCCGTTCACCGGTCGGGCTCCCTGAGGCGTGACGTCGATTGAGACGGGGCAAGTTGGAGCAAAAGTCGTGCCAAAACGGGGCGTTTTGCACCAAAACCGGGAAAGTCCGATGATGACTGATGCGACGGGCTGGACTGAGAAGAACCGCTTAAGTTGTTTTATGAAGATAAAAATAGTGCGGCATCAGGGTGGTTATGCTTCATTTTGGTGCAATGAGGGGCGCCGGCCGGCGGATGCGCGACAAAGGCAAAATCCTTTAGGATTCGCTCGCACGGCCCGGGAGCCGTCATTGCTACGTCTTTAAGAAGAGAAAAATGCCACGTCCTATTTCCGTCACCATTCACATGGATGCCCTCCATCACAATCTGGCTCGCGTGCGGGTAGCAGCGGACGGCCGGGATGTCTGGGCCGTCGTGAAGGCCAATGCCTACGGGCATGGGCTGAGCAACGCCGTGAAGGCCTTTGAGGCGGCGGACGGACTGGCGACGATCGACCTTTGCGACGCCGCGAAGGCGCGCGGCTGCGGCTGGAAAAAGCGCATCCTCCTTTTGGAGGGATTTTTTGAGCAGGACGACATCAGAGATCTTGAAAAGTACGACATCGAGACGATCGTTCATTCGCAGTGGATGATCGACGAATTGAAGAAGGCGGCGCCTTTGAAAAACGTGCGCGTGCACATCAAGGTGAATTCCGGCATGAACCGTCTTGGCTTTGTGCCGGCGGAGGTGCTCGCAGTGCGCGCGCAGTTGGAGAAGATCGAAGGCTGTCGCGTGATGGGCATCGTCACGCACTTTGCAAACGCTGAGCCCACCTATCAGCAAGACGGTCCCGCGTCGGTGCAAAAGCAGATGATGCGATTGGGAAAGCTCACGGGGCTCCCAGGCGTGTGTCTTGCGAATTCCGCCGCTTCTTTCTTTCATCCCGAAGTGGGTGGCGACGCGATTCGTGCGGGCGTCGTTCTCTATGGCGTGAGCCCGGACAAGCACTTGACGAGCGAGGAGCTGCGCATTCGCCCGGCGATGACTTTGTCGGCCCGCATCATTGCGGTGCAGCAGATCGCCCCGGGGGAGGCGGTGGGGTACGGCAGTCGCTGGGTCGCCAAGCGCCCTTCTCGCATCGGCGTCGTTGCCTGTGGGTATGCGGACGGCTATCCCCGCTCCATGCCGGACGGCGCTCCCGTCTGGGTCGAAGGAAAGCGCGCCCCATTGACGGGGTCCGTGTCGATGGACATGCTTGAAATCGACATCACGGACGTGCCGGAGGCGGACGTGGGCAGCGTCGTCGAGCTCTGGGGCGAGCACGTGAACGTCAATGAACTCGCCGACCTCTGCGGCACCATTGGCTACGAGCTTCTCTGTGCGCTGGCGCCTCGCGTTCCGGTGCGCGTGGACGAAAACTAAGGACGACGTATGGCGAAGTCCCGAACGGAATACGTCTGCGACCAGTGCGGCGGCACGGTTGCAAAGTGGGCGGGCAAGTGCCCGCACTGCGGCGCTTGGAACAGCTTGAAGGAATTCAAGGTGCAGGAGTCTTCGTCTGCCGCGCGCTTCGGGTCGGACAAGCATCGCTCTCGCTCCATCATCGAGGCGACGCAGGTGGTGGATCTTTCGCAGGTCGAGGTG
Organism: Acutalibacteraceae bacterium; assembly: GCA_963647785.1. GTDB lineage: Bacteria > Pseudomonadota > Gammaproteobacteria > Burkholderiales > Burkholderiaceae_F > Duodenibacillus. The sequence goes on from CAVJBF010000001.1 coordinate 156,097, forward strand.
GAGGAGCTTCCCCGCATCGTGACGGGGCTCGAGGAATTTGACCGCGTGATGGGCGGGGGCCTGGTGCCCGGCGGCGTGAGCCTCATCGGCGGCGACCCCGGCATCGGCAAGTCAACGCTTCTTTTGCAGGTGATGAGCCGTCTGGTGCTGCAGGGAAAGAGCGCTCTTTACGTGTCGGGCGAAGAATCGGCGGGACAGGTCGCGATGCGCGCCCGGCGCCTTTCGGTGGATCCGCACGGCTTGCAGCTCATGAGTGAAATCGAGCTCGAGAAGATTGAGGAAGCGCTGATTGCTCGAAAGCCTGAATTTGTGGTGATCGACTCCATACAGACGCTTTTCAGCTCCGCCTTGGACAGCGCGCCGGGCAGCGTCACGCAGGTGCGGGAGTGCTCGGCGCGGCTTACTCGGCTCGCGAAAACCTCGGGCGCCACGCTTTTTTTCGTGGGGCATGTCACAAAGGACGGATCGCTCGCCGGCCCTCGAGTGCTCGAACATATCGTGGACACGGTGCTCTACTTTGAAGGGGACACGCATTCGAGCTTTCGCTTGGTGCGCGCCTTCAAGAACCGCTTTGGCGCCGTCAACGAACTCGGCGTCTTCGCGATGACGGACCGAGGGCTGCGCGGCATTTCGAACCCTTCGGCCATCTTCCTTTCGGAGCACCGCGACAATGTGCCCGGCAGCGTCGTGATGGTGACGCAGGAGGGGACAAGGCCCCTTCTTGTGGAAGTGCAGGCGCTTGTGGACGGCACGCACTTGCCGAGCCCCAAGCGGTTGAGCGTGGGGCTTGATCAGCAGCGTCTCTCGATGCTTCTCGCGGTGCTGCACCGCCATGCCGGGCTTTCCTGTTATGACCAGGATGTTTTCGTGAACGCCGTGGGCGGCGTGAAGATCACGGAGCCCGCCAGCGACCTCGCCGTGATGCTTGCGATTGCCAGCTCCATGAGCGACCGGGCGTTGCCCCATGGGCTCGTAGTTTTTGGTGAAGCGGGGCTTGCGGGGGAAATCCGTCCGGCGCCCCGAGGTCAGGAGCGCCTTCGCGAAGCTGCCAAGCTGGGCTTTGGAAAAGCGGTCATTCCTCGTGCCAACGCGCCTAAGACGCCTATTGAGGGGCTTGAAATCATCGCCGTTGACCGGCTCTCCGACGCGCTGGATGCCGTGCGCGCCGGCTGAGGCCTTTTGCTAGAATCAGCCGATCTGCCGTCCGGCGCAATTTCGGGCGGTTTTCGGAGTTTTATGTCTCGCGTCCCTTCCCACGGGCGCCTTGAGTTTTTCCGCTATGAAGATCACGAAGCTTTTGTCGCTGGAATCCCGTCCGGCTCATGCCCTTCTTGCTCGTGCCAAGAAGGTGGTTCTTTCCTACGCTGACCGTGTGAAGGCTCCTGCCGCCTTTACGATTGGTGAAGAATCCTATGAAAACGCTCTGGGTGACGTGCGCCCCCTCGAAGTGGACGACGTGCTTGTTGATGAAAAGGGCGCCTTCTATGTTGTGGAAGCGGCTGAGGACAAGGTGATGCATGTTACGGGCGACCATGAGCTCATGCAGGAGGCGGTCTACGCCTTTGTCGCCCGCGGAATTCGTGTTGCAAAGACCGACGACGGCTTTGGCGTCATCGCCAACGACACCTTCCGCCAGATGCTGGAAGGCGTGGGCCTGCAGTGCACCGTGGTGGACGAACCCTTCGTGCCCGTGCCGCTGCCCCGTCCCCATGCGGGCGGCTGCGGTTGTGGCTGCGGCGGACACCATCACCATGACGAAGGTTGCGGCTGCGGTTGCGGCGGCCATCATCACGACGATGAATGCGATTGCGGCTGTGGCGGTCATCATCACGATGACGACGAATGTGAGTGCGGCTGCGGTGGGCACCACCATCATCATGACCATGAAGAAGGCGAATGCAGCTGCGGCTGCCATGAGCACGAACACCATAGCCACGATGCTGAATGCGGTTGCGGGTGCCATGATCATGAGCACCATCACGAAGAATCCTGCGGCTGCGGCCACAAGCATTAAGGAAATGCCGTAAGATAGCGACTCTTGAGCGCTCCGAAAGGAGCGTTTCGCGGCAGTGGCGAAATTGGTAGACGCACCAGGTTTAGGTCCTGACGCCCTAGGCGTGTCGGTTCAAGTCCGGCCTGCCGCACCAGAATATAAAAATTGAGTAGTACCGTGAACCCCCCGTAGTTATTGGCTTCGGGGGTTTCTTTTTCCAGTATCCATGCTGGCTGGCGGGACTTGAGCTCGGAAAAGCGTTCACTAACGAGCACTAACTGGCCACAATGAAAAACAATCACAACTGGCACTCAGAAGTTCAAGTCCTAATCATGCAGATGAAGCAAATGCGCGAGGCGCGTTGGGGCGCTGACACGCAGGGGGGCGCGTGATCTCTTCGATGAGGACTGCTCGGAGAGGTTCAACACAGAACTTACGGCCGACGAGGAGGCGCAGTACCAGACGTGGGCGAAGGAGCAGGGTCGCGAACGGGATGTCCACGACTACGACTTGCACGGCGCCTGGTAGGAGCTTCAGTCGGGCGACATAGCCGAAGACGAGCGCGGGCATTTGGGCGACAAGTACAAGAAGCCGAATCTCCGACTTTCTCCGCAAGCTCGATCTACAGCGGGCAGGACGGCGTTGAGGGCGGCGAGTGGTCTCAGAACGCCGAGGGCAAGACGGTTTACACGCCGGGCCGAAAGCTGTCGTTCGTTGAGGCCGATCGCTTGAAGCACCACTTCGCGCGTGTGGAGCCGAACATTGCCGAAACGGAAGGCATCAAGTTCATCCTTCAGCACGAGAACTACGACGAACTCGCGAAGCAGTACGACTTGGATGCGGCGAACCTCTTCGTGAGCGCCACAATGGGCGGTGCCTTTGGCGCGGCCTTCTGGCGCAGTCCGGCGCAGATTCGCGCGGACAAGTACCGCGCTGAGGGGCGGAAGCTCTACGAGGACTACCGCACAAAGCTCTTTGACAAGGGCAACGGGCCTTTCACCTTCCGGCAGGCGAGCGTGCAGGCTGAGCTCAATGCTCGCGCGGTCGTCTCGTTCGCGGAGACACACGGCATCGATCCGGACAAGGTGGGCGAACTGGCGCCGAACATTGTCTGGACGAAGGACGGCAATGCGGCGGCCTCGGGTGGCGAGTTCAACATGCCGGTCACGCAGGGGCGTGAGTGGCACATGGGGCCGACTAAGGCTGCGGCCGACGAGCAGGTGACGGTGGTGCAGTACAAGGGGCGGCTGCTGACCGTCAGGCGGCGATGACGCAAGCAAGCGCGCTTGCGGCGAACGGGCTGAAGAACGAAGAAACAGGGTTTGTTTTAACGGCAAGTGACGCCGACTTGAAGAAGTCGCTTGGAGGCAAATTCAGCTATGACGAGCGGCTGTTCCGGGCCGTGGCCCCCGTTCTTGATGAGGTCGTGACTAAAGCTCGTCTAATGGAAAGCTCGGCGGATGTGAAGCATCGGAACCCTGATGTTCAGGGGGTTCACATTTTTGCGACGCTAGTAGAGATTGACGGGAAGCTGTATCGCGTTCAGCTGGTGGTCCGCGACTACGTGACGCCCAAGCAGGAACGCTTGGCTACGCACAAGATCGCGGGGATTCAAATCTATGAAATAGAAAACCCGCCGGTTAGCAAAGCGGACGGCGGGCCCTCAGACATCCGCGGCGTTACTGCGCCAGATATCCGGCTCTCCAGCAGTCCAGTCGCCCCCTCGGATCGTGTGATCAGTTTAGCTCAGCTGGCCGGTGGGCGCAAACCTTACGTTCGGCAGGACGGAAAGGGGCTGTTTGATTCTGTTGATGATTCTGCTCGTGCCAGTGGCGGCGCATACTACGAGGAGCAGGAGTTCAATCAAGCTGGCTCTAGGAAATCGGTAGGGACGCTGGCTGACCCGCTTGTGGCGGCGCACCATACCAGCGCCGAGAACCTGCTGAAGGCCAACAAACTGGGGGGCCTGGCCGTCCCGTCGATCGGCATCACGAAGGCGGACTCCGGCTATTCGGGCTTCGGTGACATTACCTTGATCGGGACGAAGGGGCTCATTGACCCTGCAAAGGGTACGCCTGTCTACAGCGCGGACGCCTATACGAACACGTTCCCGGCATTCGAGTGGGGTAAGTCCGTTGATAAGAAGAAGGCGGAGGTGCTTCAGAAGGAGTACCGGAAGGCTGAGTTATCGTTCCGCGGCGGCACGGACAACACCATGAGGTCGCTTATCAATAGCCCAGATCGCGACAACTTCTTGTGGCAGTTTCGCAAGTCGGTCGTCTCGCAGAAGATGTTCCTTGATGAGAAGGGGCGCTATTTGTTTGCGTAGGTCTTCTTTTTGAGTTCTGTAATGGGGTTGGCTTTCCAGCGATTGGCCAAAAGCTCGAAGTCTTGATAGATCGTGGGTGTCTGCTTTTCCTCTCGGAGTTCCATTACGAAGCCGCTGACACTATCCCAGGTTTTAATAACTTTGGAGCATTGAAGTTCTTTGTACACCGACTCGTCAAAAGCCCCAAGACGGATTCCGACTGCGGTGAATTCCAAGGTGTCCAGGGCGTAAAGCACCTCTCGCAACTTCTCGGGTTCTTGAACGTACTCTGAAACCTTCTTGTGCTGGACTCTCAACTGATAGAGCTCTTGGAAGATTCGACGAAGCTCTTTGTCTTCGCGTTGCTTGATGATGTGATCAACGATGGCGCGCTTTTTGGCCGTTTCGGCATTTTGCTTTAGCGTCTTGTATGCATAAAATAGCAAAAAGCCCTGAATGATCAGGGCTACTAGCGTTGTAAGTATTGCAAACAAACTACCATCCATCATATCCCTCGCGCACGATCTCTAGCTCCTTTAAACGTTGCCACGAGGGGAGGCCCACTCCCCTCTCTGAGGAGAGGGGAGTTTAGAGCGTCTGTCTCTTCGTGTCCACGGCTGTTACAAAAAAAGGTTCATCGTGGAATTCTAGGAAAAACGCAAAAAACTTGACAAAACAGCTAAAAGCTGTATAGGGACCAAAGGGTGAGGAGTGATCCAGAACTTGGGATGCGATAAGGCGGAAGCGTTCGCCGCTTCGCTCTGTTCACTTCCGCCTTACCGCAAGCGTAGTCCTGAGCCTACGGCGTCAAGTGGCTTACGCGGCAGATCCTCTGCTTGCCGCATAAACGCAATGCAAAATACCGCAAAGACGGGGGCAATTTTGTGTCGTCTTGTGGTTCCTCTGGAAAGTCGCTTGACATGCAAGCGTCCGGTGTTTGCTTGCGTAAAGCCTGTAGAGAACGCATAAGTCCCGGTATTCCGGGCAATGTTCGACGAAACAGGAAGCCTTGCCCGTTGGGGGGCAGTCACATTGAAGCGTCTTCGACAGCAAGGTCTTCCAGTTTCGTTCCTACATAGACTGCCGCGACGCATTTCAAAGAGGGGATGTTCCTGATGTTTTTGCATTGCGCATAGCGCCGGGCCTGTTTCAGCGCTGCTTGTAGCGCGTGTTGCGATAGTGTTTTATTGGTTTGAACGGCCTTTTTTGTGAGGTGCTTGAACTCAATGAGATACGAGTGCCTGACAGGGCTGTTTTCCGTGGGAACAATCAGCAGGTCGATTCGGCCGCCCTGAGGGCCAATGGCCTGCGCTTCGCGGATGACACGTACGTCATTGTCGAAATTGAGCGACGCCTGAATTAAAGTTTGAAAATCGCTTTCACTCAGATGGAGCCCTGTCATCGGATCGCTTTGCGCGGCAAAACGATCGCTGGGGACGCGCAGCAGCGGTTCTGGGTTGCCTTCTTCGAGTGCCTGATAGGCGGTGATCATGTCCTTGGCAACGTATTTTCCTGCGGCGCCAGAAAGGCGAAGGATGTTCTGCAGGTAGTATTCGAAAAATTGGATGCCGACGGCGCGATTCGGTACAACTAGCTGGCATCGGTTGCCGGGGGCGAATGTCAGGTAGCCCATGTAGAACATGGCCGACAAAATGCCGTCTGAATCCAGCTCGTCCGCTTGATTAAGATTGAGAAGCTGAAGTTCGCCGACAGAAAAATCGATGGGTTCGTTTTTGAGCGCCTTGTCAATGATGGACCTCACGAACTCCCGGTCGCCCAGAGAAAGAATCCCGCTGATCTTCTGCAGATCCTGCGCAAACGAAGGATCAAGCAAGTTGAGCGGCTCTTCATTTTCATCTCGAATGAATCCCAGGTAATACAGACACATTGAGGAGTTGAAGACGGATTCGTCCCCCCGTGCGCTGAAGCGATAGCCGTTGTACCAGGCCTTCATGCGGGCGACGATCTCATCGACCGTGCGGCCGTACTTCGTTAGATCGACGATTTGGGGGATCAGTTGGCGCAGTTCAGCTTCGGTAAAGCCAAACAAGGTCGCAAAGGCGGAGCGCGTCGTGTAGTTCGTCGCGATTGAAAAGCCCGACGTCATGGAGTCGAGCGTGATGGACGTCACGCCCGTGACGAAGATTCGCGCCACCGGGCCGTCGTCTTCTGCGGCGCTCTTGAGCTTCGTATAGAAGTCCTTGAAAAATCCGTCGATCGACGTGATGGACTTGAAGTCGTCGAGCTTTAGCGACAGCACGGCGTTTGCCAAATGGTCGTATTCATCAATGATGATGTAAAGCTTTTGCTGATAGTCAGGGCCGAGAATCGCAAAGAAGCTTTCAATCAGGGCGCCGGCGCTGGGATAATCCTTGTCAAGTATGTCGCTTTGCTGGGGATGCGGATAGACGTTGAAAAAACGAACCAGGGAATTTCGCACGGAAATCAGAAATTCTTCCTCCGCCTTGCGGCTTTGAAGTCCCGCGAAGGTGAACTTCAAAACGTAGAACTGGTTTGCGAGGGCGGTTGGGTGGCTCCCGATGTAGGTGCCGCTGAAGTTCTTTTCAAAATTCCTGGCTTCGACCTTGTCGTAATAGGCCTTCAGCGTTTCCACGAAGAGCGTTTTGCCGAAACGGCGCGGTCGCACGATGAAAGGAAAGCGAGAGCCGCTTTTTTCCAGCGTTTCAATGAATTGAGTCTTGTCAATGTAGGCATAGTCGTCGGAGCGAAGGGACTTGAACCCTGCGTTTCCGTAGGGGACTTTCTTCAGCTCTGCGGGCTCATTCATGGCGCATCCTTCACATCCAGCGGGGTGACAACAACGGTTGTTCAAGCCGCTGATTATACCAATGCGATCCATGTTTCTTCCTTTGATTTTCGCTGAAAATCAGTGAATGCCATCGCTTTTTGAGGTGAGGCGGAAATAATCGGATGACATGATTGCGGTGGAAAATGAAATAGGGAGACCCCGTACTTCGATGGACAGGGTGTCGGGGTAATCCCTTATTTATTTGGAAGTATTTCATTTTCATTTCGTTACACTGCGCCACAACGCGGCCCGGCCTGTACTACAGGCGGCATAAGAGCAAGAAGTGGCCGGCTTTTCCAACCTCCCTCAACAGGAAATCATCATGCAGTGGCTTGAAGGCATCAATGCCGTCACGGTGATATTCGCGGCGTTGTGCGTGTTTGCCATCGGGTATCGCTTCTATGGCTTGTTCATTGCGCAGAAAGTGCTCAATGTCGACGCCAAGCGGCAGACGCCTGCCGTGAAATACGCGGACAACCGCGACTTCGTGAAGACCGACAAGTTCGTCTTGTTCGGCCATCACTTCGCCGCCATCGCGGCGGCCGGCCCCCTTCTCGGACCGGTTCTCGCCGCCCAGTTCGGCTATCTCCCCGGCCTTTTGTGGATTCTGATCGGCTGCGTTCTCGCGGGCGGCGTCCATGACATGGTCGTCCTCTTCTGCTCGGTGCGTCACGGCGGCAAGTCGCTTGCGAACATCGCCATGAAGGAAATCGACCGTCCGACCGGCATCGTCGCAAGCTGGGCGGTTCTTGCCATTTTGATCCTGACGCTGGCGGGCCTCTCGATCGCGTGCGTGAACGCCATGCACGACTCGCTCTGGTCCACCTACACGGTGGCGGCGACGATTCCGATCGCCATCATCATGGGGCTCTACATGCAGGTGTGGCGCAAGGGCGACGTGTTCGGCGCCTCTGCGCTGGGCGTGATTCTTCTCTTCCTTTGCATCCTCTCCGGGCCCTGGGTCGCGGCGCATCCTGAATACTTCGGCTGGCTCGATCTTGACAAGAAGACGATGTCGATTGCGATTCCGGTCTACGGCTTTCTCGCGTCCGTCCTGCCGGTGTGGCTTCTTTTGCTGCCCCGCGACTATCTCTCCACCTTCCTCAAGGTGGGTACGATCGTCGCGCTGGCGCTGGGCATCGTCTTCGTGATGCCCAACTTCAAGATGCCCCCGATCACGGAATTCGTGCACGGCGGCGGTCCGATCATCGCAGGTCCGGTGATTCCGTTCCTCTTCATCACGATCGCCTGCGGCGCGCTTTCGGGCTTTCATGCGACGATTGGCACGGGCACGACCCCGAAGATGATTGGCAACGAAAAGGACGTGCTCTTCGTGGGCTACGGTGCGATGCTTACTGAAGGGTTCGTTGCGGTGATGGCCCTGATCGCCGCCTGCGTTCTCGTTCCGGCCGACTACTTTGCGATTAACTCCGCCGCGGACAAGTTTGCTGCGCTCGGCATGCAGGTGGATGCGCTTCCTGCGCTGGAAGCGGAAGTGCAGGAGCACCTTTCGGCGCGTCCGGGCGGCTCCGTGAGCCTTGCGGTCGGCATGGCCTACATCTTCAGCCGCATCCCCTGGATGGATCACCTGATGGCCTACTGGTATCACTTCGCCATCATGTTTGAAGCCGTGTTCATTCTTTCCGCCGTGGATGCGGGCACCCGCGTGGGCCGCTTCTTCCTGCAGGAAATGATGGGCAAGGTCTGGCCGAAGTTCTCGGATCGCGACTGGATCCCGGGCATTCTCATCACTTCCGTGATCTTCACGGGCGCGTGGGGCTACCTCGTGTACTCGGGAGACATCTCAAGCATCTGGCCGCTCTTTGGCATCTGCAACCAGTTGCTCGCCTCCGTGACGCTTCTGATCGGCACCACCGTGCTGCTGCGCTTGAACAAGACGAAGTACGCTTGGATGACGGGCGTTCCCGGCATTCTTATGACCATCATCACGATGTGGGCCGGCGTCTGGCTCGTGATGTACCAGTATCTGCCCGCGGGCAAGATGCTGCTTGCCTTCCTCTCCGTGCTCGTCATGGTGCTGATGGCGGTGGTGATCTTCGGCGTGCTGCGACGCTGGGCCGTCCTCCTCAAGATGGACGCTCACGTGCTTGATCCCTACGGCGTTGACGTGAAGGAAGTCGTTGAAGAGTAGTTTGACGGCTTCTTGAAAGCTTCGCTCCCCTGCGGTTCACGAAGGATCGCGGGGGATTTTTTTTTCGCGCAGACGCGAAGCGGCGTGAAACGAACGGAGAAATCGTCAGGCGGCGGAAAGCAGATCGGGCTCGAGCACTTCGCCCGCGAGGATGGAGCTCGCGAGATCGGCCACGCTCTGCGCGTAGAAGAACGATCGGTTGTAGTCGAGAAGCGTCGCAAAGTTGAGAGTGCCCACGCGGTAGATGGTCCTGTCGCCAGCGGGAAGACTCACGAGAAGCACCTTGAGGGAAGGCGGATAGGGCAGAGGAGCAGGCATTTCAACCCCGGCGTCCAGAAGGTTCTGCAGCGTCGTCGTGAGACGAGGCTCGCCCGTGTCAAAGATTCGGGCGGCGGCTGGCGGCACGTCGCAGGGCCAGCTCACCGGAAGATTCGGCGCCCAGCCTACGGTTGAGAGATAGTTCGCGGCCGAGCCGATCGCGTCCGCCGGGGACTGCGACAGGTTGACGACGCCGTCGCCGTCCAGGTCCACGCCGAGCTTTTCGATGTTGCTCGGCATGAACTGGCAGATTCCGAGCGCTCCCGCAAAGCTCCCCTTGATTGAGCGGGGCTCAACGCCGGCGCGCCACGTGAGCGTGAGGAAGCTTTCAAGCTCCTTTTGGAAAAAGGGCGCGCGCCGCGTGTAGTCAAAGCTCAGGGTGCAGAGTGCGTCCAGCGTGGGAATATTGCCCATGCGCCGCCCGTAGTTCGTCTCGATGCCGATCACGGCGGCGACGATCTGGGGCGGAATGTGAAAGCGCAGCCAGGCTTCGGTGAAGGCGGCGCTGTTTGCGTCAATGAAGGCGAGGGCGTCCGCGACACGAGCGGCGTTCACATAGTTGCGGCGGTGCCGGAACCAGTCCTTGGGCGTCGCTGAGGCGGTGAGCGCCGGCCGGCTCATGATCCGCAGCGTGGTTTCGCTGGGGCGCCCCTGCGTGAGCGCATTGATGATCCAGCTAAAGGGGATGGCTCGGCTTTCGGAAACCTGCGCGGCCCAGAGGCGCACGTCGTCGCGCTTGGCGTAATTCACAAAGGGCGCGATGTCGTCTTCGGACGAGGCCGCTCGAGCGGCAGGAACGCCCGACGCAAAGACAGCTGCGGCGGCGAGAAGCCGTCGGCGCGAGCAAATCGTCTGGGCGGGCGAGGTCATCAGGAAGTCTCCGAAAAAAGCGTTTTCGCATCATAGCGCCTCGGTCGGGCGCCGCCTCATTTGACTGGCGAGGGACTTGCGCCAGGCCATGGGCAGTCTGATAATATCGAAACTTTCGCAATTCCTGTGTCATATTAATGCACAAGTTTCTTTTCACGGCCGCCGCGGCGTTGGTGCTCGCCGGCTGCCAGAGCACGTCGTCAGATCCTTATCGCTGGCACTACGCCGCGGCGAGGGAGACGGTGTGCCTTGAGACGGAAGGGGCTACGGACGTGGCGCTCACGCTTCCCTTGCGGCAGGCCTTGCAGGACAAGGGTGTGACGGTGGTGGAGCCGGGAGAAGGCGTTCACTGCACGAAGAAGCTCCTTTTTTCGGCGAAGATGGGTGGCTGGAGTGGCGCGGAAATTCGTCAGGCGCAGCTTGTTTTGACTGACATGCCCGCCGACGGCGGCATGGCCCCGGTGACGGGCTATCGCGTGACGATGGAGAACACGGTCACGAGCGGCGACTTGGGAAGCCCCGCGGCGGATTCGACGACCGTCATCCGCACGCTCGTGGACCGGATGTTCCCCGATCCCGCGCCTTGGAATCCGGACTGATCAGCCGACGTACTTTTCGCGCCAGAGCGCCGTCGCCTCCCGCCAGAAAGCGGACAGGGTGTCGGCGCCGATTTTATTGAAGCCGAAAAAAGGAAAGAGTGATTCGAGCGTTGCAAGGGGCGCTTCCGTCGTGACGGCGGGGGCTTTGCGCTGCTTGGAAAGCTTTTCGCCGTCTTCCCCTCGGATGAGTCCGATGTGCAGATAGCGGGGCGTAGGAACGTGCAGCGCTTCCTGCAATTCGATCTGCCGGGCGGTGCTGGTGAGGAGATCTTCGCCTCGGACGACGTCGGTGATGCCTTGGCGGGCGTCGTCAACGACGACGGCGAGCTGGTACGCCCAGCAGCCGTCCGCGCGCCGGATCACAAAGTCCCCCACCTCGCGCTCGACGTTCTGCGACTGAAGCCCCAGCCGCCGGTCCGTGAATGTCACGACGCGGTCTTCGGTGAGAAAGCGCAGGCTGCGCGCAGGGCGGCCGTTCGTGCCGCATCGGCAGGTGCCGGGGTAGACGCCGGAGGCGAGTCCCAGGCGTTCGTTCTCCCGCTTGATTTCCTGCGCCGTGCAGGCGCACCCGAAGGCGCGGCCCTCGTCATGAAGCTGGGCCACGGCAGCTTCGTAGAGCGAGGAGCGCTCCGACTGGCGCATGACTGGTTCGTCGGACGTCATGCCGAAGGCGGCAAGCGTTCGGAGAATGTCGTCTCCCGCGCCCGGCACGTCGCGGTAGGGGTCGATGTCTTCGATGCGCACGAGCCAGACGCCGTCGTGCGCTCGGGCGTCAAGCCACGTTGCCATGGCGCAGAAAAGACTGCCGCGGTGCAGCGGCCCGGTGGGCGAGGGCGCAAAGCGCCCGCGGTATGGTGAGGTGCTTGAAAAAGACATGATGGCGCGCATTATGGCGCAGAAAAACAAAGGCTTCGTCGGTTGCTCCGAGGTAGGTAGTTCCGTGGACGGAGACGGTCGGGATCTTGAAAAATCCGCCTTACAATGCGCGCCAGTCTCCGCTCGTGATGCGGTCACCCGGGCGCCGGCAATCTGGCCGGTTTCTGCCCTCAAGAAGAGTCAGCGATGTCTCAGACAAAATCTTCTGCCCCCGTTAACCACAATGTCTTCGTTCTCACCTGGCTTCTCGCCGCCTGTTCCATGATCGGCCCCTTTGCCACCGACATGTACCTGCCGAGCTTTCATGAAATGACGGAAGTCTTCGGCGTCCCCTTGTCAGGCGTGCAGCAGACGCTGTCGGCGTACCTGATCGGCTTTGCGGTGATGACGCTTTTCTACGGCACCGTGAGCGACGTGATCGGCCGAAAGCCCACGATGGTTGGGGGCTTTTTCTGCTTTTGCGCCGCAAGCCTCGGCGCCGCATCTTCGACGACGCTGGAGGCGGTTGTCGCTTTTCGCTTCATTCAGGGCGTCTTCGCAGGCTGCGGCATGGTGATCGGCATGGCCGTGATCCGCGATCTCTACGGCGGTCCGGAAGCCCAGAAGCTCATGGCTTACGTGTCGATGGTGTTTGGGTTCGGCCCGGCGTTGGCGCCCGTGGCCGGAGGCTGGATGGCGATGCACTTGGGGTGGCAGAGCCACTTTTATGCGTTGGCTGGAATCAGCCTTTTTCTCGCGATCTCCTGTCTTGTCTGGCTGCCTGAGAGTCTGCCAAAGGAAAAGCGCACGCCGGTGAACCTCAAGGTGCTTGCCGCGGGGTACGCGCATACGGTGACAAATGCGGGGTTCGTGCTGGGCTGCGTCGCGCTCGGGATTGCCTTTCTGGGACAGGGCGTCTTCATTGCGGGCGCCGCGGACTGGTGCGTGAACGTGATGGGCTTTGCTGCGAACGAATTCTGGAAGCTCTTCTTGCCGATGATTGCAGGCGTCGTGATCGGCAGCTGGGTTTCGGCCCGGGCGGCGCATCGCTGGGGCATGGTGACGACGATCCGCTTCTCGTTCATCGTGATGATGGCGGGGGCGCTTCTTGCGCTGCTTGAAATCCTGTTCATCGAAAAGCCCGTGATGCCGATGGCGGTGCTCCCGCTCGTTGTTTACACGACGGGGCTTGGGATGGTGCGACCGGGGATGTCGCTCCTTTTAATGGACACCTTCCCGCAGTCCCGCGGGCTCGCCAGCTCGATGCTGAACTTCATTCAGACCTTCGCGTTCGCGCTTTGCTCAAGCCTCATCGTGCCGGCGCTCTATGGGAGCTTTGCGGCCTACGACGCGGCCTTGATCGCTTTTGGCGTCATCACCATCGCTCTCTGGCAGGCGAGCGCCTGGCTGCACATCCACAGCGACCGTCGTGCGGGGCTGGCGGATCGCAGCCGCAAGGTTTAGCCGCTGACGCTGCGGAAAGTAAAATTTGTTCCAAATCAGAGACAGTGCTGGGCGGAAGTAAAAATTGTGATGCGATGTGCTTGACAAGTCTTTTCGATACTGTATGATTCGCATCCTCTTCGCCGCGGGAGTAGCTCAGTTGGTAGAGCGCAACCTTGCCAAGGTTGAGGTCGCGAGTTCGAGACTCGTCTCCCGCTCCATCGAATTGTTCGATGGAAAAAAGAAGTTGTGCGCGAGGGCGCGATAGCAAAGTGGTTATGCACCGGATTGCAAATCCGTTCACAGCGGTTCGATTCCGCTTCGCGCCTCCAACAGCTTTTTTGGTGTATAATGCGAAGCTCTTGTGTGCGGGAGTAGCTCAGTTGGTAGAGCGCAACCTTGCCAAGGTTGAGGTCGCGAGTT
>CAVJBF010000002.1:0-126128 GCA_963647785.1 Acutalibacteraceae bacterium
CCGCCCCTGAGAACGTGGGGAAGCGGGCTTAGTACAGAAAACTGTGAACCTTTTAATGAAAAGAATGGCAAGCGGCACGAAGGTCGGCGACTTCAGCATGCCGAGCCAGTTGAGGTTCGCTGAAGTCGCCGTCCCTTGCCGGCGTCCCGGCGCGACAAAAGCCGCCGCGAAGTTGTCCGGACACTTGGCAGTGGCAAGCGCTGCCGCCACAATGACAATTCCCGAAACAAGCCCGAAGACGAGAAACGTCGTCTCGATGCCGACGCCGTCAATGAGTCCCCGCGCAGCAAACGGCAGCACCGCCGCGCCAATGCCGAGGCAGGCCGTCACCGCACCCCCGGCAAAGCCCCGGCGGTCTGGAAAGAATTTCACTGCAGTATTGATGGTGCAGCCGTTCACCAATCCCGTTCCAGCCCCCACCAAAAGTCCGTAGGCGAGATAGAGCCCCCCTACGCTCGCCACAAACGCCGACAGCAGGTACCCGGCAGCTATCGCCAGTCCTCCAAGACTGATGACGGCGCGCGGTCCCATTCGATCGTTCACGATACCGCCTGCCAGCATCAGCACTGGCGTAATGCCTGTCGCCAGACCGAAGACGCTCCCCAGCTGCGCCGTTGTCACCGACGCGCCCGACAACTGCGAAAGGCGCTCCGCTAACGGGCCGGCAAAGACGCTCCACAAACTGAGATTGGTCATGACTGAGGTCGGTCTGGGGGCGGCCGATTCTGAGTTCTTCGAAGAAATTTCATTTTTTCGAAGCCTGCCACCTTCATGACGCCCGTCAACCGGGCTACACGGTAGTGAGCAACCCGTTTCGCCCAGCCACGGGCCGATGCATCGGTGGACAACCGACCATCGCTTCTACATAATTCATCGTAGAGCACTTTCTCTAGAGTGGCTACCGCATTTCCGTCTATCGATTTGACGCAACGCGATTTTCCCCAATCGCCTCGACAACCGGAACTCCTGCGGCACTTTCATTTTTCAGAGACAAGCGCACTTAAAAAACAATCCTCAAGGAGTCATTCATGTCTGAAACCCAGAGTCCTCAGACCGAAGTAAAGGAAAAGAAAGTCGGCATCGGCGCCTACATCTCCCTCATCTTCGCCTGCATTTTCTTCTCCGGCGTCCTTGCCGGCAACAATTGGTGGAGCGTCTTCGACTTCACGAGCCTCAACGGCACGCTGGGCAAGGTTGTAGGCTCCGTTTCCCAAACCGCCGACGGCATCCACGCCGCCATGACGACGCTGCGCGGCAAAGGGGGCTCGGGCGCCATGGATGGCTTTGCGTTCGCTGTTACACTCATTCCAACCGTGATGTTCGCGCTCGCCATGGTGACAGTGCTCGAACACTACGGGGCGCTTGAAGCCGCCCGCAAGCTCCTCACCCCCATCCTTCGCCCGCTTCTGGGGCTTCCCGGCTCCTGCGGCCTCGCGCTCATCACGTCGCTGCAGTCCACGGACGGCGGCGCAGCGCTCACCCGCCAGTTAAAGGACGCCGGTGAAATCAACGAAGCCGAAACCAACATCTTCTGCCAGTTTCAGTACTCCGCCGACGCCACCATCACCAACTTCCTCTCCTCAGGCGCCGTGCTCTTCACGCTCACCGCAGCCGACGGCTCGCTCGCCGTCCCCACGTCAATCGGCGTGTGTCTCGGCCTCATCCTCGTAATGAAGGTCGTCATCGCCAACGTAATGCGCCTTCTCATGATCCGCTCCGCCAAAAAAGCAGCCTGACCTGCGAGAACCTGACACAGAAAGAAAGGAAGAAAAATGAGTGAAGTGAAAACCGCAGTCGCCGCCGATCCCCATGCGACGAGCAAGGAAATGGTTACTGACGTCTTCGTTCGTGGCGCCAAGCAGGGCTGGGGCATCGCCATCGGCAGCATGCTCCCCAACGTGCTGATGGCCTTCGTCATCATCAAGGCGCTGCAGATCACGGGGCTTTTGAAGATGATCGGCATTGCCTG
The DNA here is from genome assembly GCA_963647785.1 of Acutalibacteraceae bacterium. Lineage (GTDB taxonomy): Bacteria > Pseudomonadota > Gammaproteobacteria > Burkholderiales > Burkholderiaceae_F > Duodenibacillus. The sequence goes on from CAVJBF010000002.1 coordinate 1,970, forward strand.
CGGCCCGGTGATGGCGCTCTTCGGCCTTCCGGGCGAAGCGGCCCCGGTGCTGCTGGCAGCCTGGATGAGCATGGGCGGCGGCGTAGGCGTCGCCGTGGCCCTCTTCGGTCAGGGCGCCATTGACGGCTCGCACATCGCGATCCTCACGCCGGCGATCTACCTCATGGGCTCGCAGCTGCAGTACATGGGGCGCCTCTTGGGCGTCGTCGGCATCGCAGGCAAGATGATTCCCCTCATGATGCTGCTTTCGATTGCCGCAGCCTCGGTGGCGATGCTTATCATGCGCATTCTCATTCTCTGATTTGAGGAGCGTACGAATGCTCGAAAGCTATCTCAAGGACCTCGCTGAACTCGTCAACCGCGACTGCGGAACGTCAAACTGCGCCGGCGTGACGTCTGCCGCAGAAGTGATGAAGCGTCACTTCGAATCCATCGGCTTTGCGGCAGAGCTCGTTGATCTCGGCGCCGGCGCTGGTCGCGGCCTTTTTGCAACCAACAAGCCCGGTGCCGAAACCTATGACGTGCTGCTCAACGCCCATCTTGACACGGTGTTCCCCGACGGCACGGCGGCCGCCCGCCCCATGAGCCGAGAAGGCGACCGGGTGAAGGGGCCCGGCTGCTCAGATTGCAAGAGCGGCGTCCTCGCCATTTTCTACGCGCTCAAAAACGCAAAGAAAGAGGACCTTCAAAGGCTGTCGATCGCCGTGTGTCTCAACCCCGACGAAGAGACGGGATCGCATTATTCGCACGACTGGCTCATCGCCATGGCGAAAAAGGCAAAGCGCGCCCTCGTCTTTGAGGCGGCGCGAGCCAACGGCGAACTCGTGCGCGCCCGCAAAGGGCGCTTTGGCTACCGCATCACCGTGAAGGGCGTCTCTGCTCACGCAGGAAACAACCCGCAGGACGGACGCTCGGCGGTGCTCGCCGCCTGTCGCCTCACGCTCGAAGCTGACAAGCTTCAGGATCTTCAGGGCGAAGGCACCAGCATCAATGTCATCGTGAAAGAGGGCGGCACCGTAGCCAACGTCGTTCCCGACACCTGCGTGCTCCTCATTGACACCCGCTTCTGGACGCCGGCGGAAGCCGCGCGCCTTGATGCCGGCTTTGCAGCGCTCGCTCAGAAAAACTGGGGCGACGGCATCTCCGTCACGCTGGAAAAGACGGACTACACGCCGCCCATGCCATGCACGGACGCCACCAAGGAACTGGTGAGCCAGATCGAAGAAGCCGCAAAGCTCGAAGGCTTCTCCGTTGACTGGGTGGACGCAGGCGGCGGCTCCGACGCCAACCACATGGCCGTCGCCGGCATTCCAGTTCTTGACGGCATCGGCCCGGCGGGCGGCGGCTTCCACACGGACCGCGAATTCCTGCGCGTCGACACGATTGAAGAGCGCATCCGCATGGTGACGCGCTTCCTTTCTCTCATCTAAAAGCGCCTTGCGGTAAAGTTCACGGCAGGTCGTCAGGATTTTCTGGCGACCTGCTTTTTCTTTGCCCGCTGCGTTCGTCATGTCCTCCTTTGCCGCCGACACTCCACACTACGCCCGCTTCATCGCGAGCGAACTCCTCGCCGCCCGCCGCGCCAGGGGGCTAACGCAAGCCGACGTCGCCCGACTCGCTCACGTGCGCACTGCCACGGTCTGCCGTGCGGAAAACGAACCGCAGCGGATGGTGATCGACTCGCTCATGCAGATCGCCGCAGCACTCGATCTCACGCTCACCCTCACCCCCGCGGATCCCGGCGCCCAGCGCCCGCAAAAGCCGCGTCTGCGCTCCGTTTGAAGCGTTATTTTTCCGCTTTTTCTGCGGCTTTGTTACAAATTCAGCCGCTCTGAAACACGCCCCAGCAGGCTTTTCATCATGCAAAGACGGCTTTTGCAGTATCTTTCCGTCATGCTCATTTCCGGGCCGTGCGGCCTTCGCCGCACCGCCCTTTTAACGGATAAACAACATGATGAGAAATGTGATGAAGCCGGCGGCCGCGGCGTTTGCCGTCGCCGCCTTGATTGCAGGCACTTCGCTTGCGACCGTGACCCCGGCATTCGCCGCCGACGCCCCGAGCGTCCGCGCCTCCCTCCCCAACTTCGTGGATCTCGTGGAAAAGTACGGCAAGGGCGTCGTCAACATCTCCACCGTTCGCGAAGCACGTCAAGTGGCCGGCGCCGATCCCTTCGGCGGCATGGACGAGCAGAGCGCAGAAATCTTCCGCCGCTTCGGCTTTCCGATGCCCTTCATGTTCAACGGTCCGCGAGAAGTGCCTGAACAACGCGGCACGGGCTCAGGCTTCATCATCAGCGCCGACGGCCTTATTCTCACGAACCACCACGTCGTGAACGGCGCCGACACCATCACGGTGCGCCTCACAGACAACCGCGAATTCAAGGGCAAGGTGCTGGGAAGCGACGCCAAGACCGACATCGCTGTTGTGAAGATTGAAGCCAAGGATCTGCCTGTTCTCAAAATGGGCAACAGCGACAATCTCAAGGTAGGCGAATGGGTGGCCGCGATCGGCAGCCCCTTCGGCCTCGACAACACGGTGACCGCAGGCATCGTATCCGCCAAGAGCCGCAAGCTCCCCAACGACCAATACGTGCCCTTCATCCAGACCGACGTTGCCGTGAATCCTGGCAACTCGGGCGGCCCGCTCTTTAACATGGACGGCGAAGTCGTGGGCATCAACTCCCAGATCTTCTCCACCTCGGGCGGCTTCATGGGCCTTTCCTTCGCGATTCCGATCGACCTCGCGCTGCAGATCAAGGATCAGCTCGTAAAAACTGGCAAGGTGACCCGAGGCCGCATCGGCGTCATGATTCAGAACATCACTCCGGACCTCGCGGAGACCTTTGACCTCAAGGCCGCCAAGGGCGCCATCGTCGCTCAGATCGACAAGGACGGCCCAGCCGCCAAGAGCGACTTGCAGGAAGGCGACATCATCACCGCCGTGAACGGCAAGACCGTCGAGTCGAGCAGCGACATGCCCGTCATCATCAGCGCGATGAAGCCCGGCGAAACCGCCACCCTCACCGTGCTTCGCGACGGCAAGACCCAGTCCATCAAGGTGAAGGTCGAAGAAGCGAGCAACGACGACTGGTCGGCCGGCAAGCAGGGCGGTCACGCCAAGGCCGCGGCTTTGGGCGTCACGGTGCGCGGCTTGAATGACGAAGAAAAGCAGCAAGCGGACACCGAAGGCCTGCTCGTCGTAAAGAGCGAAGGCGCCGCCAAGAAAGCCGGCATTCAGGAAGGCGACATCATCGTCAACGTGAACGGCGTCAAGATGAGAAAGAGCACCGATCTCGGCGCAATTCTCGCCAAGAGCAAGTCCCTGCGCATCCTCGTGCAGCGCAAGGGCAGCCGCATCTTCATTCCGGTGCGCCTGAAGTAAAACCTCTGGTCGCGGGAGCGATCCCGCGCCTCTTGCCAAAAAACTTGAGCCGCTGTTCCCCAAACAGCGGCTCGTTTTTTGAACGTCAGACTTTGGTCAAAGCTACTTCGCAGCCTCACCGTCCTTGTGCTCGTACTTCGCCTTGGCGGACGCGATCTGTTCCATTTCCTGGGCGCTCGCCGCCGCTTCCGCAAGATGCCGGTTGTCCGGATGCATCACTTCGTTCAGTTGCTCTTCGTTCACGTCCTTCATCCAGTGGCCGACCACGATGCAGGCGATGCCGTTGCCAATCATGTTGGTAAGCGCACGGGCTTCGCTCATGAATCGGTCAACGCCCAGAATCAGCGCCAGCCCCGCCACCGGCACATGGCCAACGGCTGAAAGCGTCGCCGCCAGCACGATGAAGCCAGACCCCGTCACGCCCGCTGCGCCCTTGCTCGTCAAAAGCAGAACCGCGAGCAACGTCACCTGCTGCATGATCGTCATCTGCACGTCGCAGGCCTGCGCAATGAAGACCGCCGCCATCGTCAGGTAGATCGCCGTGCCGTCCAAATTAAAGGAGTAGCCCGTCGGAATCACAAGCCCCACCACGGGCTTGCTCACGCCCGCGTGCTCCATCTTCGCCATCATGCGCGGCAGCACTGATTCCGAAGACGAGGTGCCCAGCACAATGAGGAGCTCTTCCTTGATGTAGCCGATGTAGCGGAAGATCGAGAAGCCGTGCCAGCGGCAGATGCCGCCCAGCACGCCAAGGACGAAGAGCAGGCAGGTGAGGTAGAAGGTGCCCATCAGCTCCGCCAGGGGGAGCAGCGACCCGATGCCGTACTTGCCGATCGTGAAGGCCATGGCGCCGAACGCACCTACCGGCGCCACACGCATGATCATGCCCACGATCTGAAAGAGCACATGAGAGCTCTTTTCAATCACATCGAAAATGAGCGTGCCGCGGCCGCCAAACTTGTGAAGCGCAAACCCAAAGAGCAGCGAGAAAAAAAGCACCTGCAGAATTTCGCCGTCCGCGAACGCCCCCACCACCGTGTGCGGGATGATGTTCATGAGGAACTGCGTCGTGGTCTGCATCTTTCCCGGGCCCGTGTAGGCAGCGACAGCGCCGCTGTCCAAGGTCGAGGGATCCACATGCATGCCAACACCCGGTTGGCAGACGTTCACGACGATGAGACCGATGATGAGAGCGATGGTGGACACGACTTCAAAGTAAAGAAGCGCGAGACCGCCCGTCTTCCCCACCTTCTTCATGTCTTCCATGCCGGCGATGCCGGTCACCACCGTGCAGAAGATCACCGGTGCAATGATCATCTTGATGAGGCGGATGAATCCGTCGCCAAACGGCTTCATCTGCGCGCCGATATCAGGACAGAAGTATCCCAGGAGGACGCCGAAGATAATTGCGCAGATCACCTGGAAATAAAGGACCTTGTATATCGGGGTTCTTTTCTTGCTCATGATGCCCATTACCTCAGCGGGCCGCTCAAGCGGCCCGACGATTGTTCTCATTCCGGCGTCTTTTGCCCCCACGTGACGGAAACTCGCCGCTTTACACAGCGTTTTTCTCTTGCGCTTAGGCAAATCACACCGACCTCTTTACAAACTCAGCCTATTTTTGCAGTTTCTTGCCACTCGCGCAAGCGAAAAGGCTGAGGATTTCGCATTACCTCTTTCGGGTATTTTTCGCCCCGTGAAAATGAGACAAAGAACACTCGTATTCGCCCTTAAGACAAACCACCGAGCCACGAAGCCGATCAATTGTTTTTAAACAAAACGCCGCTCGCCGGATTTCAACCGCAAGAAGAATCCCGCCCAGAAAAAAGCCGCAGATCCGAAGACCGGCGGCTCATGAAATAAAGCTCAAGCGGCGGCATCCCCAATAAGGGACAGCCAGATGCGATCCGACACGCGTCGAGCGAGCGCCTCGCGATCCACCGCTTCGTTGCCGACAGCGCGAAAGTAGAGCCCGTCCATGAGAGCGAGATCCGCTTCCAGACGCGTCTTCGCCTCCTCTTCGGAAAACCGTCCGCTTCGCCGGTAGATGGGCAGCAGAATCTCATGCCAGGTGGCGTCGTAAAGCTTCACCACCCGCTTGATGCGCGGATTCACCGTGGACTCGGACAGAATTTCAAACGTGAGACGCGCCGCGGTCTTGTCGAGTTTGGACAAGGCGAGTTCATAGACGGACTTGCGGCAGATCTCCTCGGGCGGCATGTTGCTTTCGCGAAAGGCGCGATCCTGCTCGCGAATCCTCTCCAGCTCCTGCTGAGTAAAAGCTTCCACAATGGCATCCCGGCTTTCAAAAAAGTTGTAGAGATGCCCCACGCTGATGCCCGCCTCCTTGGCAATGTCGTGCATCGACGTTCCGTGAAACCCCTTCTTCGTGAAGCACACCCAGGCCGCGTGCAGAATCTGCCCAAAGCGCTGTTCGCGCGTCACCTCACGAGGCGTTGTTCCGCCCGGTCGACGACACCGGCGCCCGCAGGCGCCGGCTTCCGTCGCTTTGTCCGCGACGTCCGTCATTATTTTTCAGCCGTTTCGAGAACCGAACCGCCGCCCATCGCCTTGTAAAGCGTCACAAGGCTCGCTGAGCGCGCAAGCTGCGCGCTGATGAGACCCTGCTGAGCCGCAAAGTGCGTGCGCTGGCTATCGAGCACCGAAAGGTAGCTGTCCGCGCCCGTCTTGTAGCGCTCAAGCGCCAGGCGATAGGTTTCACCCGCCGCATCCGCCAGGTCCTTCTTCGCCTTCAGCTCCTCCTCCACCGTGCCTTCGGTAGCCAGCGCGTCAGACACATCCCTGAACGCCTTCTGGATGGCGCCTTCGTAAGACGACAGCGCCGCCTTCTGCTGCGCCTGCGCGGCCTTCAAGTTCGCCACATTGGCGCCGCCCGCAAAAATCGGAAGCGAAATCGACGGCACGAACTGCCAGACCTTGGTGCCCGAATCAAAAAGATTCGAAAGATCCGTTGAACTGGTGCCGTAGTACCCCGTCAGCGTAATGCGCGGGAAGAATGCCGCGCGTGCCACGCCGATGTTGGCGTTGGCGCTTTTCAGAACCGCTTCCGCCGAGGCAATGTCCGGACGCTGCAAGAGAACGTCAGACGGCACGTTCGAAATCGCGGAGACGCGGTTCACGCTCGCCGTCGCCAAGCCGTCGGGCTCCAGCGCCTGATCGTAGGACGCTCCCACAAGGAGCGAGAGCGCATTGCGGTACTGCGCCACGGAGCGCTCCGCCTGAACGCGGGCCGCGGTCGCCGTCGCCACACTCTGGCGAATCTGCTGCACGTCAATCAGGCTCGAAGCCCCCGCCTCGTAGCTCTTTTCAATGAGCTGCGCCGTTTCCGACTGGCTCTTGAAGGTGTCTTCCGCAAGCTTCAGCTGGCTCTTGGCGGCCCCTAGCGCGAGCCACGTCTGCGCCGTGTCGGTGATCACCGTCATCTGCGCGGAGCGCTGAGCGGCTTCCGTCTGGAAGTACGCCTGCAACGCCTGCTCGTTCGTGTTTCTCACCCGGCCGAAGAAGTCGAGCTCATAAGAAGCGAGCGCCGCCGTCGCACTGTAGGTGTGCGTCGTTTCGCTCGGCACCCGATTGTCCACATGCGACGCCGTTTCGTCGCCCTTCGCCGCAATAGAAGGAAGCAGATCGGCGCGACTCACGTTGTACTGGGCGCGCGCCTTTTCCACGTTGTAGACCGCCGTGCGCAGATCACGATTGTTCTCAAGCGCGAGATGAATGAGCTTCACCAAGCGCTCGTCCGTGAAAAAGTCGCTCCACGCCGCGAGCCCGTTTGTGAGCACTTCCGCATTCTTCATCGCCGCGTCCGCAGGCCAGGCCGCCGCCACAGGCGCCTCAGGGCGCTCATAGTCGGGAGCGAGAGACACGCACCCCGTCAGCATCAAGGCTGAGACCAACGGAATGAGGCAGAGACTCTTACGCATGATTGTTTTCCTTGTCGACCGACGACGCAGCCGCCGGCAGGTTCTTTCTCTTATTGAAAATCTGAATGATAAGGGCGTAGAAGACCGGCACGAAGAAGATGCAGAGGAACGTGCCCGTCAGCATGCCGCCCAGCACTGCCACGCCAATCGCAGACTGTGCACCAGCACCCGCGCCGCTTGCAAGCGCCAGGGGAACGACGCCCAGACCGAAGGCAAGCGACGTCATCACGATCGGACGCAGACGCAGGCGGACAGCCTCAACCACCGCAGCCAGAGCGTCCATGCCGCTTTCGTAAAGCTCGCGAGCAAATTCCACAATCAAAATGGCGTTCTTCGCCACGAGGCCTACCGTAGTGAGGAGACCCACCTGGAAGTACACGTCGTTTTCCTTGCCGCAAATCCAGGTAAGGCCCAGAGCGCCCAAGACGCCCAGCGGCACCACAAGAATGACGGCGACCGGAATCGACCACGACTCATAAAGGGCCGCCAGCGCAAGAAACACCACGAGAAGCGAAATCGCGTACAAGGGGCCGGAGTTGCTGCCCGCCACGCGTTCCTGATAGGACACGCCGTTCCATTCGATGGAGTAGCCAGGCGGCAGCGTCTGCATGATTTCCATCACGGCATCCATGGCCTGACCGGAAGAGACGCCGGCGGCGGGGCTGCCCTGAATGTTCACGGCATCAATCGCGTTGAAGCGCTCCAGACGCGGCGAGCCGTAGATCCATTCCGTCGTAAGGAACGCAGAGAACGGCACCATTTCACCCGCGCTATTGCGGACGTGCCACTTCTTCAGATCCTCAATTTCACCGCGGCTCGATTCAATGCCCTGGATGTAGACCTTCTTCAAGCGGCCCTGATCCATGAAGTCATTGACGTAGCTCGAACCAATGGCGGAATTCAGCGTCGAATTGATCGTCGCATCCGAAACCCCCAGCGCGCGAGCCTTGCCATAGTCCACGTTCACCTGCAGCATCGGCGTATCCGCCATGCCGTTGTGACGAACCTGCGTCAAGCGCGGATCGGCGTTGGCTGCTGCCAGGAACTGATCGGCCACCTGCATGAGATTGTCGTGTCCTTTGCCGCCGCGATCCTGCAGATAGAAGTCAAAGCCTTCCGCCGTGCCCAATTCCGGAATCGCCGGAAGCGGGAACGCAAAGCCCAGCACATCCTTGAAGGTCGGCGAGAAGAGCAGTCCCTGAACGCGCCCCATGATGGCGTTCACGCTCGTGTCAGGCGTCTTTCGCTCGCTCCAGTCCTTCAGCTTCAAAAAGCCCATGGCGTTGTTCTGGCCCGTGCCGGCAAAGGAGAAGCCGCGCACGTAAAAGAGGGAGGCAAGGTCCTTCTCTTCAGACTTTGAAACGATCTTCTGGAAGCGGTCCAGCGCCGCGTCCGTTCGTTCGGCCGTAGCGCCCGCCGGAGCCTGCATCATCATCATGAGCACGCCCTGGTCTTCGCCCGGCATGAAGGAGCTCGGCAGGTGCATGTAGCCCCAAACCACGGCAGCCACCAGCGCGGCATAGATCACCATGAGGCGAGCGATGTGCTTCACAAGAGAAGCCACTGAGGCACGCACGCCGCTCGTGAGCTTCTTGAACATGTTGTTGAACCAGCCAAAGAAGCCCTTCTTCCCCTCATTGTGCCCAGCCTTCACCTGCTTCAGATACTGCGCGCAAAGCGCCGGCGTCAGCGTCAAGGCCACAATGACGGAAAGCACCATCGCCGAAACAATCGTCACGGAGAACTGGCGATAGATGATGCCGGTGGAGCCGCTGAAGAACGCCATCGGAATGAACACAGCGCAGAGCACCATCGCGATGCCGATCAAGGCGCCCTGAATCTGGCCCATCGACTTTACCGTAGCGGTCTTCGCATCCGTTCCCTCTTCGCTCATCACGCGCTCGACGTTCTCCACCACCACGATGGCGTCGTCCACCAGCAGGCCAATGGCAAGCACCAAGGCAAACATCGTCAGCATGTTGATGGAGTAGCCCAGCACGCCCAGCACGCCAAACGTGCCCAAGAGCACCACCGGCACGGCAATCGTCGGGATGATCGTCGCTCGCCAGTTCTGCAGGAAGAGGTACATCACGCACACCACCAGAATGATGGCTTCGATGAGGGTCTTCACCACTTCTTCCAAGGCGGCGATCACGAAAGGCGTCGTGTCAAACGGATAAATGACCTCCACGCCTTCGGGGAAGTAGGGCGAGAGCTCGGCAATCTTGGCGCGCACGCGATTAGCGGTGCCAAGCGCATTAGCGCCAGCGCTCAGCTTGATGGCGATGCCCGACGAAGGCTTGCCGTCATACGTGCCCTGGAACGTGTAGGTTTCCTGACCGAGCCCCACTTCGCCGATGTCCTTGATGCGAACGACGGAACCGTCAGTCAAGGTCTTCAACGTAATGTTCTCAAACTGCTCAGCCGTATTCAAAAGCGAGCTGGCGCGAATCGTCGCTGTGATCATGCGCTTGCCATTCGTGGGCTGGCCGGCGATGTCACCCGCCGCCACCTGAACGTTCTGCTGCTCAATGGCGGCGGAGACGTCCGACGGCATCAAGTTGTACTTCATCAACTTGTCCGGATCCATCCAGATTCGCATGGCATAGGAAGCGCCGAACACCGTGGCTTCGCCTACGCCTTCCACACGAGCCAGCGTCTCCTCCACATTGTTCGTGAGAAAGTCGCCCAAGTCGCCGGAATTCATGCGCCCCGTCTTGTCAATGAAGCCCACCACCATCAGGAAGGAGGCAGAGCTCTTGTCCACCGTGACGCCCAGACGCTTCACCGTCTCGGGCAGGCTCGCCTCCGCTTTTTTCAGCTTGTTCTGAACCTGAACCTGCGCGATGTCGGGATTGGTGCCGGCTTCAAACGTAATCGTGATCGTCATGCGCCCCGTCGAATCCGACGTGGAGTTCATGTAGATCATGCCGTCCAGGCCCGTCATGTCCTGCTCGATGACCTGCGTCACCGTACGAGACATTGTTTCCGCGGAGGCGCCAGGGTACTGCGCGTTGATCGTCACCTCAGGGGGCGCGATGTTGGGGTACTGGGAAACCGGCAGATTGAAAATCGCCAGCCCGCCCACCAACATGATCACAATGGCGACCACCCAGGCAAAAATCGGGCGCTCGACAAAATACTTGCTCAACATAGTTTCTTACGCTCCCGTCGAATTACTTCGCCAGCGTATCGGTCTTCTGAGGCTGAGCACCCGCCGCCACCGGCGCCACGGTCTGCCCCGGACGAATCTTCAAAACGCCTTCAACCACCACGCGTTCACCCACTTTAAGACCGCTCTCGACGAGCCAGTAGGCGCCTTCCGTACCGGAAGTCACGATGTCGCGCGTCTCCACCTTGTTGTCAGCCGTAAGCACATAGACATAGGGATTGCCATTGGTGCGGCGCAGCGTGGCGCGCTGATCAAGCTTGATCACGTCCTTGCGAATGCCTTCGTTGATGACCGCGCGAACGTACTGCCCCGGCATCAGGCGGCGCTCGGGATTCGGGAACACGGCGCGGATGCGCACGGTGCCCGTCGTTTCATTCACCAGCGCATCCTTGAAGGTGAGCTTGCCCTTGTGAGCGTACGTGGCGCCATTGTCCAGCACAAGCTCCACCTCAGCTTCCGCGCCGCCCTCAAAGAGCTTGCCGTCCTTGAAGTTGCTGCGGATCTTGTCCATCGTGTCGTAGGACTGCGTCACATCCACATAGATGGGATCGAGCTGCTGAACGACGGTGAGGCGGGAGGCCTGATTCGCTGTAACCAAAGCGCCTGGCGTCACTTCCGACAAAGACACCTGTCCCGCAATCGGGCTCTTCACCTGCGTGTAGCGCAGGTTGATGCGAGCCGTGTCGAGCGCAGCCTTCGCGGACGCCACATTGGCTTCCGCCACCTTCAACTGGGCCTGCGCCTGATCATCTGAAGACTGGCTCACCGCGTTCGTCTTCACGAGAACAGCCGAGCGCTTCGCGTCCGCTCGGGCCACCGTGAGATTCGCCTCCGCCTGCTTCAATGCGGCAGCGGCGGAATTCACCTGAGCTTCGTAGATGCTCGGATCAATCTGATAGAGAGACTGGCCGGCCTTCACTTCAGCGCCTTCTTCAAACTGGCGCTTTTCGATGATGCCGGAAACCTGCGGGCGAACTTCCGCGACCTGATAGGCCGTCGTGCGTCCAGAAAGCTCCGCGCGGATCACCGCATTGTCGAGCTTCATTTCCGCCACTTCGACCTGCGTAAGCGGCGCCTTCTGCTGAGTCTGCGCCGTCTGAGCGGACTTGTCGCCGCAACCGGAAAGAACAACGGCCGCAAGAACAGCTGCCGCAACGGCAGCCATTCGCGGCTGATATTTAAACAACATTTTTCAGTGAGCTCCGTAAAGCCGATTGCCCGTGAGGGATGATCCAGTCCCTGCCGACACGGCAGTAAAGGAAAGAACAGCCGCTTCAAAAAAAGAGCGGCTGCACAAAGACTGAACGATGATTCAGTATTTTACTCACGTTCTAACGCTTTGATGGAAGGAGAATTTACAGTTTGTAATAACTGTCCCATAAGTCTTTGCGTTTTCTCACCCAAAAGAACTAAGGAATTCTGCCAAGCATCTCCCTGGAAAACGCGACTAGGTAATTGGGCCTAGCTTGTCCTAGAATGCCGCCTTTTGAAAGCGGCCGCCGGCCGCCTCCTTTCCTCCTTGAGGCTGCGCCATGTTGGAAGCCCTCCATCTGCAGTACTTTTTCGGTGCGCTGGTGTCACTTGTCGTGATCACCAACCCGCCCTCCAAAATTCCGCTCTTCGTGAGCCTCACGGTCGGCATGACCCGCGAGCAGCGCCATCAGCAGGCCAACTGGGCGGCGATTTATTCCTTCCTCGTCATGATGGTGAGCCTTATGGCCGGGAACCTCCTTCTCGCCTTCTTCGGCATCAGCTACAGCGCCATGCGCATCGCTGGCGGCCTCGTGATCGCTCTCATCGGCTACCAGATGCTTTTTGGCGGCCAGACCCCCAACAACGCGCCAATGGTGCGTCGCAACAAGGAGGACTACGCCTTCTTTCCAATCGCCATGCCCGGCATCGCCGGCCCCGGCACCATCGCCGTCGTGATCGGCTTTTCCACTGAAATTGCAGAAATCGGCACCAAGACGCAAATGATCTCCGCTTTTCTCATGACTGGGCTTGCAATTGCCGCCACGAGCCTCATCGCCTGGCTCACACTGCGCTCAAGCGAATACTGCTCGGATCATCTCGGCCCCTCGGGGATGGCGGTTCTCGGAAAACTCATGGGCTTCATCCTCATCTGCATCGGCGTGCAGTTCGTGGGCTCAGGCATCAAGAGCTTCATCACATCCGCAATGTAACCGTTCCACGGGAAACAAAAAGCCGCCGGCGCTTTCATGCGCCTTGGCGGCTTTTTTCGCCCCTCGATTCGATCGGGGGAAGCTTTCTGCCAGAAAATTAGCAGATGACGTCGATCCAACCCTCGGGAGCTTCGATCTGACCGTCCTGAATGCCGGTGAGGGTGTTGCGCAGCTTGGCGCTCACTTCGCCGATCTTGTCCATGCCGGACGGGAAGGCAATGACGCCGTCGTGCGTGTGAATTTCACCCACGGGCGCAAGAACCGCCGCCGTGCCGCAGAGGGCGCATTCCTTGAAGTTCTTCAGTTCGTCAAAGGCCACCGGACGTTCGTCAATCTTCATGCCGAGGTAGTGCTCAGCCACGTAGACAAGCGAGCGGCGGGTGATGGACGGAAGAATGGAGGAGCTCTTCGGCACCACGAGGGTCTTGCCGTCGTCAGCCACAAAAATGAGGTTGGCGCCCCCCGTTTCCTCCACGTAGGTGCGAGTGCGGGGATCGAGGTACACGTTCTCCGCATAGCCTTCCTTGTGGGCTTCCATCGTGGGGTAGAGGCTCATGGCGTAGTTGAGACCCGCCTTGATGTGGCCGGTGCCGTTGGGGGCCGCGCGGTCATAGTCAGAGACGCGCAGCTTGATGGGCTTCACGCCGCCCTTGAAGTAGGAGCCGACGGGCATCACGAAAACGCGGAAGAGGTATTCGGGCGCGGGCGCGACGCCGATCTGCGGGCCGGAGCCGATCATCACAGGACGGATATAGAGGGAGGCGCCAGTGCCATAGGGAGGAACCCAGGCGGCGTTGGCACGGACCGTCTCTTCAACGGCCTTCACAAACTTTTCAGCAGGAAAAACCGGCATGGCAAGGCGTTCGGCCGTGTTTTCCATGCGCTTTGCGTTCTGGTCAGGGCGGAAGGTGACAATGTGGCCGTCCTTCGTCGTATAGGCCTTCATGCCTTCAAAGCAGCTCTGGGAGTAGTGGAAGACGCAGGCCGACTCGAGCAGGCTGATGTGTTCATCAGTAATAAGACCGCCTTCATTCCAAGCGCCATCCTTCCATTCGCTCTGCCAGCGATAGTCCGTCTTCGTGTAGCCAAACCCAAGATTGGCCCAGTCCAGATTCTTCTTTTCCATTGTTTTGTACCTCTTCGCGCCGCGGGCGGCGGTCGGGGCCCTGCCCCCGTCTTTCTCCCTGCCCTGCGACAAACTGCAAATAAACCGACTCGCTTCGGCGTCCCACAGAACGAGAAGCGATCGTTTGATGATACCGCTGTCAAAAACGCAAAACCGCCCGATTTCTGGGCGGTTTTACTTAAGACACCTATTCCACTGTCACGGACTTGGCGAGATTTCTCGGCTTGTCCACATCCGTTCCGCGAGCCAGCGCCGTGTGATACGCCAGAAGCTGCAGCGGCACCACATGAAGAACAGGCGACAAGTCGCCGTAGTTCTCCGGCAGCCGAATGACGTGCATGTGCTCCGCGGGCTCCACGCCAGAATCTCCGTCCGCGAACACGTAGAGCTCGCCGCCGCGGGCACGCACTTCCTGCATGTTGCTCTTGAGCTTTTCAATCAATTCGTCATTGGGAGCGATCGTCACGACCGGCATGTTCTCGTCCACGAGCGCCAAAGGACCATGCTTCAACTCGCCCGCAGGATATGCCTCGGCATGGATGTAGCTGATTTCCTTCAGCTTCAAGGCGCCTTCCATTGCGATCGGATAATGCATGCCGCGCCCCAGAAAGAGCGCATGCTCCTTTCTTGCAAACTTTTCGGCCCAGGCGATGATCTGCGGTTCCAGCGCGAGCACCGCAGAGAGCGCCGCCGGGATGTGTCGAAGCTGCGTGAGAACCCTCGCCTCCGCCTCCGGCAAAAGACGTCCGTTCATCTTCGCAAAGACGAGCGTCAACAAGTAAAGCGCCGTCAACTGCGTCGTGAAGGCCTTTGTGCTCGCCACGCCGATCTCCACGCCGGCGCGCGTGATGTAGTGCAGGCGGCTTTCGCGCACCAGCGCGCTCTGCGCCACGTTGCACACCGCCAGCGTCTTTTCCATGCCGCAAGACTTGGCAAACTTCAGCGCAGCGATCGTGTCCGCCGTCTCGCCGGACTGTGACACGGTGACGACAAGCGTCTCGGGGTCTGTCATCGGCTCGCGATAGCGGTATTCGCTTGCCACCTCCACATCACACGGAATCTTCGCCACGGCTTCTAGCCAGTAGCGCGCCGTCAGCCCCGCATAAAAGCTCGTGCCGCAGGCGATGATGAGCACGCGGCGCACGTCCTTGAACACCGCTTCCGCATCCTTTCCGAAAAGCGTGGGCGTAATGCCCGCCACGCCTTCCAAGGTGTCGCCCACCGCACGCGGCTGCTCAAAAATTTCCTTTTGCATGTAATGGCGGTAGGGGCCTAGCTCCGCCGCGCCCGTGAAAGCTTCAATGTGCAATTCCTTGCGCATCACGGGACGATAGTTCTCGCCTTCGTGCGCAAAGACCGCAACGCCCCCGAGCTTTACATCAGCAACGTCGCCGTCTTCAACAAAGATGAAACGATTCGTAACCCCCGCCAGCGCCATCGCATCGCTAGCGACGTAGTTGCCGTCGTCTGCCAGCCCCAGCACCATGGGAGAGCCCTGTCGCGCCGCAACCAGACGCAGCGGCTCGTCTCGGGACATCACGGCAATCGCATAGGCGCCGCGCACGCGATTCAACGCCTTTTCCACCGCCGCAAGAAGATCGCCCTCGTAGTAGAAGTTCACAAGATGCGCGAGCACTTCAGTGTCCGTCTGACTTTCGAAGGTGACGCCCGACTTCGCGAGCTCAGCGCGAATCTCTGCATAGTTTTCAATGATGCCGTTGTGCACCAGCGCAATGCGCCCGCCCGCCACATGGGGGTGGGCGTTCTTCACCACGGGGCCGCCGTGCGTCGCCCAGCGGGTGTGGGCAATGCCAATCGTGCCGTCGAGCTTTTCACTCTCGACCTGTTCAACCAATTCATGCACACGCTCCACCGAGCGCGCCCGGCGGATTTCTCCGCCATCAATCACTGCTACGCCGCAACTGTCATAGCCGCGGTACTCCATACGGCGCAGGCCTTCAAGAAGGATCGGCATTACCTTCTGTCGGCTCACGCCAGCCACAATTCCGCACATAGATTCATTATCCTTTGCGTGAAGAGCGCCGTCACGGCGCTCCTATTTTTCGGAAATGAAGGACGCCTTACACACGATCTTTGGGACGAACCCAGCCTTCCACCGTCTTCAAAGGCGCCCGAGAAAGAGTGAGCTGCCCTGCCGGCGCATCGTGCGACAGGGTCGTGCCCGCTCCGAGCGTCGCACCATCGCCCACCTTCACGGGCGCAATCAGCTGCGTGTCCGAACCGATGAAGACGTCGTTGCCAATCACAGTCTTGAACTTGTTCACGCCGTCGTAGTTGCAGGTGATGGTGCCGGCGCCCACATTGACGCCGCTCCCCATCTCGGTGTCGCCGATGTAGGACAAATGATTCACCTTGCTCCCCTCGCCGATCGTGCTCTTCTTCACCTCAACAAAATTGCCGATGTGCACGACGCCAGCTGACTCCATGCCCGGACGCAGGCGAGCGTACGGTCCCACCTTGTTCTTTTCACCCACTTTGGCGCCGTCCATGTGCGTGAAGGCTTCAACCACGGTGCCTGCACCGATCTCGCTGTTGCGAATGACGCAATAAGGACCGACCTTGACGCCGTTTCCAAGCACGACGTTTCCTTCAAAGACGCAGCCCACGTCGATTGTGACATCTTCGCCGCAGGTGAGCTTGCCGCGGATGTCAAGGCGCGAAGGATCAATCACCGTCACGCCGCTGTCGGTGAGAAGCTCCGCCTGATGGTCCTGCCAGATGCCCTCGAGGCGCGCGAGCTGCGTCTTGGAATTGACGCCCTCCACTTCGAAGCTGCGGCGGGGACGCGCGGAGTTGATGCGCACGCCGTCGCGAACTGCAAGACCAATCACATCCGTCAGGTAGTACTCTGCCTGCGCGTTTGCGGGCTTCAATTCCGATAGCCAGCCCGCCAGACGCGACGTCGGGAAAAGCATGATGCCAGTGTTCACTTCGCGGATCTGCTTCTGACCTTCCGTCGCATCCTTCTGCTCGACAATCGCCACGATGCGGCCGCGCTGGCGCAGAATGCGCCCGTAGCCAGTCGGATTGCGCAGCACCGTGGTGAGAAGCGCCATGCCGTCGCCCGCCGCGTCACGAAGACGCTCAATCGTCTCCGTCTGAATAAGAGGAACGTCCCCCAGCAGCACGAGCGTGTACTCCGCCGACGCATCCAGGAGGGGAAGCGCCTGTTGCAGCGCGTGCCCCGTTCCCAGCTGCGGCTGCTGCAGCGCATATTCGACATTCGGAAATTCCGCCAAAGCGTCTTTCACTTCTTCGGCCTTGTGCCCCACCACCACAACGGTGCGGGAAACATCCTGCATCGTCTGCACGGTGGAAAGCACATGAGAAATCATGGGGCGGCCCGCCAAAGGCTGCAGCACCTTCGGCAAAGAAGAGTGCATGCGCTTGCCGAGGCCGGCCGCAAGAATAACGACGTTAATCACGATGAAATCCTTCGCAAACAGTTTTACGCCCTTTCGCTGACAAAGAGATTCGGGCGGATCTGGGAAAACAAAAGGATTCTATCGAAGCTGCCTGCGGCTGACACCCATGAAAACGGGCGGCCGGAAGTCCCGTGCCGCCCGTCTTTTGCGTGACGCGCTGAAGTGAAAAATTGCCTTTGACTCGATTAAGCTGCCAGCGCCGTAACCGACTGCCAGCGGCGGTAGCGTGCATTGCTGCGGGTCGGAACAAGGCTCCCCGCCACCATGCCGAAGCCCGCGGCAAGGAAGCCGCCTAGCACTGAGGGAAAAACGTCGCCCATCGGAGTCGCGGTGAGCGCAAGCCACACTGCGCCGCCGATCACGATGGAGAACCAGGCGCCCTGCGTCGTCGCCTTTTTCCAATAGATGCCGCAGACGAGCGGCCAGAAGGCGCCCACCACAGGGAACTGATAGGCCATCGCCACCATGTCATAGATCGCCGTGCCTTCAAACCAAAGGCTGTAGGAGAGCACCGCCACCGCAAACACGAAGAGCGTGGCGCGCATGTAAAAGAGCTGACGGTCGGGCGTGATGCGGATGAAGTCCGCGAGCACGTTCTTCACAAAGGTGGTCGAAGGCGCAAGCATCGTCGCCGACGCCGTAGACATCACCGCCGAGAGCACGGCGCCGAAAAAGATCACGCGCAGCCACCAGGGCATGTAGTCGCGCACAAGGGTGGGCAAGAGGCGCTGCGGATCGGTGTTGAGCAACGTCTCTCCCACGCCCGGCATCGCAAGCACCGCCGCGCAGACGATGAACATCGGCACAAAGGCAAAGAAGATGTAGAAGATGCCGCCCAGCGCTGCGCCGCGAGCCGCCGTGCCGGCGCTCTTGGCGCTCATCACGCGCTGGAACACGTCCTGCTGCGGAATGGAGCCGATCATCATCGTGATCGCTGCCGAAATCCAGAAGAGCCAGTTCGAAACGCCTGCCTGCGGGAAGGGATTGAAGAGATTGCGGGAGTCCGCAAACTCAACGACCTTCGTGAAGCCGCCCGCCATGTCACCCGCACAAACTGCCACCGCCACGAGCCCCGCCACGATGATCACCATCTGGAAGAAATCCGTCACCGCCACCGACCACATGCCGCCGTAGACCGTGTAGAAGAGCACCACAAACGTGCCGATCGTCATGCCGAGCGAAACGCTGATGAATCCCTCGGTGACAAGGTTCAGAACGAGCCCCAGCGCCGCAATCTGCGCGCCCACCCAGCCAAGGTAGGAGATGATGATGAAGATGGAGCAGGCAAGCTCGATCTTGCGTCCATAGCGACGACGATAGAAGTCGCTGATGGTGAGCAGATTCATCTTGTAGAGCTTGCGCGCAAAGAACATGCCCACGAGAACAAGGGCCATGCCGGAACCAAAGGGCTCTTCAATGACCCCCGCAATGCCGCCTTCGATGAAGCGGCCGGGGAGCCCCAGCACCGTTTCGCTGCCGAACCACGTCGCAAACGTTGCGGTGATCACCATCGCCAGCGGAAGCGACCGACCGGCAAGCGCGTAGTCAGCCGTGTTGCGCACGCGGCGAGCCGCCCACAACCCGATGCCGACCGAAACCAACATGTACAAGCAGACCAAAACGATCAGCTGCGTCATCACACCTCTCCTTACCTAAAAAGCGAGGGACAGAGAAAAAAGCAATTCCTTGTAAAAAAGACCGTCGATGACTAACACGTTTTGGCCGCTGCCTGATTCGATCTTTTTTCGGGATGCGGAGTGTGCACACTTTCATCCTAAATGAAAAGACCTCGCGAACAATTTTTTTCTTCAAATGGCCCAAAGTTTCACCGAGATCAAACTTTGCTGAATTTCCCTCAATTTCATGAGGGGGATTTCCCCTACGCCGAACTAAGGACAGGGACCAAACAGGTCACAGGCCAAACACCCTACCAACCCGCGCCAGCATTGAACTCGCACAGGATTTCTCAGACAAGCAAAATTCATAAAAAGAGCAACAAAAAACCGCCTGAAACCCTTGAAAAAGTTTCAGACGGCTTTTCCTTTCAAAAGGCTGGCTACGCGTGTCCTGCCACCGGATCCTGCACCTGCTCAATGCCCGCAAGAAGCCATCCTTCCTTTTCGTTCGTCGGCCGGGTGAGCACCCAGCGCTCGTGCACGGTTTCAAACTCGCCGGAGTACTTCATGGCCCCCGTGAATTCGACCACGGCCACATATTCCTCGCCCTCCGTCGTGAGCCCCAGGAACTTCGCCGTGAGATCCACCACTTCGGACGTCTGCTTTACATTGCCGCGCTCGCGCAGCTGATGCGTCACCGTGATAAAGAGGTCGTTCGTCGTGAAGTCACTGATCTCCACCACGTTGCCCGTGTCCCAGGCCTTCTGCAGCTTGATGAAGTTTTCCTTGGCCACACGTTCAAAGCCTGCCTTGTCAAAGCCTTCGGGAATCTCGAGCTCACCGTTGGCCACCGCTGCCGTCGTCGCAAACGTGTCCATGACGCTGCCGGTCGCCGCCGGCATGTCCGCCATGGAGGAAGCCGCCGAAGGCGCTGGCTGCTGGCGCGGCGCCGAGGGCTCCACACGCTGCTCATTCATGCGCGAGAAAAGATCCTGCACCTTCTGCTGCGCTGCGGCGCCCTGTCCCTGACCAGCCGCGCCCTGCATCTTCCTGGCAAGAAAAAATCCCGCCAGAAGGCGTACAACAAAGAAGATCGCCACCGCGAGGAGCAACATCATCACAAACTGAGCAGCGCCTTCCCCCAAGCCGAAGGCACTCAGCAGCCCTGCAATGCCAAGCGCCGCCGCAGCCCCCATCAGCATGCCGCGCCAGGGCGAAGCCGGCTTGGCGGCCGCCGTCGGATTCGGCGTCGCGGCCTTCGGCGCCGCCTGCTGTTGCTGACGGCCGAAGTTCTGCTGAGGCGCCGCGGCTGGTGCCTTGCGCGTCAAAGTCGGAGCCGAACGCCCGAACGAAGCGCCGCCGCCAAAGCGCGCCGCAGCGTCCGCATCCGGAAGCGTCGTCACAATCATCAGTGCCACGGCAAAAACCGCGAGGAGTTTCTTCATTGTTTTATCTCTAGAAAAATAACAGATCTTCCTTGCGCCAGCCCTTCGCCGCCGCTTTGAAAACCTGTCTTTATTTTACGGTCTGGCTCGCGGATTTCCGTTCGACGAACCGTCAGAATTTGTATGCAACTTTTACGATGCGGGCTTTACGCCCACATGCAGCGCGCAGACTCCGAAAAACATGTTGGTCCACGTAACGGGCTCCATGCCGGCTTCCTTCATCATGCCAGCGAGCGTCGCCTGATCAGGATGCATGCGGATCGATTCGGCGAGATAGCGGTAGCTGTCAGCGTCCCCCGCGATCTTGCTTCCCAGCCACGGCATGATCTTGAAGGAGTAAAGATCATAGAAGGGGCGCATCCACTTCGCGCAATGCGAAAACTCAAGCACCACGACGCGGCCGCCCGGGCGCACGACGCGGCACATTTCCCGCAGAGCCCGATCTTTGTGCGTCATGTTTCGCAAGCCAAAGGAAACCGTCGCTGCATCAAACGTGTTGTCTTCGAAAGGAAGCTCCTCGCAGTCGCAAAGCGCCGTATGCGCATTCGTATGCGTCTTCTGCAGACGCTTCTGGCCTTCGGCGAGCATGGCGCGGTTGATGTCGGTCGCCCAGACTTCCCCGGTTTCTCCCACGATCGGCGCAAAGGCAATCGCCAGATCGCAGGTGCCGGAAGCAATGTCAAGCACCTTGCCACCCTTTGCAAGTCCCGCAGAGGCTATCGCCTTTTTCTTCCAAAGGCGGTGCATGCCCCAGCTCAGCACGTCGTTCATGAGATCGTACTTCTTTGCCACCGAAGCAAACACCTTTTCCACGTCCGCCGCCTTCTCCTCCTCGGGAACGGTGGCAAAGCCGAAATGCGTCGTCTTTCCGGACGCGGCGTCCGGCTTCTTCTGTTCGTTTTCCGTCATGATGCTGTGGGGCCTTAATGATGAGAGTGGCACTGCTTGGCAGCTTCAGCCGCCTTCTTGTCAGCGGCAAGCTTCTCTGCCGTCTTCGGATCCGCTGGATCGCGGGAGTATTCCGACGCAGCAATGTCGGCGAGATACTTTTCCCAAAGCGCCGTCTGATTCTTCCCTAAATCGGCGAGATACTCAAAGCTGTAGAGTCCTGAATCATGCCCGTCGTCAAATCGAAACCGCAGCGCATAGTTTCCTACGGCATCCACGCCTTCAATGCCGACTGCCATCTTGCCCACCTGCAGCTTTTCTTCGCCAGGCGCATGTCCCTGAACTTCCGCCGAAGGAGAATAAACCCGCAAAAACTCATAGGAAAAGTGATACTCGGCGCCGTCATCAAACGAAATGTCAAAACGACGACTCTTGCTGTGCAGCGACATGTCAACGGGAAACGGCATGATCAATTGGGCTGAAGAGAGTTTTTGAAGAAAGCAGGCACAAAAAAACCGCCTGAGGCCTAAATCATAGGCGGGACGGCGGTTGATTTGGTACCCCCGGCGGGAATCGAACCCACATCGCAACCTTCGGAGGGTCGCATTCTATCCATTGAAATACGGGGATGCAGCGCGGGATTATAGCCTGAAAAGACCGTCGTCCCGCGCCCTTTTTCGCCAAAAGGCGAAAACGACTCTGTCGGGGCAGAACCCTCGAGAGTCTTTCTGTCATCAGACAAAGAAGCGCATGATCTCCATGCTGATGAAGGCCATCAGCACAGAATTCAGCATCAGAACCGGCCAGTACTTCTTCGGCACGTCGGCCACGCCCAGAAGGCGGCCCATGTACTGAATCTGAGAAGCCATCAGAATGAAGCAAGGCGCGAGAATCGTGACGTCATGCGGCGTGAGGGTGCCGTGAGCCGCAAGGCTTGCCGCCACGCCAACGCCGGCGCCGCAGGAGAGCCACGTCGCCAGAAGCACCGTAACCGCTTCCCCCGGCAGATCAAAGATGCTCATGAGACCGCCGCAAGTGTGGCCCAGAAAATCCATTACGCCAAAGAGGCGGAGCATCTGGGTGAGCACAAACGCCATCAAAACATTGGGCAGCAGGCTGTAGAGGCCGATGTTGAGGCCCTTGCGCAGACCAACGATGAAAATATCAAACGGATTATTGGATTCCTTCTTCTGCTCGGCAGCATTCGTCGCATTAGTTGTCATTTTCGAAATCCTTCTTGTAGAGCGTCGAAAGAACAGAGCGGATCAAAGCGCCGCCAACAAACTTCAGGCAGATGATGATGATCACGGGAATCCACACTGGGCACACGAACATCGGGAAGAGCGCCGACACCGTGGAGTAGTAGTTGTTGATGCAGCCCGCACCAGCGTACTGCCAGGCGCAGATCGTGATGAGCTGCTTTTGGGTGACGCGCTTCTCATCGTAAAGAGCACGCGTCAGCGCAGCGCCGCCGTCCGTGCTCTGGAAGTCCGTCACAAGCGCCAAGCCCGTGTACCCCGGAACGCCAAGGATCGGCTTCAAAAGCGGCGTCATCAGCACCTGCGCAGCACGCAGAGCACCGTAGTGAGCGAGCACCTCAATGAGCCCCAGCGCCAGCATCACGCCCGGAATCAAAGAGAGCGAAAAGAGGAAGCCGGCGCGAGCGCTGTCGCCACCGGCGCCAGCGAAGGTGTTCTTCGAGCCGGCAATGGTGCCGAAATGACCGATCAACGTCGTAAAGTCAAAAGCGCCGAGCCATTTCTGGCCCTCCGGCATCTTGTAGAAGACGCCCGAGAAGAGAACGACGGCGAGTGCGAGCGCAATGTACGCACCGATGCCGACCTTCTTCTCCGGTTCTGCCGTCTTGGCAGCAGGAGCTTGAGGTTCCGTCATGAGTGAATCCCTGTTGAAAGAGTGAAATTTCTTTTTGTCTTCTCCTGTCTAGTCTGAAGCTCCGTCGGATGACGGCGGTTCCGATAGCAACCGGCCCCCATTAGAAATTCAGCCAGAATCAAGAGCGCGCAGGATTTTACCCGAGGATGAAAAGCCCCATCGGCGAACGGCCGTCCTCGTGGGGGATTGTGACTAGAAGCCGCAGAAACTCAGCCCAAACGAACATCAGACTTCCTGTGGATCCACTTCAATGCGCCAGGTGACGCCAGGCTCCTGCACAAAGCCGGCGCTCCATTGCTTCAAAAAGCGATGAAGCGCTGCCCGGCTGTCGCTTTCCACCAGAAGTTGCGCTCGCTCCACATCCATCAAGCGAAAGAGCGCCATCGGCACCGGATCGTAGACTGCCACTGCGCCGTCTTCATTCATCGTCTGCGCCGCCTCCGCCGCGCGAGATAAAAACCCCAGCGCCCGCTCGAGCGTGTTGGCCTGCGCCTTCACCAACGCCTGATGCACAAAAGGCGGCGCGTGAAGATCCCGCCGGTCTTCCAAGACGCGCTCAGCAAACTCCCGATAGTTTTGATGCCGAAGCGCCTCGTAGATGGGATGGTCTGGGTAGCGCGTCTGCACAGCCACCTCCCCCGTCGTCTCTCCACGACCGGCGCGCCCCGCCACCTGCATGAGCGTTGCAAAAAGCCGCTCCTCGGCGCGCACATCAGGGCTCACCAGCTGCGCGTCAGCGTTGAGCACCCCCACCACCGACACTTTCTGAAAGTCGTGTCCCTTGGCAATCATCTGCGTGCCCACCACGATGTCGGCCTTGCCCGCGTGTACCTTCTGGAACGCCTCCTCCGCCGATCCCTTCTTTGACGTGCTGTCACTGTCAATTCGAAGAATCGCCCGATCAGGCCAAGTCGCCTCCACAAGCTCCTCAATTTTCTGCGTCCCGGAGCCAATCGCAATGAGGTCAGCATTGCCGCAAGTCGGGCAATGCGTCGGAATCGGATAGTTCGTGCCGCAGTGGTGGCACACAAGCCGCTTCTCCGCCTTGTGGTAAACCGTAAAGCCTGAACAGTGATCACAACGGCTCACCCAACCGCAGGCCGTGCAGGTCAAGGTCGGCGCATAGCCCCGGCGATTCACGAAAAGCAGCGCCTGCTCTTTTCTCTCAAGCGCAGCGTCCACTTCCGCCTTCAGTGCTGCCGTAATGAAGGTGCCGCCCTTTTCCTGCCGGGTGTCGATGAGTTTCAACGCAGGAAGCTTCGCATGCGCCGCTGCACGAAGGGTGAGCTGCAGCAACTGGTAGCGTCCTTTCTGCGCCTTCGCCCAAGTTTCCAACGACGGTGTCGCCGATCCCATCACACAAGTGATGCCCAGCGTATGAGCCCGCTTCACGGCAAGGTCCCGAGCAGAGTAATAGATGCCATCCCCCGCCTTGTAGCTTGCGTCGTGCTCTTCATCCACCAGAATGAGTGAGAGTTTCGTGAAGCTCGCAAAAATTGCCATGCGGGTGCCTACCAGCACGCGAGCTCGCCCCTCATGAACAGCAAGCCAGCTCGCCGCCCGCTCCTTCAGCGCGAGCTTTGAGTGAAGCGTCACCACACTCTCTCCCGCAAATCGAGATCGAACTCGGTTCTCCAACTGCGGCGTCAGATTGATTTCCGGCACGAGCAGCAACACCTGCGCTTCCGGATCTTTTTTCAACACCGCCCGCATGGCGGCGAGATACACCTCTGTCTTGCCCGACCCCGTGACGCCAAACAAAAGAAAGGGCGAAAAGCCCTTCGCTTCGGTGATGGCCTGCACCGCAGATGCCTGCTCGGCATTCAAAACAGGCGCCTCCGAAGGCGTCACAGCCTTTTCCTTCAACGTTTTCAGCGAAGCAACCGTCGCTTCATGTCTTGCCCTCGGCACGCGCCGCCAAAAGGGCGGCAGCGCCGGCAACGCCGCCTCTCCCCAAAAAGAAAGGTAGTAGTCCGCCGCAAAGCGCGTGAAGTCCAGCCATTCCTTTGAAAGCGGCCGAGTATCCGCCAAAAGCTTCGCCACCGATCGCAACTTCTTCGGCTCAACGTCCGTAGCCGCCCTCAGCTCCGCGACGATGCCAACCACCTTGCGCGTCTGCAAAGGCACCACCACGCGGTCCCCCGCCGCAAGCGCCATGTCTTCCGGCACTTTGTAGTCAAGCGGCGGCAGGGGCGAGTCAACCAGCACCCGGGCATACTGAAAGGACGTCATGACAGAGGAACAATCAATGGGAGGAATTGACGCATCCTACTCGATTCCCAAAAAGACATTTTGTCAACCGCTACCCATAGGGGTAGCCCAACTCATGAAACACAAGATGCTGACCGAGGAAGAGTCTTCGCCTGTGGATAACTTTGTGGAGAAGAGGAAAACGCCGAAACGAACAGTGGAGAGCTCATAACGTCATCCTCCTTGGCGCCAACATCCTAAAAAATACAGTTCCTTTTATTTTCAATGCACGGCACGTCAAATCTAAGGGAAAAATCAGCCGCTGTCACTTCAAGAATGACAGCGGCTGCATTGAAAAAACCTGTGGATAACTCTGTGGATTGACTTTTACACGCTTCCTCAGCCCTGCAATTCTCAAGCGTGCTTCGTCCGAGAATACTGATGCACTTCATCCACAAGAATCCTGACTGCTTCCGGATCAGTGAACTGGCTGATGCCGTGGCCGAGATTGAAGACATGGCCGCCCTGCCCCACCGGGCCGAATTCATCCAACAGCCGCCGCGCTTCCGCGCGAATAGCGTCTTCGCCTGCAAAAAGAACCGCCGGATCCATGTTGCCCTGCAATGCCACCTTGTCGCCAGTGCGGCGTCGCGCCGCCGCAAGATTCACGCACCAGTCAACGCCTATGCAGTCAGCGCCGCTAGCCGCGAGATCCTCTAGCCAGTTGCCGCATCCCTTCGTGAAAACGATGACGGGCACCTTCTCGCCATCGTGCTCACGATGAAGGCCGCGAATAATGTCTGCGATGTACTTGAGAGAGAATGCCTGATAAGCGCCGTCGGCAAGCGCACCGCCCCAGGTGTCAAAAATCTGCACCGCCTGTGCGCCCGCTTCAATCTGAGCGTTCAGGTACGCCGTGACAGCACGGGCATTGACGTCAAGAATGGCATGCAGCAGATCCGGACGACGATAGAGCATCTGCTTTACCGTCGCAAAGTCCTTCGAAGAACCGCCTTCGACCATATAGCAGGCAAGCGTAAAGGGAGAGCCGGAAAAGCCGATGAGCGGCACGCGGTTGTTGAGAGCCCGGCGGATGACGCTCACCGCATCCGTCACATAACGAAGCTTGTCCGCAGGATCCGGCACATAGAGCCCCTTGACGTCTTCTTCAGTACGCACAGGCTTCGCGAACACCGGTCCCTCGCCCTTCACAAAGGAAAGACCGAGCCCCATCGCATCCGGCACCGTGAGAATGTCGGAAAAAAGGATGGCGGCATCCAGACCGAAGCGATCCACCGGCTGCAGCGTCACTTCGCAGGCGCCTTCGGGCGACTGGGCAAGCGCCAGAAAGCTCCCCAAACGTTCCCGCGTCGCGTTATATTCCGGCAGGTAGCGACCGGCCTGGCGCATCAGCCACAGCGGCGTGTATTCAGTCTGTTCGCGCTTTAAAGCACGCAGGAAAGTATCGTTGATCGGTTTCATGAGTCGAAATAAAAAAAGAGCTGCCGTTGTTTCGGAGACTGCCCCCGCCGCTTCAGCGACGCAGACTCCGTGGGTCATACCGCATGCCGCGGGCGCCGTTCTGGCCGTCCACGCTCAGCCTGGCGCCAAGCGCGATGCCATTGTCGGAGAATACGACGGAAAACTTAAGGTAGCCCTAACGGCGCCGCCTGTGGACGGCAAAGCCAACGAAAAGCTTCTGCGTTTTCTCAGCGAAAAAACAGGACTTGCGAAGTCTGCACTGGAACTCATTGCCGGCGACACCTCCCGCGCCAAGCGCATTCTCTTCAAGGGCCTCTCAGCGGCAGAGCTCTCCGCCCGTCTAAAATAAAAAAGCCGCCGGCACCGTTGGACGCCAATGTCCAACAGCTGCGGGCGGCTTTTCCCAAAAATGCTCAGCGAATCACGAGCACAGGACGATCAGCCTTCGCAAGGACCTTCTGCGTTTCAGAACCCAGAATAAGGCTTCCCAGCGTGCCAAGGCCGCGGCTTGCCATCACGATGCAACGGGCTTCGTAACGGTCGGCCACGCTCAAAATCGCGCTGGAAACTTCCTCGCAATGCTCGGCAACGAGCTCAAACGGCACCTCCGCCGCTTCCGCAAGACGCTTCACCGCATTGAGGCGCTCCTGAACGTCCTTCGATTCATGCTCCAGGCCCGCCACGAGGTTGGGCCTGCCGAGCACTGCCGTCATGCCAACCACCGGAAGCTTCAGCGCCTTGGCGATTTCCACAGCCGATTCAATGCCCTTGTGCGAAAGGTCGCTGCCATCGGTGCAGACCTGAATCACATCTTTCAACAACATATCCCTACCCCTATTTGAAAAGTCTGACTCCGTTTTGAACGGATTCGACCATCCTACCAAAAAAAAGACGCTCGGGATGATCCCGAACGTCCTTTTCGCTGCAAACACAGCCAAAGAACCGAAGTCCTTTAGTGGCGCATTCTGCGGATGTAGGCAAGCTGGGCCGCCAGAGCAGACATCGTCGCTTCGAGTTTCGCGATTTCCGTATTGCTCTTGGCCTGTTCCTTGGCCTGCTTGGCATCTTCGAGCGCTTTCTTTGCCTTAGCTTCATCAAGGTCTTTGCTGCGGATAGCGGTGTCGGAAAGAACCGTCACGCGATCGGGCTGAACCTCAAGAATGCCGCCGGCAACGAAAATATTTTCCTCCTTACCCTCAGAGGTCTTGACGCGAACAGCGCCCGGACGAATGCGGGTAATGAGCGGGACGTGACCGGGCAGAATGCCGAGTTCACCTTCCTGACCGGGAAGCGCCACAAAAGACGCTTCTCCCGAGAAGATGCCCTCTTCTGCACTGACGACGTCAACAAAAAGCGTTGCCATAAGTTGCTCCGTTTAATCGGCGGGAAATAACCCCCAGGCGAAGCCGCGGCGATGCGCCGCCGCTTCGCATCTGAGTCTTATTACTTGATCGTCTTGGCCTTTTCGAAGGCTTCGTCGATCGTACCGACCATGTAGAAGGCCTGTTCCGGCAACTCGTCGCACTCGCCGTCAACAATCATCTTGAAGCCGCGGATCGTTTCCTTCAAGGGCACGTACTTGCCGGGGGCACCGGTAAACACTTCGGCCACATGGAAGGGCTGCGAGAGATAACGCTGGATCTTACGAGCACGGGTCACGGCGAGCTTGTCTTCAGGAGACAGTTCGTCCATGCCAAGAATGGCGATGATATCGCGCAGTTCCTTGTACTTCTGCAGGGTTTCCTGAACGCGGCGAGCCACGCTGTAGTGCTCTTCGCCGATGATGTTCGGATCCATCTGACGGCTCGTGGAGTCGAGCGGGTCGATGGCAGGGTAAATACCCAGCGAAGCGATTTCACGGCTAAGAACGATCGTGGCGTCCAAGTGGCTGAACGTCGTCGCAGGAGACGGGTCAGTCAAGTCGTCAGCGGGCACGTACACAGCCTGAATCGACGTAATGGAGCCTGTCTTCGTGGAAGCAATTCGTTCCTGCAGCTTGCCCATTTCTTCAGCGAGGGTGGGCTGATACCCCACGGCGGAAGGCATGCGGCCCAGCAACGCGGACACTTCGGTACCCGCGAGCGTATAGCGGTAGATGTTGTCAATGAAGAGCAGGATGTCGCGGCCCTCGTCACGGAAGGCTTCAGCCATCGTCAAACCCGTCAAGGCGACGCGCAGACGGTTGCCCGGGGGTTCGTTCATCTGACCGAACACCATGGCCACCTTGTCGAGCACCTTGGACTCTTCCATTTCATGGTAGAAGTCATTGCCTTCACGGGTACGTTCGCCAACGCCCGCGAAAACGGAGTAGCCGCCATAGGCCTTGGCGATGTTGTTGATGAGCTCCATCATGTTGACGGTCTTGCCCACGCCGGCGCCGCCGAAGAGGCCGACCTTGCCGCCCTTGGCGACCGGGCAGATAAGGTCGATAACCTTGATGCCGGTTTCCAGAAGGTCAACAGCCGGGCTCAGTTCGTCGAACTTCGGCGCAGCGCGGTGAATCTCACGGCGTTCTTCTTCGCCGATCGGGCCCGCTTCATCGATGGGGCGGCCAAGCACGTCCATAATGCGGCCGAGCGTCTTGTGACCCACGGGAACGGAAATGCCCGCTCCGGTGGATTTCACCTTCATGCCGCGGCGAAGACCGTCAGAAGAGCCCATGGCAATGGTACGGACGATGCCGTCACCGAGCTGCTGCTGCACTTCAAAGGTCAGGCCTGCCTCGGCCAGGGTGTTGGTGTTGTCCTGTTCAAGGACGAGGGCGTCGTAAACCTTCGGCATTTCGTCGCGGGGGAATTCGATATCCACCACAGCGCCGATCACCTGAACGATTTGTCCGATACTCATGGGTTAATCCTCGGTATTCAAATCTCTTAAGACACCGCAGCGGCACCACCGACGATTTCGGTGATTTCCTTCGTAATGCCGGCCTGACGGGTCTTGTTGTAGACGAGCTGCAGATCTCCGATGAGCTTCTTCGCATTGTCCGAAGCCGCCTTCATGGCGACCATACGGGCTGACTGCTCAGAAGCCATATTTTCTGCAACCGCCTGATAAATCAAAGCTTCGACGTAGCGCTTGAGCAATTCGTCGAGCACAGTCTGCGCATCGGGTTCGTAGATGTAATCCCACGAGTATTGACGCGGCTCTTCACCGATCGCGGCGAGCTTTTCCTCAGAGAGCGGCAAAAGCTGCTCAACCATCGGAATCTGCTTCATAGCGTTCACGAAACGCGTGTAAGCGAGATACACGGCGTCAACCTTGCCCTGCGCGTACGCATCCAGCTGAACGCGGATAGCACCGAGCAGGCGTTCGAGGTTGGGCCGATCGCCGAGTTGCACGACCTGACTCACGACCTCCAGACCGAGATGACCGGAAAAGGCGACAGCCTTGTTGCCGATAGCGGTCACGGAAAGGGACTGGCCCTTTTCGCGGAGTTCCTGAGACTTGTGAAGCACGAGGCGCTGAATGTTGGTGTTCAGCGCGCCCGCCAGCCCCTTGTCGGTGGCGACGATAATCATCGCCGCCTTGCCCGACTGAGCCTTGTGCTTGACGAGGAAGGGATGCGAGTAGTCCGTCGAAGACGCCGCGAGATGCGCAATGATGTTGCGAATCTTGTCAGCGTAAGGACGAGCCTGACGCATCCGATCCTGAGCTTTGCGCATCTTCGAGGCCGCAACCATTTCCATCGCCTTCGTGATCTTGCGCGTGTTCTGCACGCTCTTGATCTTTCCGCGAATTTCCTTTGTACTAGGCATGTGGTCCTCTTAAAAATGCGCAGTTAGTAAGCGCCGTTCTTCTGAAAGTCTTCGATCGCAGCCTTGAGAGCAGCGTTGTCCTCCTTGGAGAGCTGCTTTTCGGCTTCGATGTGGGCGATCAGATCAGCATACTTCGTCTGCAGGAAGTCGCGCATGGCGCGTTCACAGCGCAAGGCATCCTTCACAGCGACGTTGTCATAGAAGCCCTGTTCCACCGCAAACAGCGTCACGGCTTCTTCCCAAACCTGCAGAGGCTGGTACTGAGGCTGCTTCATGAGCTCGGTCACCACGCGGCCGCGTTCGAGCTGCTTGCGGGTCGCTTCATCAAGGTCGCTCGCGAACTGAGCGAAGGCCGCCAGTTCACGATACTGCGCAAGCGCGAGACGCACGCCGCCGCCCAGCTTCTTGATGATCTTCGTCTGAGCAGCACCGCCTACGCGAGACACCGAGATACCGGGGTTGATGGCAGGACGAATACCGGCGTTGAAAAGATCCGTTTCCAGGAAGATCTGACCGTCGGTAATCGAAATCACGTTCGTCGGAACGAAGGCCGTAACGTCGCCAGCCTGCGTTTCAATGATCGGCAGAGCCGTCATGGAGCCGGTCTTGCCCTTCACTTCGCCCTTCGTGAAGCGTTCGACATAGGTCGGGTTCACGCGAGCGGCGCGTTCGAGCAAGCGGGAGTGCAGATAGAAGACGTCGCCGGGGTAAGCTTCGCGTCCCGGCGGACGACGCAACAGCAAGGAAATCTGACGATAGGCCCAGGCCTGCTTCGTCAAGTCGTCGTAAACGATGAGGCTGTCCTGGCCGCGATCGCGGAAGTATTCGCCCATCGTAGCGCCGGCGTACGGCGCGATGTACTGCAGAGCCGCCGTTTCAGAAGCGGAGGCAGCGACAACGATCGTGTATTCCATGGCGCCGTGCTCTTCGAGCTGACGGACGACGTTGGCGATCGTGGAGGCCTTCTGACCGATGGCGACATAAACGCAGATGAGGTTCTTGCCCTTCTGGTTGATGATCGTATCGAGCGCGATGGCGGTCTTGCCCGTCTGACGGTCGCCGATGATGAGTTCGCGCTGGCCGCGGCCGACGGGAAT
The DNA here is from genome assembly GCA_963647785.1 of Acutalibacteraceae bacterium. Classification (GTDB taxonomy): domain Bacteria; phylum Pseudomonadota; class Gammaproteobacteria; order Burkholderiales; family Burkholderiaceae_F; genus Duodenibacillus. The sequence goes on from CAVJBF010000002.1 coordinate 33,589, forward strand.
CATGGCGTCGATGGACTTCAAGCCGGTCTGCACCGGCTGGGACACAGACTGACGTTCGATAACGCCGGGGGCCACCTTTTCGACCACGTCGTATTCCTTCGTGTCGATCGGGCCCTTGCCGTCAATCGGCTGACCAAGAGCGTTCACTACGCGGCCGATCAAAGCCGGACCGACGGGAACGGAAAGAATGCGGCCGGTCGTCTTGACCGTGTCGCCTTCAGAAATGTGTTCGTATTCACCAAGAACCACTGCACCGACAGAATCGCGCTCCAGATTCAGAGCAAGGCCGTAGGTGTTGTTGGGAAATTCGAGCATTTCGCCCTGCATCACGTCATGAAGACCGTGAACACGGCAGATACCGTCGGTAACCGAAATCACGGTCCCTTGGGTACGGAGATCAGCGGAGACCCCGAGGCCTTCGATTCGCTGCTTCAGCAGTTCGCTGATTTCACTGGGATTGAGTTGCATCTTTGAGCTCCGAAATTTATGCGGTGAGCGCCGCCTGCATCTTCTTCAAGCGGGCACGCACGGACGTGTCGATGATCTGGTCGCCGACAGTGATGCTCACACCGCCGATCAAGTCCGGATTCACGGTCACGATCGGGTTGAGCTTCTTGCCGGGAAAGCGATCAGACAAGTCTGCAAGAACCTGCTTCACGGCCTTGTCATCCAAGGCGTAGGCGGTCTCAATGTAGGCGTCAGCGACGCCTTCGGATTCGTTCTTAAGAGCGCGGTACTGCGCGGCAATTTCAGGCAGAGCTTCCAGACGACCGTTTTCGATCACAACACGGATCAAACCGGTGAGCTCGGGAGCGAGTCCCTTGCCCAAGGCACCGGTAATGACCTCGTAGACCTGATCGACGGTCAGTTTGGGGTCGTTCACGAGCTCATTGATCTGAGGATCGTGAGAAACCTCGGCCAGCACGTCAAGGTACTGACCGATCTTGGTGATCTTCGCCGCGGAAGTGTTGTGTTCCGTAAGCGCCAGCCAAAGGCCTTCGGCGTACGGACGTGCAATCGTCGAAAGTTCAGCCATGGTCAGAGCTTCGCCTTAAGTTGGTCAAGCATCTGAGCGTGAGCGGCCGCATCGACTTCGCGCTGGAGAATCTTTTCTGCACCGGCGACGGCAAGAGCCGCCACTTCGTTACGGAGAGCTTCGCGAGCCCGCTGCACTTCCTGAGCGACTTCAGCACGCGCCGCAGCGATGATGGCATCGGCTTCGACCTGGGCCTGTTCCTTGGCGCTCTCGACAATCTTGGCTCCGCGCTTTTCGCCGTCGGAAACGATCGTCGTCGCACGAGCACGCGCTTCGGCTTCGATTTCACGACCCTTGGCTTCCGCTTCCGCCAGAGCGACAGTGCTCTTGTCAGCAGCCGCCAGACCTTCGGCGATCTTCTTTTGGCGTTCTTCGATCGCTTTGACCAAAGGCGGCCAGATGAACTTCATCGTGATCCAACAACCGATGAAGAACACCAGCATCTGTACAAACAGTGTTGCGTTGATGTTCATTATGGGAACCCCGTTACGTCAATGCCGGACCAGATGCGGCCGGCACTGACGGCGTCATTGATAAAAAAGACGTTGTGCCGCAGGCTAGGAATTAGCCGACGAAGGGGTTAGCAAACGCAAACAGCATCGAGATACCGACACCAATCAGGAAGGCCGCGTCGATCAGACCGGCGAGGAGGAACATCTTGGTCTGCAGGGCGTTCATCAGTTCAGGCTGACGAGCAGCAGATTCGAGGTACTTGGACCCCATGATGGCAATGCCGAGGCAGGCGCCGATAGCACCCAAGCTGATGATAAGGCCACAGGCGATGGCAACCATAGCGACGTTGGTCATTACAAACTCCTTGAATTTCCAAAAAGGAAGAAGAAAGAAAAAAGAAAAAATGTTGACTGTCAGTGGCCGTCATGAGCCTGACCAATGTAAACCAAGGTCAGCATCATCATGATGAACGCCTGCAACAGAACGATCATAATGTGGAACAGCCACCAGCAAAGGCCGGCCACGACTTGTCCGAACACGCTCGCAGAACCGCCTACGGCACCAAACGACAGTGCGTAGCCCCCCAGAAGCGCGATCAGGAAAAAGAGCAATTCGCCAGCGTACATGTTACCGAACAGTCGCATCCCGAGAGACACGGTCTTCGCCAGGTACTCGACGATATTAAGGATGAAGTTGAAGGGCCACAGGAAAATATTGTTGCCAAACGGAGCCGTAAAGAGCTCGTGGACAAAACCGCCTGCACCTTTCACCTTGATCCCATAATAGATGCAAAGAACGAGAACACTCACGGAAATACCGAGCGTGCCGTTCAGATCCGCTGTAGGCAGCGGACGCAGGTAGTGAACCCCAAACAGACCGGCAATCGACGGAAGCAAGTCCACCGGAACCAAGTCGATGGCGTTCATCAGGATAACCCAGACGAACACAGTCAGCGCGCAGGGCGCGATGAAGGTTCGGTCACCGTGCACGATGGCCTTGCTCTGTTCTTCAACAAGGCTAACCACCATTTCAACTGCGCACTGCCATTTTCCCGGCACTCCGCTGGTAGCCTTCTTGGCGCCCTTATAAAGGAGCCAGAGGCAGATCACCAGCATCAGCACCGAAAACACGATCGTGTCATAGTTGATGACCGAGAAGTCCACAATCGACTGCATCTTGCCAGAGGCATTGTGCGTCAAGTGGTGAACCATGTATTCGGTAGGGCTTTGAGCTGCTTCAGTAGCCATAAGTAAACCGATCCTAGGTTTTCAATGATTAAAAATCGGCAACAGCAACACGCTGAGCGCGGCAGCAATGATCCCAAAGACCACCGCCGGCCACACAAGCCCCGAAAACAAGACAGCCATCAGGAACAGCAGCAGGCACGTCGCCAAAATTTTCAGAAACTCCAGCACCAGCACCATTCCAGGCGCAATCGGACGCTTCGTCACATCACTCACAAGAAGGTTCAACACCACCAGCGAGTTTGGTATCGCTACGCACATCCCGCCCATTGCGGCGGAAATCGCCGCGTTCAAGCTAAAAAATGCTGACAAAACAACCGTTGCAAGAACCAGCATCCACTGGCAGATCACGACGTGAAACAGCTCTTCGCGGTTCATTTCGCGACCCTTGCATGAATGTATCTGAAAAACTGCATTATTTTACGTACGCTCACATTTTTAAACAAGTACCCGAATGTCTAAAAGTACTAGTCTTTTCGAACTAGCTCACACCCTGTTTACGGTATTTGACTCAAATCAAGCCGGCTCGTCACCAGGAAGAAGCTTTTCAATGATGGCCTGAAGGTCATCGAGATCCGCAAAATCAATCACGATCTGCCCTTTGCCGAGCCGTCCCACATTAACGTGCACAGGCGCCGCAAGCGCATCACTCAAGCGTCGCTCCAAAATTTCATCATCCTTCGTGCGCTCTGGATTCGTCTTGGGCTTGGCCAGCTTCTCCTTGCCCCAGTTCGACACCATCTTCTCAGCCTGCCGAACACTGGATCCCTGACGAATGATCTCGGTCGCCGCCAGCACCTGCTCGCCCCCAGAAAGCGACAGGAGAGCACGCGCATGCCCCATCTCCAGCTTTCCTTCGGACACCATCTTCTGCACGGGCTCCGCGAGATTCAGGAGACGCAGAAGATTCGACGTTGCCGGACGGCTGCGTCCGATCGCCTTCGCCGCCTCTTCATGCGTGAAGCCAAATTCGTCGATGAGTCGCTTTACGCCTACCGCCTCTTCCATGACGTTCAGGTCTTCGCGCTGCATGTTTTCAATGAGCGCAACGGCGAGCGTCGTCTTGTCATCCAATTCTCTAACGATGGCAGGGATCTTCGTCTTGCCCGCCAGTTGGGAAGCTCGAAAGCGTCGTTCCCCCGCAATGATCTCATATCGGCCTTCGCCGATCGGACGAACGATGATGGGACTGATGACCCCCTGCTCCCGAATGGAGTCTGAAAGCTCGCGAAGCTTCTCCTCCTCCATCTTTGAGCGCGGCTGATATTTGCCAGCCTGTAACAGTGACATGTCCATTTCCGTAACGACGTCACCGGACACGACGGCTTCCTGCGCCGTCTTTTCACCCAACAGTCCCTGCATCTGAACCATTGACACATCGTCGCCCAAAAGCCCCTTGAGCCCGCGGCCCAGACCGCGATGAGGTTTTGCCATGACTTACTTCTCCTTTGCCGGGGCTTCCACGCGCTTCACAATCTCGCGTGCAAACTGCAGATAGGCCTTCGCGCCGCGGCTTGAAGGATCGTATAGAACGCCTGGAAGACCGTAAGAGGGCGCCTCTGCCAGACGAACGTTTCTCGGAATGACCGTATCAAAGACTCGATCGCCAAAGTTTTCCTTGAGTTGATCACTCACCTGCTTCTGCAGCGTCATGCGCGGATCAAACATAACTCGAAGCAAGCCAATCATCTTCAAGTTGGGATTCTTGTTAAAGCGCACACGCTTCACCGCATTCACCAAGTCGCTCAAGCCCTCGAGGGAGAAGTATTCACACTGCATCGGGATGATGACGCCCACTGCAGCGCAAAGCGCATTCACCGTCACAATGGACAGTGTCGGAGGACAATCGATCAAAATCCAGTCGTACTTGTCAGCGAGCGGATCCAGAATCTTTTTCAAACGCATGTCTGCGTCATCGCATTCCATGAGGTCCATTTCCGCCGCCGCAAAATCTCGGTTGCTGGGGATGACGTCATACTTTCCCTGCTCGCTGTGCACAACGACTTCATCCAACTTCGCCGTTCCGATCAAAAGCTCATAGACCGTCTTTTTGCATTCGCTCTTTTCAATACCGGAGCCCATGGTGGCATTGCCCTGAGCATCCAAGTCAATCATGAGCACTTTTTTGCCTTTCTTCGCCAGAGCCGCAGCCAGGTTCACTGTCGTGGTCGTTTTTCCAACGCCGCCTTTCTGATTGGCTATACAAAAGTTATAAGACATATTATTTCCTTTTTCTCAGTCAATGGTTAACGCGGCAACGTAGTCCATAGTTCAGAAAAACCTGCCCAGAAAATGGTGACACCGAGGCAGATCAGGATAAAAGCAAAGATTCGCGCAAGCGCATCACCTCCCGCCGCACCAACGCGCTTGTTGATGCGATCACAGTAGCGATAACAAATCCAGATGGACAAACCGCTCAGCAGCACGCCAACGATGCAGCCGACGGCATCCCCCACATTGCGCACGGGCGTCGCACCAATCGCCACTGCCACTGAAATAGCCCCGGGACCTGTTGTCAACGGCAGCGTGAACGGATAAAACGCCATGGAAGAAAGCGCCAGTGGACTCTTGGGTTTGGCTTGAGGCGCCGAATCATCCTGACTCGGCGCATTCAAGGCGGACCAGCCTGCGCCAAACAGCACAATGCCTCCAGCGACGCGCAACGTGGCAATGGAAATGCCAAAGAAATTCAGGATGAGGTTGCCCGCATACATGCTCACAAAGAGCACGATGATGGAGTAGATTGCAATCCGATTGGCCATGCGAGATCGAGTCGCGGTATCCACGCCTTTTGTCAGCGCCAAAAAGAACATGGCGCCGCCAATCGTATTGAGCACCGGAAAGAAGGACACGAACACAAAGAGCGCAGTGGAGTAGGCGCTCGAGATTTCCGTAGCAAACATAAGCCGATTTTCTCCTAATGTTTCCGACGACGAATTACCACGAGATGTCTTTCAACGTCAACTCCTGGCAATGTCAGAGGAACGCTCGTCACATCAAAGCGAATTGCATTCAGCTCTCCTAATTCATCCTCAGAAAGCTTTCCCTTCATAGCGAGCCACACGCCATTTTCATCGAGCAAATGCTCCGTCCAGTCCGTCATGTCCTTCAAAGAAGCAAACGCCCGACTTGTGATGACATCAAACGGAGACACTGCCAACTTTTCCACCCGATCATTGAAGACCGTAAAATTCTTAAGTTGGCACACCGCCCCTGCCTGACGCAAAAACACCGCCTTCTTTTTCACCGTATCCACCGCTGAAACAGAAAGATCCGGCCGCATGACCGCCAGCGGAATGGCAGGCAAGCCTCCGCCGCTTCCCACATCAAGCACACGCTTTGCATTAGGCGCAAACTCCGCCACTTTTGGCACGAGCGTGAGTGAGTCCGCCACATGCAGCGTCAGAACCGACGCTGCATCAGTGATGCGCGTCAGGTTGTACGTGGAATTCCACTTCAACAGTGTTTCACAAAAAGTCTCCAACTGTTGCGCCTGATTTTCCTCAAACGAAAGATTGAGTCTCTTCAGACAGGCAGCAATATCAGACGACGTAATTTTTTCCACCATCAAGCCCTCACTCCATGCTTGCGCTTGAGATAAATCAGTAGCAGTGAAATAGCAGCTGGCGTAACACCTGAAATCCGCCCGGCCTGACCCAAAGTTGCAGGACGCGCCTTCTTCAACTTCTGGCGCACTTCAAAAGAAAGCCCGGTGACTGCGTCATAATCCAAATCCGCCGGCATCACCAAAGTTTCATTAGCGAGCGTCCGTGCAATTTCATCCTTCTGGCGTTCAATGTAGCCGCTGTACTTAAGCGCAATGTCCACCTGTTCAATCTGAGCTGCATCCGTCAATGTTTCACGTGAAACCATTTCATCGTTTTTATCCTTGAGGGACATCAAACACCCGTACTCTACATTTGGACGCGACAAAAGCTGAGCCAGTGAATACTCGCGCTCGATTGCCTTTCCGAGCACTCGTTCAGATTCTTCCCTCTCCAGCATCAACGGGTTCACCCAAGTGGACTTCAGACGCTCCAACTCTTTAGCTACAGCCTCCCGCTTCTTTTCAAATCGGATCCACTTGTCTTCTGGTAAAAGTCCGAGTCGATGCGCCGTCTCCGCAAGACGTTCATCTGCATTATCTTCGCGCAGGCTCAGACGATACTCAGCACGACTAGTGAACATGCGATACGGTTCCGTCACGCCACGCGTTGTTAGATCATCCACCATGACACCTAGGTACGCTTCATCGCGGCGTGGCGCCCAAGTTTCACGTCCTAGCGCCCTCAACGCAGCATTAGCTCCAGCGAGCACGCCTTGAGCCGCAGCCTCTTCATACCCAGTCGTTCCGTTGATCTGGCCTGCAAAGAAAAGTCCGCCAATCTGCTTCGTTTCTAACGTGCGATGGAGATCTCGAGGATCATAGTAGTCATACTCAATGGCATATCCCGGACGCACCATATATGCATTTTCCAAGCCCGGAATGCAATGCAACATGGCAAGTTGCACGTCAAACGGCAACGACGTAGAAATACCATTAGGGTAATACTCATTCGTCGTCAAACCTTCCGGCTCAAGAAATATCGGATGACTGTCCTTGCCGGCAAAACGTTGCACCTTGTCTTCAATCGACGGACAATAGCGCGGACCAACTCCTTTGATGATGCCCGAATACATCGGGGAACGATCTAGATTGGCGAGAATAATCTCGTGCATCTGCTTGTTTGTGTGCGTAATCCAGCATGGCATCTGCTGAGGGTGCACAATATCCGGCTCCATCAAGGAGAAATGCGGCACCGGATTCAAATCTCCCGGCTGCTCCACACACTTACTGAAGTCAATGGAACGTCCATCGATGCGACAAGGAGTGCCCGTCTTCAATCGTCCCTGATGCAGTCCATACGCAATCAATTTTTCCGCCAAGGGGACCGCCGCAGGATCACCTGAGCGCCCCGCTCGGTAATGTTCCAACCCTACATGCACCAAACCGTTCAAGAACGTACCAGCGGAAAGAACCACGCTTTTCGTTTTGAATGCAAGATTTGTACGAACAGTCACAGAAGTCACCTGACCGTTTTCAATGCCGATATCTTCTGCTTCCTGCTGAAAGATCCACAGATTCTGCTGAGACTCGATGCGGCGACGCATCTCAGTGCGATAAAGCTGACGATCGATTTGAGCACGCGTCGCTCGAACAGCCGGTCCTTTCGAGCTATTAAGAATGCGAAACTGAATGCCGGCCGCATCGGTCACAGCGCCCATGGCGCCGCCTAAAGCATCCAACTCTTTAACCAAATGTCCCTTGCCAATGCCGCCGATGGACGGATTGCACGAGAGCTGACCAATGGTCTCTACGTTATGCGTGATCAACAGTGTCTTCGCACCGATACGAGCCGAAGCCAGTGCCGCTTCTGCACCAGCATGGCCGCAACCAATGACCACTACATCAAAATTATCGGGAAATAACATGGGTAGGTGTTTCACGTGAAACAATGCTTCGACCAATTCCGGTGATTAACCTCTAATCACCGCGTAGATATCAATAAGAAATCGATCGACTGGAAAAATTTTAAGCATTTTACTGAGCCCCCTGTTTTTTATCCTGCTGGCATGCCACGCTCTTCTGTTTCACGTGAAACAAGCAGAGACCAAACGTTCTGTCTTTTTTGACGTTTCACGTGAAACATTGAACAGAGGCAGGGGCTTTATTTCCCAATACAAAAGCGGCTGAAGATCATCCCGAGCAAATCATCCGGCAACACCTGTCCCGTAATTTCACCGATTTCATTGCCAGCGAGTCGCAATTCCTCCGCCGCCAATTCAAGCGTCATCTGTTGCAAATTAGCCTGTACTAGCTCCAAATGCATCTTTGCTCGTGCCAAGCAATTCAGATGGCGACTGCGAGCTAAAAAATCTCCTTCATTTTCAATGCCTCTACCAGATGCATCCTTAAGTCTATCAATTAAAATCTCAATGCCATCTCCAGTTTTTGCCGACAAAACAACTGTCTTCATGGATGCATTTGTCGGACGATTGAGATCCGACTTATTAACCACATCAATGCTGATTACTCCCTCGCGAAGCCGCTCATGAATCTTCATGGCAGCCCAAGCGTTGTCCGCCTCAGCCCCCGAGGCATCCCTAAGCGATAAAACAACATCTGCATTCTCTACAGCAGCGAGAGTTCGCTCCACCCCGATTTTCTCCACCGGATCTTCAGTTTCACGCACGCCAGCCGTATCAATAAGATGAACCAACAATCCGTCCAAGTTGATGTCATGTTCAATGCGATCGCGCGTCGTACCTGCAATTTCCGTCACAATGGCCACGTCGCATTGAGAGAGCGCATTCATAAGCGAACTTTTTCCAACATTGGGCGCCCCCACCAACACCACCGTCAGACCATCCCGAAGCACTTTGCCACGCAACGCCTTCTTTTCAAGATCCCTCAACTCGAGAAGAATGCCATCCACCTGCTCACGAATGCGTCCGTCAGCAATAAAGTCTATGTCTTCCTCAGGAAAGTCCAACGTCGCCTCCACATAGGCCCTGAGCTCTGTAATGTGATCGCTTACTTTTTGAACCTTTTCAGAAAACACCCCCTGCAATGTCCGCGTCGCCGCACGTGCTGCCGCAGCAGTTCCTGCGTCGATCAAGTCTGCCACCGCTTCAGCCTGTGCCAAATCCATCCGCCCGTTCAAAAAGGCTCGCTGCGTAAATTCTCCCGCATCCGCCAGTCGCAAATTCACCGGACGTCCAACCTCAAGCAATCGATCAATGATCATCTGCAACACCGCTGTGCCGCCATGTGCTTGAATTTCGAGCACATCCTCGCCTGTGTAAGACTGAGGACCTGCAAAATAGAGAACGACCGCCCGATCAATAACCCGACCTTCGGCATCACACACCGACTGCAACGTTGCACGGCGCGGCTGCAACATACGTCCTGAAAAAAGTGATTCTGTAATACTAATGATATTCTTTCGACTTCCGGACATGCGGACAATGCCAATGCCGCCGCGTCCCGAAGCCGTCGCCCGAGCAACAATGGGATCCTGATCTGAGTGCATCATTTGAAAGTGATTAATTGCTTTTTTATTTGCAGCGGCCGAACCGCTATCATCATGTGCCTGTCCTGACACTTTAGCGAACTCCATCCATGTCGCTCAAAAAAGACCCGAACGAATTTTTCGGCGCTCAATTGGCCGGTGCCTCACTTGCCGTTGTCGCCAGCGTTCCTCTCGCCGCTTGGCTTGGCAGCTGCTTTGCTGACACCTACAACTGGCGAGTCGCCATTTATGGCGGCCTGTTGCTTTGGGTGTTCATCGGCGCTGTTTCCATCTACCTCATCACACGCAACGCCTCCGCTCGCTTCTCTGCTGGCCGCTTGCTCCTCTGGTTTGTGAGCACCTGGCTCTGGCCGATCCCCGTCATTACCTGGGGTATAAAAAAAACAAAACGGTGAAACACCCTCTGGCATTTCACCGTTGTTTTTCATTGCGCCCGCTTTCAAAAAGCGGGCGCTTACTTTTTAACGCTACTTTCTAGCGTTCGCTGCCGCCAGCCGGTTGGCGCGCTCCGTTGCAATCTGCTTGTTCACATACCACTGCTGCCAGATCGACAGAAGATTATTCGTAAGCCAGTAGAGCACAAGACCCGACGCAAAGAAGAAGAACATCACGCCAAAGACAAGCGGCATCACCACCATCATCTTCGCCTGCATCGGATCCGTCGGCGTCGGATTCAGCTTGATCTGCAGGAACATCGTGAGCATCATCACCGCAGGCAGAATAAACCACGGATCAGGCATCGCGAGATCGGTCACCCAGAAAATCCACTCAGATCCGCGCAACTCCACGGACGCCAGAAGCACCCAGTAGAGCGAGAGGAACACCGGAATCTGCAGAAAGATCGGAAGACACCCCCCCACCGGATTGATCTTCTCTCGCTTGTAGAGCTCCATCATCGCCTGCTGATAGCGCTGCTTGTCATTGCCGTACTGTTCCTGCAACGCCTTCATGCGCGGCGTCACTTCCTTCATGCGCGCCATGGACTTGTAGCCCGCCGCAGAAATCGGATAGAGGATTGCCTTCACAAGGCAAGTAAGAAGCACAATAGCCCAGCCCCAGTTGCCGACAAGGCCGTGAAGGAAATTCAAGACAGCGTAAATGGGCTTGGCAAGGAACGTAAGCCAGCCGTAGTCAACCACGAGATCCAGGCCGTCGGCGATATAGGAGAGTCGCGCCTGATCCTGAGGACCAACGTAGAGCACTTCCTCCTGCGTCACGGACTTTCCGGGTTCGACGTCATTCATGCGAACGATAGAACCGACAGCATAGAGGTCGTTGTCAAGCTTGGAGGTATAGAGCTCGCGCTGCACCTTCACATTCTCGCCGCGAACATCCGCCCAAGCCGAGAGGAAATAGTGCTGAATCATTGCCACCCAGCCGTTGTCCGCCTTCACCGGACGCTGATCAGCTACGTCATCAAACTTCACCTTTTGGAACTTGTCCTCTTCAGTGTAGATCGCTGGCCCCGTATAGGTGTAGTAGAAAGAGCTTTCTCCATCAGGCTTTGCGCCGTCGCGAGTGATCTGATAGTAGACACTCGGGCGAACAGTCGTCGAGCCATTGTTCGTCACCACGTCTCGAACCGTTAGTCCATAGTGGCCATCGGCGAGAACGTAGTTCTTCTGAACTGTGACGCCGCCCTGCGTCGCTTCAAACGTCGCCGTCGTCACCTTCACTTCGCGATTTAGCTCTTTGTCGAACTCATTGGATATCTTCGTGCCGACAAACTTGTATTGCGACTTGTGGTTAGGAAAGTCACCGCCAATCAAGCCGCTCTGCGCCACGTAAACATGCTTTGCGGACACATCAAAGAGAACGATGTTCTTCGGTTCCGGCGTTTTCTTGCCAAGAATCATGCCGGCGAGCCCTACTTCGGTCCAGTCCGCTTCTTGATGCTCCTTCAAGAGTTCGGCACGCGTCACCACAGCGCCCTGTTCATCGATCGTGAGCTTCAAAAGATCATTTGCAACTTCCACCGGGCTGCCGGTCTGAATCATGCCCTTGGCAACCGCTTCAGAGCCTGCGCCTGTCATGGGAACCGAGGCGTCAGGAACAGCAGCCGCTTCGGGCTGAGCCGCCTGCTGTTCGGCTACCTTCGTAGTGCCGAGAAAAGACGGCTTGCCGTTGTAGACCTGCCAGTTGTCCCACAACATGAAAACTGCGGCGGCCAGAACCACCCACAGAATGGTACGTTGAAAATCGCTTCCCATTTCCGATCTGTCAGTTAAGAAGTTGATGTTTCGTGACGACCCGGACGCCGGACCGTTCAAACCAAAAGGAGCATTTTAGGCTGTCACGCCTGCGGATTTTCCCCTTCTCCGCTCAAAGAAAGCGCTTTTCCTCATCGTGCCGCCAGCAGTCCCAGCGAAACCTCTTAGGCACAGGATCCCAGCCCTTGCCGCCCAACGGATGACACCGAAGTATCCGCATCACGGTGAGGTACAAGCCGCGCGCCGCGCCGAATCTCTCAAAGGCCTCAATCGAATACTCCGAACAAGTCGGAATAAATCGACAGCCGCGACCAACCCAGGCGGAAAAAAGAAGCCGGTAAAGCTTGACAAGCGCAATGAAGAACCTTGCCGTCACGGCACGGCCTTCAAAGAGCGGGCCACCGCTTCCGGCAGACGCTTCTTCACAGCCTTGAGGCACGCCTCGGCGCTGCGACGAACTGACGCCTTGGCCCCTGCGACCGTAATGTCCCGGCCAACGTTCTTCAAAGGCTGTCTCAGACGCAGGCCAATCTCAAGCCCCGCCGAAAGCTCCTCAGCCAGAGCGCAAAAATTCGGCAACTCCTTGCGGCAGCAGTCACGCATGACGCGCTTTACCAATGCGCGATCCACACTGCGGGGAACGTTGTGCTTGCCTACCGTAAAACCAAAACGGACGCGACCGATATCCTTGTTCGGAAGAACATTGATGGATACCAGATCACGTCCGAGTCGGACTGCGCCCGGATCAACCGAGCGCAGCAATTTTCCGAAATCCTCAGATTTGATAATCCGCACGGACCTCGGAAAGCCGAGGCGAGTGTTCTGCGAAATCACAAAAGCACCCGAAATCGCTTTCTTCGTCCGAAGCGCCCATTAGAGGGCGAGCTTATGACGGCCCTTGGCACGACGGCGAGCGAGCACGAGGCGGCCGCCCTTGGTGCGAGAACGAACGAGGAAGCCGTGCGTGCGAACACGCTTGATCTTGGAGGGCTGATAGGTACGCTTGGTAGCCATGATGAATCCTTGCCTTCAGTAAATAGCTTTAAAAAAGGGCGCCGACACTCTATGGAAAAAAGGAGCTCAGAGCCGTGTAAACACGAGGCCGAAGGAAAGCCCTGCGAGCTTCATCCGGCCGTATGCAAGTCATTTCCGAAGGTCGTCGTCGGACGCCCGGACTTGCGAAAACTCGATATTACACTCCATTTGAACCCCATCTGTCAACACCCAACAAGCTGAAAACCAAAGATTTTTTATTCTCACTGTCATCGAACCCCATTGAAGTGGCAGATTTGGTAGTTATCGACAGGTTTTACACAAGCGCTTGTGGACAACGCAAAAATATTCTGTAAAAACAATTTGCGACACCATTTGGTGAAACGGCGTTTGCAGGCTAAAATTCTGCCGCTCAGAAAAAATTGACTCGCCGGCGCTGACGCTTTTCTCCTGTTTCATGGTTCAACTTCTCAGGCGCTCAGGGCGTTTTTTTTGTCATCGGAAAACAACAACTGAAGCGAATCGTATGTCGGAATTCTGGAATCAATGTCTCGACGTGCTGCGCCAAAAGCATGCGCAGGACGTCTTTCAAACGTGGTTTGCCGATCTCAAGGCAGATGACACGGGGCTCGCTGACGGCGTGCTCACGCTCATCGCCGACTCCTCGGTGAAGTCACGAACGATTCAGGAGTCCTATGGCAAATCGATCTCGGCTGCCGTCAATCAGGTAGCGGGCCGCGATGTTGACATCACGTGGACCGTCGACGCCTCCACCGTAGCCCCGCCCCCGGCGCAGCCTGTCGCTCCCACTCCCGTGAACCTGCAGGAGCAGTCCGGCCTGCTTCCCAATCTCACATTTGAAAACCTCGTTCTCGGCAGCGCCAACCAGCTCGCCTACGCCTCCGCCATGCAAGTGGCAACCGCGCCCGGCACGCAGTACAACCCGCTCTTCATCTACGGCGGCGTTGGCCTCGGCAAAACGCATCTCATGCACGCCATCGGGCACAAGTTTCTGGAAGCGCACCCCAACGCCCGCGTTCGCTGCGTCTCCGCACAGCAGTACATGAGCGAATACACAACGGCCGTTCGCAAGCTCAACAGTCAGGGCGAGCAGGCCATGCAGAGCTTTGAAGCACGGTATCAGGATCTCGACCTTCTTCTCATCGACGACATTCAGAGCTTTGCCAATCGCGAAGGCACGCAGACAAACTTCTTTCTCGCCTTTGAGCGCATGGTGCCGCGCGGCAAGCAGATCGTGCTCACGAGCGACACCTACCCCCGCAACCTCAAGGACTTTCAAGAGCGCCTGCTCTCCCGTCTCACGCAGGGGCTCGTGGTTTCGGTTGAGCCGCCGGAACTGGAGATGCGCATCCAAATTCTGATGCAGAAAGCGGACCGCTCCGGCCTCGAAATGCCCGAAGACGTCGCCGTCACTATCGCCAAGCGCTTGAAAAGCAACGTCAGAGAATTGGAAGGCGCTGTGCAGCAGGTTCTCGCCTACACCAACTTCCATAATCTCCCAGTCACGATCGACACGGTGAAGGTGGCGCTTCGCGACATCTTCAAAGTAAGCGCCGTTCCCGTCACGATTGAAAACATTCAGCAGGCGGTCGCCGAGTACTACAACCTCAAGGTGGCCGACATGTACTCGAAGTCCCGCAAGGGGCCGATCGTCTACGCCCGTCAAGTAGCGATGTATCTTGCAAAAGAGCTCACCCAGAAGAGCCTCCCCGAGATCGCCTCCTTCTTCGGCAAGCGCGACCACACGACCGTGATGTACGCCTGCCGCAAGATTCAGGCCGCCCGCAACACGGACGAAGGCCTGAAGCACGAAATCAACATCCTCGAGCAGCGGCTCAAGAATTGACGGGAAGGCCTTGTCAACTCCGTAAAATGCCGCCTGAAAGCGGCATTTTTCAATTAAAATTGTTTATTGCTCTGCGTTTCGGCGCAATGAATCTCTAACTGATTTAAAAAGGGATTTTCCAAATGCCATTTATCAAGTGCACGCGTGACGCGCTTTTGAAGCCCCTCCAGATCGTCGGCGGCATCGTTGAAGGCCGCCAGTCGGTGGCCATCCTTTCCAATATTCTCGTGGAAAAGATGAACGAAAAGGTGACCTTCACGGCAACGGATTTGGAAATCCAGACGCAGGTGACGGCCATGGTGGGCGACGGCGAAGGCGAAGTGAAAACGACGCTTCCGGCCGCAAAGCTCACAGCGCTTTTGAATGCCATCACCGGCTCAAGCTCCGAAGTAACGCTCGAGGACGAAGGCCGCCACGTAGTGCTTCGCTCCGGCAACGACGCTCGCTTCAGTCTCGCGCCTCTCGCTGCCGACGGTTACCCCAAGCTCACGGCAGGGACGATGGACGCCGAAATCACGGTGCCCGCCGCCGCCCTGAAGCACATCATCCAAATGGTGCACTTTGCCATGGCGCAACAGGACGTCCGCTACTACCTCAACGGTCTCCTGTTCGTGATTGAGGGCGCCACGATCCGCGCTGTCGCCACCGACGGCCATCGACTCGCCTGTTGCGACGCCTCGCTTGAAAGCGAGAGCCCGGTGCGCGTGGAGGCGATTCTTCCCCGGAAGACGGTGATGCAGCTCATCAAGATGCTTCCCGACAACAACGACCCGGTGAAGGTGGAGATCTGTTCGCAACAGGCTCGCTTCTCCTTCGGAAACATCGAGTTCCTCACGAAGCTGATCGACGGCAAGTTCCCTGACTACAACCGCGTCATTCCCACGGGCAACGACAAGAAGTTTCTCATCAATCGCGAAGCTCTGATCGGCGCATTGCGCCGCGCAGCCATTCTCACGAACGAAAAATTCAAGGGCCTGCGCTGGGTAATCACCCCCGGGAAGCTTCACATTCAGAGCGCCAACTCCGAAATGGAGGAAGCGGCCGAAGACATCGCAATCACGTACGACGGCGGCGAACTCGATCTCGGCTTCAACGTGACGTACCTCCTCGACGTTCTGGGCAATTTGAAGAACACCGAAGTGTGCTTTGCCTTCGCAAACTCTCAGGGCGCCACGCTTCTCACGATGCCCGAAAGCGATCAGTTCCGCTACGTGCTGATGCCGATGCGCATCTGATCGGCTCATTGAATAGGCCGGTTCGCCGCAACCGGCTTTTCACTGCCCTTCTAGCTTCTCCTTCACTGATACCTTACGCAACTGACCATGGCTGATATTGAAACGACTGAAACTCCCGCCCCGAATCCTCCTCAGGCGCAGTCTGCGTCGACGTACAACGAGACGAACATCAAGATTCTGGAAGGCCTTGAAGCCGTCCGTAAGCGCCCCGGCATGTACATCGGCGACGTGAGCGACGGTTCCGGTCTTCATCAGCTCGTCTACGAAGTCGTGGATAACTCCATTGATGAAGCCATGGCCGGCTTTGCCAAAAACGTCTTCGTCACGATTCACATGGACAACTCCGTGAGCGTCGTGGACGACGGCCGCGGCATTCCCACCGCCATCAAGTTCGACGACAAGCACGAACCCAAGCGCTCCGCTGCCGAAATTGCCCTCACCGAACTGCATGCCGGCGGCAAGTTCGACGACAACGGCTACAAGATCTCTGGCGGCTTGCACGGCGTGGGGGTCTCCTGCGTGAACGCACTCTCCACCTGGCTCGAGCTCAAGGTTCACCGCGACGGGCGCTCTCACTTTCTGCGCTTTGAGGACGGCGTGGTCATGGACCGCGAAGTTCAGACCGTCACGGATCCGATCACGGGCGCCATGGTGGAAGTAAGCCCTATGAAGGACCTCGGCCCCACGGACAAGCGAGGCACGGAAGTTCACTTTCTGCCCAGCAAGTCGATCTTCATGCCGGTCACGGACTTCAGCTACGACACGCTTTTAAACCGCCTGCGCGAGCTCTCCTTCCTCAATTCCGGCGTGGACATTGAGTTAAACGACGAGCGCACCGGCAAGCACGTGCGTCTTGAAAGCGACGGCGGCGTCCGCTCCTTCGTGCTCTACAAGAACACAACGCGCCACGCCATCCACAAGGATCCGATCTACATTCAGAAGACCATTCTGCAAAAGTCGGCAAAGGATCCCGGCAAGGAGATTCCCGTCTACGTGGAAGTCGCCATGCAGTGGAACGACTCCTACAACGAGTCGCTCGCCGCCTACACAAACAACATTGCGCAGCGCGATGGCGGCACGCACGTCACCGGCCTTCGCCTGGCGATGACGCAAGCCTTCAAAAACTACATCGCCAACAACGACATTCTCAAAAAGGCGGACAAATTTGACATCACGGGCGAAGACATGCGCGAAGGCCTCACCTGCGTGCTGTCCGTTAAAGTGCCCCAGCCGTCCTTCTCCTCGCAAACGAAAGACAAGCTCGTCACAAGCGAAGTCCAACCTGCGGTGAACTCTGCTGTGAGCGAAGGCCTCGCCACATTCCTCGAAGAGAATCCTGATCAAGCCAAGGAGATCTGCAACAAGATCGTCGGCGCCGCTCGAGCTCGCGAAGCGGCGCGCAAGGCGCGCGAAGTCACTCGAAAGCAGGTCTTTGGCGGCGGTCTCCCCGGAAAGCTCGCCGACTGCTCCAACAAGGACCCTGCTGCGTGCGAAGTCTTCCTGGTGGAGGGTGACTCCGCCGGCGGCTCTGCCAAGACGGGACGCAAGCGCGAATTTCAAGCGATTCTTCCGCTTCGAGGCAAGATCCTCAACGTGGAAAAGGCGTCTGTGGACAAGCTTCTTGACTCTGAACAAATCCGCACGCTCGTCCTCGCGCTCGGAGCCCAGCTGAAGGATGACTTCGACATCAACAAGCTGCGCTATCACCGCATCATTCTCATGACCGATGCTGACGTGGACGGCGCGCACATCCGCACGCTTCTTCTCACGTTCTTCTACCGCCAGATGCCGCAGCTCATCGAAGGGGGCCACGTCTACATTGCGCAGCCGCCCCTGTACGGCGTGCTTGTGGGCGGACGCAACAAGCAGGGCAAGGAAAAGAAGATCTACCTCAAGGACGACGCCGAGATGGCGCGCTACCTTCTCAACATCGCCCTCAAGGACGCCGTTCTCTACAAAAACGCCGCAGACTTTGAAAACCACGTCGGCCTGCGAGGCACGGACCTTGAAAACCTCATCACGGACTTTGAGCACTCCAAATCCGTGATCGAGCGCCTCTATCAGGTGATCGACCGCGCAGCGCTCCTTGCCATCTCTTCGGGCGTCTCCGTGGACCTTGCGGATGAAACGGCGGCACAGAAGTCGGCGGAGGCCCTGCAGACAGAAATGCGTGATCCAGACATCACGGCGACGGCGCTTTACGACTCGGAAAAAAGCCGCTGGCACATCCGACTTAGCCGCCACATCTATGGCAATACGCACGACACCTACATCGAGCAGGAATTCCTCCGCAGCCGCGACTATCAAACGCTTACGGAAAGCGCTCAAGCCCTGAAGGGGCTCATCGGCGAAGGCGCCCGCGTCGTTCGCGGCGAGAAAACGGAAGCCATCAAGAACTTCGGCGAAGCCGTCAAGTGGCTGCTCGCCCAGGCTGAAGCCGGCGTCCGCAAGCAACGCTACAAGGGGTTGGGCGAAATGGACGCGGCCGAGCTCTTTGAGACGACCATGAACCCGCAGACGCGCCGCCTGCTGCGCGTGCGTCTTGAAGACGCCAGCAAGGCCGACGACATCTTCTCCATGCTCATGGGCGACGAAGTCGAGCCGCGTCGCGACTTTATTGAAGAAAACGCGCTGTTCGCGAGCAATATCGACGTTTAGCGCTTTTTAACGACAATTTGAGCTGTTTTATCAGCGGGAGGTCATCGTGAAGACAACAGAGAATCAGTTGGTAGTCGCGGTGTCCTCCCGCGCTCTTTTTGATCTTGAGAGCGAGCATGAGCTCTTTGAGCGGGAAGGCATAGCCGCCTACCGCGCCTATCAGGAAAGCCATCGCGACGATCCGCTGCGCCCCGGCGTCGCTTTTCCCTTCATCCGGCGGCTCTTGAAGCTCAACGAGCTCTTCGACGGTGCCGAACCCTTTCGCGTCGTTGTGCTGAGCCGCAACTCGCCGGAAACCGGTCAGCGATTCTTCTGTTCCTGCCGCCATTACCATCTTCCTATCCGGGCAGGCGCCTTCACGTCCGGCCAGTCCACCTTTCCATACCTCGCCTCCTTTGACGTCTCGCTCTTTCTCTCCGCCAACCGCGAAAGCGTGATGAGCGCGCTCGCCGCAGGGCAGCCAGCGGGCTGGGTGCTCCCCAGCAACTCTGGCGAAACCGCAGAAGACGGCGACAACGAGTTGCGCATCGCCTTTGACTTTGACGGCGTCATCATTGACGACGAAGCCGAGCGAGAGTACCAGAAGGACGGTCTGGAGGGCTTTCAATCGCTTGAAATTGCGAAGGCGGCGACGCCTCACACGCCGGGCCCGCTCGCGAAGCTCTTCAAAAAGCTCGCCGCCTTCCAGAAGATGGACGCCAAGCGCGGCCAAAACGATCCCTACTACCAGCCAGCCATCCGCGTCGCCATTGTCACAAGCCGAGGCGCTCCAAGCGAGCAGCGTCTCATTACCACACTGAAGGCACAGGGTATGAGCGCCGCCGAGCTCTTTTTGATGGACGGACTCCCAAAAAGTCAAGTGCTCAACGTACTCCGTCCGCACATCTTCTTTGACGACCAGCTGCGCCACCTTGAGCGCACGGCAACCACCATCCCCAGCGTGCTGATCCCCTTCGGCATCAACAACCCGCATTAGCGGCCTCAAAAAGGCCCTTGGCGGCGCTTGTTATCCACAGAAGGACGGTGGATAACAAGCGCCTTTTTCTTTGCCTCAAATGGCTCCATCTTTCTTCAGCGTGCGACGCACCGTCATGCCTAGCGCCCGCAGCGAGATGCTCACCTCGCGAGAAAACAGCACGGTGGAGATGACGATGAAGCCCACGGCAAGAAAGAGCAACAAGTCTTCGATGCTTCTCAGATTGAGGCTGAACATCGTGGCCAAGACGCTCATCAACACCAGCAACCCCGAGAAGGCAGCTGACATTACGACAAAGAGAATTGACCTTTTTAACAGTCTAGATCTATGAAAAATAAGCAATATTTCTTCGTCCATCAGTTTAACTTCGTCGCCCTTGTCCAACTGATCGACTTACTGCAGCCGACTTTTCAGCAGTTCGCGAATGCGATTCGTGGCATGTGCATAGCGCGCTGACATGGTGAGCATCAGAAGACCAACGCCAGAAATTAACGTCTCTGGCGTTAGCGCAGAGCTCAGCACTGAAACAAATTTAATATTGTTCATAAAGTTTTTTAACCTGACATATAAGGCTATTTATTAGTTGTTTTTATTACATTATCCTTTGGCGAGGTGGAAGATTTTAGTTAGAAGGGTTGGCAAAAGCACCTCAATTTGAGCGTGGGTTGCCTTCGAAGCAAAAACTTCCAACGCTTTACTTTTTCACAAAGTGGCTGTGGAGAAGGGACGTCGGTCCACACGGCCAAAATGTAAAAGGGCTACCCTAAAAATGATGATTTTTTAAGATTTAAACATAACAGTAGTAAACAATAAGGTGTGGACAAAACTGTTGATAAATGGAAAAAGTCAAGCAGCATCAGCAGCTTGGCGTGTGGATAAGGCTGCGAAGACAGGGGCGGAAAGGCTGTGGTCTGCTTGTGGACGGTTGTGTGGAAAACGACGGGGACGAAAACGGTAGAAAAATTATCCGCAGACCGAGTTCAGTTGTTAAGTCAGTTGTCCCATCTTTTATCCACAGTGAACAGAGGAAAAAACGAAGGTCAGAGAGACTGGCGGACGGAAGCGATGTCCGGACAGCCGGACCTTAGACTGGCATAGGAAATACCATTGACTTATAAGAAAAAAATCTGTTATTTTGAAGAAGCGAATGCATTTGGCAAGTTATTCCTGCTGTTTTAATAAAAATTTGATTTTTTAAATAATAGTAATAACAATAACGGCGAACAACTCTGTGGATAAAATCTGAAAGTCTTTTTGTTTCAGTGCTTTGCGTTGTGAAAAACGCTGGGGACGATTGAGCGGATTGATTGTGCACAGCCTGTGGAGAGTTGTGTGGAAAAAGAGGGGGTTGAGCGCTGACAAAAATTCATCCCCATCGACCGATGACTTCTCCTTGGGATTGTCCACAAAGTTTTCCACATGGCGAACAGCCCGCGAAGGGGTGCCGCTGTTGCGGTAAAGCGAAAAACGCAGTAAATTTTCCCTGTTTTTCGCGTTTTACTTGGATGAGGCGGCATGTTCAGCCTGGAAGTAATGCCTTGGTTCTCTCCGGCGGTTTCTCCGGAGATTGCCCGAGTCATGCACAATCTGGGATATCGCTCGGAGCTTTGGCCGGGCGATGAGATTGGTCAGGGCTTCTTTCGCCGCGTTGTTTTTATTGCCGGCGGATTTGCGGCTAATGCCTTGATTGCAACGGGCAGCCATGCGCCGTTGCAGATGACGATGGCGGGGGCTGGCAGCTTTGCGGTGACTGGAAGCGCACTTTCTGTGGATGACAATGAGCCGCGCCGCTGCTGGGCGCTTACCCGTTGCACAACGCTCTCTGTGAGTCCCGAGATATTGATTCGTCTTTCTGAAGTGGAAAGCGCTTGGAGCAAGGAGCTGACGTCGTACCATATGCGCCGCTGCGTAAGCGAGCGATTTGGTCAGATGGTTTGCCACGTAGCCAAACCTGACCGTCGTTTGGGCGTATTGCTGGCGACGTCTACGGAAGCCGTGATTGCTTCCTCTCGCAGTTGGTCGAAGGAATCAGCGGACGGCTGGGTTCGTCTGCCGCACCTTCCTTCGCGTAAACTCATCGCCTCGGTGATTTCCTGCTCTCCCACTACGTTGGATCAAGTGATTCGCGACTGGATGGCGCAAGGTCTCTTTCGCCATGAAGGTGGTTCGCTGTGGATGAAAAAATCAGCGTTGCAGGAGCATCGGCAGTGGCTGACGCCTTTTTTGCAGATGCAAAAGGACATCGAGAAGGCCGTCAATGTGCGGTCGAATTTTCATTTTCCGGAGTAGACATGACGCGTTCCTTCAAGAAGTTTTCTCTTTTTGCAGCAACTGCTTCGTCGGCGGTCGTTTTAATGACGACGGGGTGCGCACCGCTCATTTTCGGTGGGGCAGTGGTGGCAGGAGGCACAACCGTGTCTTCCGCTGCGGACCGGCGATCCACTGGCGCTCAGGTGAACGACGGCATATTGGAAACCCGCGTAAGAGGTGAAATTCTTCGCGCCATTGGCAGCGCCGCAAAGACGCATTACACCGTGACGGCTTACAACGGCAGTGTGTTGCTTTCCGGTGAGATGGCGACGGAAGAGCTGAAGGCGGCTGCTGTGAAGACGGCTCGCGCCAGTCTGGACGTGAAGCGTGTTATGGATGAAATCGCCGTCATGGAGCCTGTGAGCGTGGGCCAGCGAATGAGTGACTCGACGCTGGCGACGAAAGTTCGCAGCAACATCATTGGCAACAAGAACGTCTCCATTAATCAGCTGAAGATCACGGTGGAACGCGGCATCGTTTACATCACCGGTCTTTTGACGCCGGAGGAAAACAAGGAAGCCTGCCAGTCCGCTGCGAAGACGAGCGGCGTTGTGAAGGTGGTGTCGCACGCCGAGCTTTTGAGCGCCGAACGCATTGAGAAGATGAAGGAAGAGGAGGCGGCGCGCAAGGCGCGTCTTGCGCAGGATCAAATGGATCAAACGTCGACGCAGTGATCTTGCTGTTGTATTACGTTAAAAAGGGAGCCTGGCGGCTCCCTTTTTTGCACCCGTCCTTAGAACTTTGTGAGGGTAAAGGCGGCGATGCCGCCTGCGGTGAGGGCTAGCGAAAACAGAAGCTCCAGCCGGATGACGGAGAACATTACGGCATTCAATTCCAGTCCGTTTTTCTGAGCCAGATTGCGTGAAGCAGCAAAGGCCAAAGGAATCGTCCCCCAGGTGACGAGAACTGGCCACAGCGCGTAATTGAAGGCCGCCATAAGGACGGTAAGCAGGTAGGGCAGAATGAGGGTTGCCGAGAAAACAACAATCATGCCTTTTTTCCCCAGCAGCACGGCGAGCGTGCAGCGGCCGACGGAGGCGTCATGCTCTTCATCGCGGTAGTTGTTGACCGCAAGGACGGCGGCAGCGATGAAGCCCACGGCGGAGGCGGCAAGCATAGCTTCGGTTGAAACCGTGAGCGTCTGCAGGTAGTAGGTGCCGCAGACAGCTACCAGGCCGAAAAAGAGAAAGACGGTGATTTCGCCAAAAGGAGTGTAGGCGATGGGCTTGGGACCTCCCATGTAGCAGTAGGCGGCGACAATTGATGCAACGAAGATGATGAACATGACCCAGCCGCCGCAGTAGATGAGATAGGCCGTATCAATAAAGGCAATGACGCCCAAAAGCTTGATCGCTCGTTCGACGGCAGCGACGGTGAGCCAACCGTTGGCGGTGGCTCGCGGAAGGCCTTTTCGCTTGGCGTTTTCGGCTTTTCGCTTGGTGTAGCCTGCGTCATTTTCCATGTTGCTCACCATCTGCATGAGAACAGAGAGCAGGAGCGTTGCGGCGGCGACGGACCAGTTGAGATTTCCCGTGACGGCGAGCGCGAGAGCAAGTCCCGTGAGCACTGGGGCGATTGCAATGATCCAGGTTTTGGGACGTGCGCAGGCAGCCCAGGCCGCAAGACTGTTTTTCTTGATGTTATTGGTCATTGTACTACAGAACTATCTTGACCATGGGGTGGCTTGTGAGAAGCCGGTAGACAGTGTCGAGTTGTTCTCGGTTTTCAACGTGCACGATGAGGGTGAGCGACGTGTACTTGCCAGTCTTTGACTTTTCCTGACGGATGGTCGAGGGATCAAAGGAAGGCAGAATCTCACGAACAGCGGCGCCCACGGCCTGAGCAAAGTCGGGAGTTGAGAGCCCCATCGCCTTGATGGGGAAATCCGTCGGATAATTGATGAGGGATTCTTCCATGGCGACGGTGCCGTCAGTAGGTTTTTCTTTCATATCGTTGCCTTATTTCTTTTCCGGCTCAGCCCCGATTTTGAGGCGGACGGAGTCAATGAAGCGGCTGAAGAAGCTGCCTTCGCCGATGTCGTAGAGTGCATAAAGCGGAAAGCTCGCCAGACGCCGACCTTCAAAATCTACGTGAAGTGTGGCGATTTGGGCGCCTTTTTTTAAAGGCGCCCAGAAAGGATGCAGGTGTTCAATGTTGGTGGAAAGTCCTCCGGTGCCGCGGCCAGAGAGCTCCTTCTGGCTGATGCTCACCCAGATGTCTTCTGCTGCGCCCACTTCGATGCGATCGCGATTGCCGCCCAACACTTCCAGGCGGGCAATGGGGGCGCCAGCGTCAAAAAGACGAATGGTTTCGTAATCAGTGCGGCCTTTGACAAAGAGGGACAGCACGGCATTGGCGGAGGCGTCCGTGAGCGGCCCCGTTTTGTCGCTCAGGTAGACGGCAACCAGCCGGCGATCGACTTCGCTGTTGTTCTTTCGGTAGCTCGAGGAGGCGATGAAGGAGGGAGATGTAGTCGAACTCATCACGCCATCCACTTCATTGTTGCGCCAGAGGAGCACGTTGCGGCTTCGTTGCGCATTGCCGAGATAGGTGAACGTCTTGTCGGAAAACCAGCGAAAAATCTCCGGGTATTCGTGGCGGATCGCTTGCGTGAGGATCGCCAGGTCGTGCGAAGTAGAGCGATTGGCGGCGTGCGGAACCGGTGAAGCAAAATGGCTCTTGGCGAGTCCGAGCTTTTTGGCTGTCCGGTTCATGGACTCGATGAAGTTTTCACGTGAACTGGACAGGCCGTCAGCGATCGCAAGGCAGGCGTCTTCTGCACCGACGACAGCGATGGCGTGCAGTAAAACACCGAATTCCGTTTGCAGGCCTGCGGTGAGATAGATGCGTTGCTGGCCAGTGACGGCTGCGGCTTGCGGAGACACGGTGATTTTTTTTAGAAGTCGGTCTTTTTCTCCGTTTGTGAGCTGCAGGGCCGTATAGATTGTCATGAGCTTTACGAAGTCGTTGGGATTGACGACAGCTTCGTCGTTCTCCGACGCGAGAACCATGCCGCTGATGCTGTCGAGAAGCGTCCAGGAGGGGGCGGCCTGTGCAGTCGCCATCAGGCTAGAGAAGGCCGCGGCTGCTACAAAGCTTGTTCGGCGCAGAAAAGAGGAAAAACCGATGTCCGACATCAGAAGGCGTTGATTTGGTGAGGTTGAATCGCTCGACGCGGAGAACAGGAGTTGGAAGCTGTCGGGCGGAAGTAATGGTTTTCAGGCAAAATAGGAACTTCTCTGCGGCAGAAGGGATTCTGTGGCAGATTTCTTTTTAGCCGACGCCGCGTATTGTAAGGATTCAAGGCGCTGCGCTGAAACGGGTTCGGCAGAAACAGGGCGCCTCAACGTGACGGTTTTACTGATTGATTTGGGCAATACGGCATTGAAGTGGACGACGCTTGACAAGCCGGACGAACCCCATACGCATGTGCACAGCGGCAGTGATGCGGTGTCTGAGTCGCTTCTTGAAGAGTGGCTCGCGCTGAAGCCTTCAAGAGTCGTCGGCTGTATGGTTTCCAGCGAAACGCTGGCTCTGACGCTCACCCGTTTTTTCAATCAGCACGGCATTGCCTGGGAGTGGCTTCATTCCGAAGAACGATTCGTCGGAGACTTCACGCTCGTGAACCGATACGAGAACAGCCGGCAGCTGGGAAGCGACCGTTGGTACGCCGCAGTGGGAGCCGCGGGGCTCTATCCGGGGGAGGCGCTTCTCGTCGTGCACATGGGAACGGCGACAACAGTGGACACGATTCTTCCTGAGGGCGATCACCTTGCCTTCATGGGCGGCCGGATTCTTCCCGGGCCGCTCATGATGTATGAGGCACTGATACATGGCACCCGGTGCCGTCCGGAAGGTGTGGTGCGCATCGAGTCGTTTCCGCTTTCGACGGACGCCGCCATCTCCACAGGCATTCTGGAAGCGCATCTGGGGGTTTTTGAGCGTGCGCTGAAGTCTGTGCAGGAACGAGGGCATGAAGCGCGTTTTGTCTTTGCGGGCGGGGCGGCGCCTCGCTATGCACCCTATATTCAGGCTGCGTATCCGCAGGCGGTTTTGAAGCACAACATGGTGTTGCGCGGGCTGGCGCTGAAGGCGCTCTTGAATGGTAAAGGGGCGGACTGATGCGCGGTCTGCTTATTGCTTGTTCGATTGTTCTGGCGTCGCTCTCAGTCTGGGGACTGAAGGACGTTTCGACGGAGGATTTCGGACGCACTGACGTAATGGGCAGTGCACAGATGAAGTTCGAGAAGCATCGGACGGAAAAGACGTCGTCGGACGAAGCAAAAACGACGGCTGCCGAAGAGTCCTGTCTTGTTTGGGGCGGCTTTCCCGTAGGCGACCTGGTGCGGGTCCGCCTGCATTTGAAGCGGCAGCGGTTGGAAGACAAGGTCATCATTCAGGACCGATTTGGTCCTGAGCGCTTCATTGCTTATCTCGGACCTTACGACAATCAGACGGCGGTGAGGGCGTTTGTGAAGCAGTTCCGGCAACAGGGCTTTAGAACTGTTCGTCCCATTTTGTCGGGCGAGCTCTCTTATGGCGTGGAGATCGCCTCCTTCAAGACCCGCGAGGCTGCGGAGACGTTTCTTTCCGGAAAAAAGGCGCCAGACATGAAGGGCATCAAGATCACAAATCGCTTGGGCGAGCCCACCGGCATGGTGGACCTTGTCTTCAGCCGTTTGGACGACGGCGAGAAGACAAGGCTTGAGGCGCTGCGGGCGCTCTATCCAAGAACCCTGCTTAACGCTTGCTACCAGACGGAAACGCCGAATTGAGGTATTCGGGAAGCGCCGCAAGAAGCTGTCGGTGTCGATCCTCCCGCTCTTTGACGACAGCCGCTGCAGTCTCCCGCTTTCTAGGAGCCCAGATGGCGTCCGGAAAGGTGGCGTCATCTGCAAAGCGTGCGATGACATGCCAGTGCACGTGGGGCACCATGTTGCCAAGCTGCGCGAGATTCACTTTAGCGGGCTGCATGAAGTCGAGCAGCGCCCTTTCAACGACGTTCACGACGTCCATGAGATGATGTCGGGCTTCGCTGGACAAGTCGCTCATCTCCTTGACGTGAGCCTTCGTCACCACGCGAATGAAGCCAGGCCAGTTCTTCTCCGCAGCGTCGATGACGAAGAGCGCGTCGTCTTCCCAGAGCACATTCCAGCGGGATCGGTCGCACAAGGGGCAGTTGTGAGTCATGATGAATCTTCCTAAACGAGAACGTGTTCAATGCCGTCGGCCTTTACTTCAGAAAGGAAGGCGGCGAGCCAGTGTTCACCGTACATGAGGCGGGCCATCTCCACGATGAGAAACTCCGCTTCCGTCCCGACAGCTTCGCTGTAGCGGCTCATGCCCTGATAGCATCCAGGACAGGCAGTAAGCACCTTCACTTTGCCAACAAAGCCGTCAGCGGTGAGTCGGGACTTGCGAAGGCGCAGGTCTTCCTCCTTTTTGAAACGCACCTGCGTGGCGATGTCGGGGCGTCCGACGGCGAAGGTTCCGGCTTCGCCGCAGCAGCGGTCGGTGAGCATCATGCGCGTGCCGTCTGAGGCTTCGAGCAGCGACTGCACCGTTGTGATGGGAGAGGCAGTGTTAAAGGGGCTGTGGCAGGGATCGTGGTAGAGGTAGCGGGTGTTTTCCGCCCCTCGAAGATGCAGTCCTTTTTCTGCAAGATAGTCGTGGATGTCCAGCACGCGGCACCCCGGGAAGATCTCCTCGAAGTGATAGTCCTTGAGGGACTTCAAGCAAGTGCCGCAGGACGCCACCACCGTCTTGATGTCGAGGTAGTTGAGCGTGTTGGCAATGCGGTGAAAGAGAATGCGGTTGTCGGTGACGATCTTCTGCCCCATGGCGGGAAGGCCGTTGCCTTTTTGCGGAAAGCCGCAGCAGAGGAACTTTGGCGGAATGACGGTCTGCACGCCGGAGGCAAAAAGCATGGTGAGCACCGCAAGGCCGGCTTCAGGAAAGAGCCGTTCGTTGCCGCAGCCAGGGAAGTAGAAGACCGCTTCGGCGTCTTTGGCGTCAGGACGACGGATGATCGGAACGGTTGTCGGATCGTTGAGCTTCAGAATGGAGCGCAGCGTGCGGTGCAGACGCGGTTCAGGGAGTTTTCGGTTTACGAGCGTTACGACCTGTTCGCGCAAAGTGGGCTGACCCGTGGTGTTGAAGGGGCGTGCGAGCGTCGGAGCTGCGAGTTTTTTGGCGAGATCGGCGGCTTTTCGTTCGGTTTTGAAGCCGAGGTCTACCATGCCCTTTCGCGCAATCTCCACGGCGCGAGGGTTGGAGAGCGCCAGAAACTGCATGCCGGTCTTCTTCAACGGATTTTTTGAAGTGCAGTTCATGCGCGAAAGGAAGTTTCTCAAGAGCATGGTCACCTCCCCAAAGTTGATTTTCACGGGGCAGGGGCGCTGGCACTTCAGACAGACAGTGCAGTGATCGGCAATGTCGGAAAAGGAAAGCAGGTGCTCGAAGTTGACGCCGCGACGGGTTTGAGACTCGTAAAGAAAGGCCTCTGTGAGAAGGCTCACGGCGATGATTTTGTTGCGTGGCGAGTAGAGAAGCCCTGCGCTCGGAACGTGCGTTGTGCAGCGGGACTTGCATTTGCCGCAGCGAAGGCAGTTTTTCACCGCGTCACTGATCGCCTTCAATTCCGTTTGCTGCATGATGAGCGATTCGGCTGTGAGCAGGTTGAAGCTTGGCGTGTAGGCGTTCTCCAGCCCGAGCTTCAGTTTGCCGCGATTGAAGCGGCGCTGCGGATCCACGCGATCAAGGTAGTCGTAGAAGGGCTCAAGCTCTTCAGGTGGCAGAAACTCGATTTTGGTGAGCCCAACGCCGTGCTCGCCTGTGATGGAGCCTCCGAGCGCCTTGGCGGTCTTCATCACGAGATGAACAGCTTTTTGCCCCAGCTGCATCATGGCGTAGTTGTCGGAATTTAGCGGCACATTTGTGTGCACGTTGCCGTCGCCAGCGTGCATGTGCAGCGCAATGAAGACGCGGCCGCGGAGTACTTTGGCGTGGATGGCGTCAAGCTGCGCGCGGATTTTTTCAAAAGCGTCGCCGGCAAAGATATGGAAAAGACGGCTTCTTAGTTCTTTTTTCCAGGAGATGCGAACAATTCGATCGTAAATAACGTCAAAAACTTTCTTCTGACGGTAATTTTCAAAAACATTGTCATTGGCGCTGATGCCGAGCTTTTCTAGTTCGGACGCCGCATCGCGCCACTTTTCGTCCAGATGGGCAAGAACATAGCTCCAGCGTGCTATGACGGACTCAATGACGCCGAGTGCTTCAGGAACGGTGGTGTCCAGCAGCTCCTTCTTGGTGACGCCTGCCGTCATCGTGGGGTTCCCGAGCGAAATGTAGCCTTGCAGGTAGTCGCGTGCGGCACGAGCCATGTCAAGCTTGTTGGCGATTGAGCATTCAATGTTGAAGCGTTCGCAGGTGAGCGTGTATTCGCCGATGCGATCCAAAGGAATCACTACGTCTTCATTGAGCTTGAAGGCATTGGTGTGCGCACTGATCGCCGCCGTGCGGCTGCGCTCATGCCAGAACTTGAAGCGTTCGGACTCCGTCTTTGCAATGAAGCCTTCGCCGTTTCTGGTGGTGCAGATCTCTACTACGCGGGCGGTTATTTCGTCGAGCGCCGCTTCGTCGTCGCCCACGATGTCGCCCACCAGCACCATCTTCGGATATTCGCCGCGACGACTCTTCACAGGATAGTTGACAGCACGCAGGTAGCGGTCGTCAAGGTGTTCGAGGCCAGCGAGCATGCACCCCTGGGGGTGAGTGTCGAGAAGTTGCGTGATTTCCACGATGGCGGGGCCGGCGAGCCCCGCGGCGCCGAAAAACTCCAGACATACGGTGCGGGCGCAGGGCGGCATCTTGTGCAGGATCCAGGTGGCGGAGGTGATGAGGCCGTCGCAGCCTTCCTTCTGTACGCCGGGCAGTCCCCCAAGGCACTTGTTGGAGACGTCTTTGCCGAGTCCCTTCTTGCGGAAGGAGGCGCCCGGCATCCTCAGCACGTCCGTGCGCAGCACGCGCGCTTTTTCCGGATCTCTTTCATGGCCGTCCTTGAGGGTGATTTCCCAGACGACTTCCTCCTGCTTGTGAATCTTGCCGAGGTTGTGGTTGATGCGGACGACTTCGAGCCAATTGCCGTCGGGGTTCACCATGCGGAACCGTGCCAGATTGTCTACGGCAGTTCCCCAGAGAACAGCCTTTTTGCCGCCGGAATTTTCACTGATGTTGCCGCCCACGGAGCTTGCATCGGCGCTGGCTGGGTCCACGGAGAAGACGAGGCCGTCTTCGGCTGCTGCTTCCGTAACACGTCTTGTTACGGCGCCCGAGCCAGTGTCGATGACGGGGGTTGGAGTGGAGTGGCCGGGCAAAACCATCTCTCGGGCTCGACCAATGTGGTTCAGTTTTTCTGTGTTGATGACGACGCTCATGGCGGTCATTGGC
Organism: Acutalibacteraceae bacterium; assembly: GCA_963647785.1. Taxonomy (GTDB): domain Bacteria; phylum Pseudomonadota; class Gammaproteobacteria; order Burkholderiales; family Burkholderiaceae_F; genus Duodenibacillus. Next base: position 64,095 of record CAVJBF010000002.1, read on the forward strand.
ACAGCGCCGCCGGTGTAGCCTGTGCCGCTGCCTCGCGGAATGATCACGAGGCCGAGATCAATGGCGGTGCGGATGAGATCGGGTATTTCATTTTCGCTGTCGGGCGTGAGAACAACAAAGGGAAACTCCACGCGCCAGTCAGTGGCGTCGGTGACGTGGCAAGCGCGGGCGAATCCGTCAAAGCGGATGTTGTCTTCGTTGGTGTACTTTGTGAAAAGTTTCAGGGCGCGATGTCGCAACTTTTCAATTTTGGGAAATTCTGCCTCAAAGCGGGTGACGGCTTCGTGAGCTTTTTCCAGCAGCTTCCCTACGAGAGCGTCGCGCTCAGGCTGCGATGGATCACGACGCTTTTCCGTTTCTGCCAAACGATGCTTCAGAGCGTCAATGAGAAGCAGGCGGCGACGGCGGTTGTTTAAAAGGTCGTCTTGCAGATAGGGGTTCCGTTCGACGGCCCAGATGTCCCCCAGCACTTCGTAGAGCATGCGGGAGGAGCGGCCGGTGCGGCGCTGGCCTCGCAGCTCGCAGAGGATGCGCCAGGCGTCTTCGCCCAGCAGGCGGCCTACGATTTCCTTGTCGGAAAAGGAAGTGTAGTTGTAGGGAATTTCACGGATGCGATCTAAAGCGGCTGTCGTCAGAGATTCCTCGCTTTTCATGGGGGGCCTTTTTTAGTAGGAAGGTGTTCGGGGAATTTTATCGGCAGCCTCGGCGCCGTTAGTTGGAGGCATTTCGTATAAGACGGCGCAATCCCTTTTCAATTGGTCGATCCACGAGGTGGTAGACGCCGCTGCCGTCGTCCACCACGTCAAAGTCCCATTTCTTGTTGCCTCGCATGTCTTCGAGCCAGACATTGAGCGGCAGGTCGAGTTCATCGACATTGCCGTTGATGAAGCTCTCCGCCTCATAGGGCGTGGCAAAGTTCTCCCAGAATTCGCCGTAGTCCACGATGACCTGAACGACAAGATCGCGACGCATGACTGCTCCTTACGGCATGGCGTGAAGAAGATTTGCCACAGCGGTCGTGAGCTTGGCGGTGTAGCTGATGTCAAGCATTTCGTCGGGACCGTGGGCGTTGGAAGCCGGGCCAAGGACGCCGGTGACGAACATCTGAGAACCGGGAAATGTGTCTGCGAAGAGGTTCAGAATGGGAATGGAGCCGCCTTCGGCGATGTAGGCAGAAGGAGCGCTGAAGACAGAGCGGCCGATCTCTTCAACGGCCTTTTTAAACCAAGGAGCTTCAGGGGGAGCATTCCAGCCGCTCGCGGCTTGAGTGTTCTCAATCGAAACTTCCGCACTGTAAGGAATGTTTTCGGTGAGCTTTGCTTTGAGGCTCGCAAGCGCTTTTTCTGGATTGACGCAGGGCGGAATGCGGATCGAAAGGCGAAGCGCTGTTTCCGGGCGCAGAACGTTGCCCGCTTCCTGCAGGCAGGGAAGCCCTTCAGCGCCGATGACGGCGAGCTGCGGCTTCCATGTCTGCGCGAGCAAGTTTTCAGAAATCGTGGCAAAGCGCGGCTGCGTGCCGCCAGCCCAGGGAAAGTCGTCTGTTACTTTGTCTGCCAGAAGTTTTGCCGCTGCATCAATTTGGGTTCGGCGCTCCGCTGGAATGGGACAGTTGAAGGCTGGATCGGCGATTTCACCAGTGGCGCAGTCTTCGACGCGAGAAAGGAGCTCACGGGCGATCATGAAGCTTTCGGGCGCGATGCCGGAGGCCGTGCCCGAATGCAGGCCGTGGCGAAGGACCTTGACGCGCAGTGTAGCGGCGACGATGCCGCGGAAGCTGGCGGTGATCCAGAGGCGCGCATAGTCGCCTGCCGCGCTGTCAAGCACGGTGACAAGTCCCACCTTGCCGCAGCGAGAAGCGACCATCGCGAGCCAGTAGGGAAGATCTTCGGACCCCGATTCTTCACGCGTTTCTATCAAGCCGCAGCAGCGGGGATGCGGCATCTTGGCTTCTTCAAGCGCCTTTACCGCAGTGAGGGCGGCGTAAACACTGTAACCGTCGTCAGCGCAGCCGCGACCGTAGAGGCGTCCGTCTTCAATAACAGGTTTGAAAGGAGCACGGTCTTTGGTCCAGCCGGCGGCTTCAGGCTGCTTGTCAAGGTGGCCGTAAAAGAAAGCGGCGGTTTCGGAGGATTCGCCTTGCGCCGGAATGTCGAAAAAGAGGCAGGGCGTCTTTCCCGGGGCTTCCAGCACTTCAAAGGCTGCCTGCGGGAAGCGCTTCTGTCCCCAGAGGGCGGCCTTCTGGCATGCCGTCTTCAAAAAGCCGTGAGCTTCCCAGTCAGCGTCAAAGGCGGGAGATTTTGCGGGAAGACGAACAAAGTCGATCAGTGCGTCGAGCGTGTCGTCCTTCCAATGGTGTTCGATGAGATCCGAAAGAACAGTGTTTTGCATACCAAATTTCTCACTTGAAAGCGGCAAAGGCCGTTGTTCCCAGACGGTCCGAGATTGTACGAGCGATTTCTCTTGCCTTCGCTTGCGTAGTGTTGCCGACCATGACGCACCAGCGCGCGCCCGAAGGCGCGACGCGCACGGGTTCAGCAATGCCTTCTGTGGTGAGCATCATTTCCGTATGGGCGGCGAATTCCTGCGCGTTCGTCTTGGTGTCAAAGGCGCCGATTTGCGCGCCCCATGCAGCCTTCCCGGAATCCAGAAGCTTTAGGTCGCCAGTTCCGGAAACAGTGGTTTCTACGTGGCCTGATTCTGGAAAGACGCTGTCAAAGGATGCCTCATTTTCAACGGTTGATGCGGAGGGAAAGGCATTGACGACGTCGTCTTCAGAAGGCACCAGCGAAGCGAGTGGATCCGGTGTGGCAACAGAGGATGCTGCGGCTGTCTCTGTTGTCGGCGTCGTGGTGTTTTCTGCAGGAAGGTAAGAGGCGATCGTGTCTTCAATGCGGTGGGATTCAGCGTCAATATTGCGGCTTGAAGCGCTGGGAAGCGTTGCTGCAGTTTGTTCGGCGGACGGCAGCGTCTGCAAGGGGGCGCTGTTCTGGCGCATGGTTTCCTTGGAAGCGCCTGAGCCTTCAGAAGAGCGGGAGGTGCTGACGGCGTTTGCGGCGGCGATAGCGGCGCCGGTCCGGCTGGAAGACGCTTTTGATGTAGGTGAATTGTCGGCGGCTAGTGCAGCGGCGAGTGTCACATTGTTGTGCGTGGCGGCCGGAATGTCGCCTTGAGCGATCTGACGGCGTGTGATGCGCTCGATCCGGACCTTGGTCGTTCCCTTTTTCTGGTACCCGAGCTTCACGGCGGCGGCATAACTCATGTCGATGGCTCGGCCGCCGATGAAGGGGCCGCGATCGTTGACGCGCACGATGACGCTGCGACCGTTGGCAAGGTTCGTGACCAAGGCATAGCTTGGAAGCTCCATCGTTGGGTGCGCGGCCGTCATGGCGTACATGTTGTAAATCTCGCCGATTGCCGTCTTCTTGCCATGGAATTGCTTGCCGTACCAGCTGGCGGTTCCCGTCTGGGTGAAGGACTTGTCGCCTGTCATTGGCGTAAAGCTCTGGCCCATCACTCGGTAGGGGCGGTTGGCAAATTTGTGGGCAGGCTCGACGCGGATCTTCACGGCGCCCGTGCTGCCGGCACGCCAGGCGCTCACAGAGGAAGGGGGGCCGTCCTTGTCAAAGTACTTGCCGCTGTTGGAAGTGGACGAGCAGCCGGCGAGGCTTGCGGCAATGAGAAAGGAAAGCCAGCAAAAATGTTTCTGAACCATGGGCGTCTGAGAAGAGAGGGACGGGCAGAGCGAAAATCCTGCTTTTTAGGAATCAGCGCCGCCACCCGTAATGCTAGACTGTCGAACGCTCAAAAACCGCTGTTTTTCAGGCTCTGTTGCAGAACTTTTCAACTGCGTCGGGGGTGATGAAGAACGGTGCAGTTCATGCTTGGGTTTCCAACGCTTTAATTTCCGCATAGAAAGTAGCAGGTAAGAACATGTCCCTCGGATTGGATGATGTTCGCCGCATTGCCGAGCTCGGCCACATCGACATCAGTGATGACGATGCCGTGCGCATGCAGGGCGAACTCAACGACATTTTCAAAATGATCGAACGCATTCAGGCCGTCAACACCGACGGCGTGGAGCCGATGATGCATCCTCATGACGGCGTGCAGCGCCTGCGTGAAGATGCCGTGGTGTTTGGCGATGACCGCGAAGAAAATATGAAGAATGCGCCGGAAGAATACGAAGGGCTCTTTCTGGTGCCCCGCGTGGTGGAATAAGGAGTGCCGCTGTGGAAGATGTGAAATTTGCCTCCGTTACGGAGCTTTCCCGGGCGCTCGCTGCCAAGGAAGTGAGCGCGGTGGAGCTCGCTCAGGCCTATCTTGGCCGCATGGAAGCACACAAGAAACTCAACTGCTTTCTCGACGTTCGTCCGGAAGTGACGCTCGCGGAAGCTCGTGAAGCTGACAAGCGCATCGCTGAAGGCACCGCAGGGCGTCTTACCGGCATTCCGATTGCGCACAAGGACATCTTCGTGACGAAGAAGTGGGCGTCCACAGCCGCAAGCAAGATGCTCGAAGGCTACATGAGTCCTTTTGACGCTACGGTGGTGAAGAAGCTCTCAGCCGCTGGCATGGTGACGCTCGGAAAGCTCAACTGCGACGAGTTCGCCATGGGCTCCGCCAATGAAAATTCTGCCTACGGTCGAGTCTACAACCCGTGGGACGTGAAGGCAGTGCCTGGCGGCAGTTCCGGCGGCAGCTCCGCCTGCGTGGCGGCGGGACTGGCTCCCATTGCAACGGCGACTGACACGGGCGGCTCCATTCGCGAGCCCGCCTCCTTTACGGGGGTGACGGGCTTGAAGCCCACGTACGGTCGTCCGAGTCGACTGGGCATGATTGCGTTTGCCTCAAGCCTTGATACCGCCGGCCTCATGGCGCATTCCGCAGAAGACATCGCCTGGGTGCTGGGCGACATGGTGGGCTACGAGCCGTGGGACTCCACGAGTGAAAATCGTCCGACGGAAGATTTCACGCGCGACCTTCATCGCGGCGTGAAGGGCCTCAGAATCGGCGTGCCGCGCGCATGGTTCACGGAGGCGCTCGATGCAGAAGTAGGCGCTGCGATTGAAAAGGTGATCGACGAGTACCAGCGTCAGGGCGCTGAGATCGTTGACATCGCGCTTCCCACGGCTGAGCTGGGCGTTCCCGTTTACTACGTAGTTGCCTGCGCTGAGGCGAGCTCCAATCTCTCGCGCTTTGACGGCGTGCGCTATGGTCACCGCGCCGCGCAGTATGACGACATTCAAGACATGATCAAGAAGAGCCGCAACGAAGGGTTCGGCGCAGAGCCCAAGCGCCGCATCATGATCGGCACTTACGTGCTTTCTCATGGCTACTACGACGCCTACTATCTCAAGGCGCAGAAGGTTCGTCGCCTCATCACGCAGGAATTTGACAAGGCGTTTGAAAGCGTGGATGCAATTTTGAGTCCGGTAACGACTTCCACGGCCTTTGATTTCGGCGCCAAGAGCGATCCGGTCACAGCGTACTTGGGCGACCTTTACACGGTGCCGGAGTCTCTGGCAGGCCTTCCCTGCATGAGCCTGCCCTGCGGCATTCATTCCAACGGGCGTCCCATCGGCGTGCAGCTCACCTGTGCGCGCTTTGAGGAGGCGAAGATGCTCGGAATCGCACAGGCCTGGCAGAACGCCACTGACTGGCACATGAAGCATCCGACCGGGTTTTAATTGAGAGTGAAGAACATGGAATGGGAAGTTGTCATCGGTCTTGAGACGCACGTTCAGCTCTCGACCGAGTCCAAGATTTTTTCGGGCGCCTCCACTAGTTTTGGCGCAGAGCCGAACACGCATGCTTGCTACATCGACCTCGCGCTCCCCGGGGCGCTCCCGGTTTTAAACAAGAGCGCGGTGGAAAAGGCGATGCGCTTTGGTTTTGCCATTGGCGCCGAAGTGGCGGACAAGTCAGTCTTTGACCGCAAGAATTATTTCTACCCCGATCTGCCCAAGGGCTATCAGATCAGCCAGTTCGAGCTGCCGATCGTAAAGGGCGGCCAGCTTTCCTTCACGGTGCAGCCTAAGGATGGCGAGCCCTATGTGAAGACGATCAACCTCACGCGTGCTCATCTTGAAGAAGATGCGGGCAAGAGCGTGCATGGCATTGTGGCGCACAAGTCGGGCATCGACTTGAACCGCGCCGGCACGCCGCTCCTGGAAATTGTGACGGAGCCTGAGATGCGCAGCTCGGCGGAGGCCGTGGGCTACGCTCGAGCGTTGCATGCGCTCGTGGTGTGGCTTGGCATGACGCGCGGCAACATGCAGGAAGGCAACTTTCGCTGTGATGCAAACGTGTCCGTGCGTCCAAAGGGGGAGACGAAGTTCGGCACGCGATGCGAAATCAAGAATCTCAATTCCTTCAAGTTCCTTCAGGACGCGATTGACTACGAAGTGCGTCGTCAGATTGAGCTCATCGAGGCGGGCGGCCGGGTGGTTCAGGCGACGCGCCTCTATGACCCGGATCAGAACGAGACGCGTCAGATGCGCAGCAAGGAAGACTCGATGGACTATCGCTACTTCCCAGATCCCGATTTGATGCCGCTTGTGATCAGTCCGGAATGGAAGGCAAAGGTAGCGGCGTCGATGCCAGAGTTGCCTGAAGCGATGAAAAAGCGTCTGGTGGCGGACTTTGGTCTCACCGACTATGACGCGGGTGTCATCACGTCTTCTCGGGATGTGGCGGACTATTTCCTCAAGGCCTCCGAAGGACTGAAGGACAAGAAGATCGTTGCCAACTGGGTGATGGGCGAAGTGGCGGCCAGCGTGAATGCTGTCGAAGGCATGACCTACGCTGACGCGCCGGTGAAGGGTGAGACGCTGGGCGACATTCTGAAGCGTCTGGCGGACGGCACGGTGAACGCGAAGGGCGCCAAGCGCCTCTTCTCGCTTCTCTGGGACGGTGCCGAAGGCACGGTGGACGCATTGATTGAAAAGGAAGGCCTTAAGCAGATTTCGGACGCTTCTGCGATCGAAGGCATCATCGACGAGGTGCTCAAGAACAACGCCAAGATGGTGGAGGAATTCCGCGCCGGCAAGGAAAAGGCCTTCAATGCGCTTGTGGGGCAGGCCATGAAGGCCACTCGAGGCAAGGCCAACCCCAAGCAGGTGAATGAAATCCTGCGCGCCAAGCTCGCTTGATGCATTGAGTGAACCTTGACTCTTGCGCCTGCTTTTCTGTGTTGGAGAGGCAGGCGCTTTTTGTATGCCAGCCCGTCATGAAGCGCTATTGCCGAATTCGCCCCTTTGATCGCGTGACCTTTGGGCGCGTGAGTCGTTCAGTTTTCTGGAGCACCGCGGCGGTGGACGTCGTGCTCCTGACGGCGGCGTTTTTTGGACCGCTGGAAGCGGCTTACCAACTGCAGCTGGAGCCGACAGGATGGTTTATGCGAGCGTGGGTTTTCGGCTGGGGCGTGCTTGCGGTCACGCTGGGGGTGTGTCTGCTGCGTCTGGCGCGAAGGCGCTTGCACGATGCTGGGATGTCGGGAGCTTTGCTGTGGTGGCTCCTGGTTCCGGCGGCGGGCTGGGGCTGGCTTTTCTGGCTTCTCGCCAAACCGTCGGTGCCAGAGAAGACTCGCTACGACGAGCTTTCATGAAAAAAGCCGCCCGAAGGCGGCTCTGAGACAATGTGCATGCTTTATGCGCCGTAACGCTGGCGGTAGGCGGCGACAGCATCCTTGTAGGCGGCAGCGGCTTTGGCAGCGTCGCTTTCGCCTTCCATGAAGCTCAAAAGGTCTGCGAGATTGGCAATTGAAATGACCGGGATGCCGATTGTTTTTTCAACATCCTGCACAGCGGACGTTTCCGTCATTACTTCGGCGTTTCCCCCCTTTTCCATGCGATCAAGCGCAATCAGCACGCCAGAAGGCGCAGCGCCGTTGGCTTTGATGAGCGCCACGGATTCGCGCACAGAGGTGCCGGCGCTGATCACGTCGTCGATGATGATGACGCGTCCCTTGAGAGGCGAGCCGATGATGGTGCCGCCTTCGCCGTGGTCCTTGGCTTCCTTGCGGTTGAAGGCGTAGGGTATGTCAAGGCCGAGACGCGAAAGGTTGATGGCAACGGCGGCTGCGAGCGGGATGCCCTTGTAGGCAGGACCATAGATCATGTCAAAGTCCACGCGTCCGGCCTTTTTTGCGTTGAGCAGGGCCTGCGCGTAGAAGTGGCCGAGGCGGTCGAGCAGCGCACCGGTGTTGAAGAGTCCGGCATTGAAGAAGTAGGGGCTCAGGCGGCCGGCCTTGGTCTTGAATTCGCCGAAGCGAAGGACATTGGCGTTGAGCGCAAACTCGATGAACTGGTGATGATTTTCGGTCATGACGTTGGATTCGCCGCGAAGGACTGAGGGGCGTTCGCGGCGTGAAAATGGGTAAGGAAGCGTCAATTTTAGCCCGCGGCCGCCATCGCTAAAATGGGGCGTCGAACTTAGGAGACTCAATCAATGCTGCGTCTTGTGACATTCAATGCGAACGGCATCCGCAGTGCGGACAAGAAGGGCTTTTGGTCTTGGTTTGAGGCGCAGGATGCAGACATTCTTTGCATCCAGGAGCTGAAGGCGCAGGAGGCGGACTTGTCGGAAGCCATCCGGTGCCGGCCGGGCTATCACGCGTGGTTTCACTGCGCGCAGAAAAAAGGGTATTCCGGCTGCGGCATTTGGTCACGCACGGAGCCCGAACAGGTTCAGATCGGCATGGGGGTGCCGGAGTTTGATGGTGAAGGCCGCTACGTGCGGCTTGACTTCAAGAAAACATCCGTGATCGGCGTTTACTTTCCCTCAGGCACGAGCGGCGACGATCGGCAGGCTGCAAAGTATCGCTTTCTGGCTGCTTTTGAATCGCATGTTGAAGCGCTTCGGAAGGAGGGACGCGAAATTGTCTTTGCGGGCGATGTGAACATCGCGCACAAGGAAATAGACCTCAAGAATTGGAAGGGAAATCTCGACCACACGGGTTTTTTGCCTGAGGAGCGCGCATGGATGACGCATCTTTTTGATGATCTTGGCTGGTGCGACGTCTTTCGAAAATTGGATTCGCGGCCGGATCAGTACACCTGGTGGAGCCAGCGAGGGCAGGCCAGAGCGAAGAACGTCGGCTGGCGCATTGACTATCAAATTGCAACGCCGGCGCTGGCCGGCTCGGCGCGCGCTGCGGCGATTTATGCGGCGGAGAAGTTCTCAGATCATGCGCCGCTCACGATTGACTACGACTGGAGTCTCTGATGCGTTTGGAAGACGTTCTTTTTTCGCAAGGGTTCGGCACGCGGCACGAATGTCGGGGCCTTATTGCCTTGGAACGCGTCACGTTTGACGGCGTCAGGATGGATGATCCGGACGCACAGGTGAATCCCGAGGGAAAAAGCTTTACGGTGGATGGCGAAGCATGGCCGTATCGGGAGAAGGCGCTTATTGTGCTCAACAAGCCCGCGGGTTATGAATGCTCGCAAAAGCCTCTGCATCATCCGTCCGTGATGCAGCTTCTGCCGCCGCCTCTGCGCGTTCGGGGGTTGCAGCCCGTGGGACGCCTTGACGAGGACACGACGGGACTTCTTCTTTTGACGGACGATGGCGCGCTCATTCATCGGCTGACTCACCCCAAAAAGCACGTGGCAAAGACGTACGAAGTTCTGTGCAAGCATCCGGTGACCGACGTCATGGTGAGGAAGCTTCTGGCCGGCGTGATGATTGAAGGCGAGCGGGAGCCTGTGGCGGCTGTGCGGTGCGAGATCACGGGAGAAAAGATGCTGCGGCTTGTGATCACGGCGGGAAAATACCATCAGGTGAAGCGCATGGTGGCGGCGGTTGGCAATCGCGTGGAAGGCTTGTCTCGTTCGGGATTTGGCGCCTTCACGCTGCCATTGGATTTGTCTGAACGAGCCTGGCGCTGGCTTACGGATGAAGAGACGAAGGCCGTTCAGCAGAGAAATTTTTGAGGGGGAGGCATGAGTCGGCTTCTGGGGTGGCTGGGACCGTACCGCAATCCGGCGGCGCTGCGAATGTTTTTTCTGGGGTTCTCCTCAGGGTTGCCGCTGCTTCTCGTGCTGGGAACGCTTTCCTTTCGATTGCGCGAATGCGGCATTGACTTGAAGACCATCGGTTTCATGAGCTGGGTGGGGCTTTGCTGGGGCATGAAGTGGCTGTGGGCTCCGCTGGTGGACCGGTTGCCGATTCCTTTGCTGACGTCACCCCTTGGACGGCGGCGCTCCTGGCTTCTTCTGGCGCAGGCGGGGGTTATGGCGGGACTGGTGCTTTTGGCGTTCTCCCGGCCGGAGGCGGACTTGACGCAGACGGCAGTTTGCGCACTTGTCACCGCATTTTTTGGTGCTACGCAGGACATTGCGCTGGATGCTTATCGCATTGAGTCCGGCAGCGAAGAGGAGCAAGCCGCATTTGCTGCGATGTATCAAACGGGGTATCGGCTGGCCATGATCTGGTCGGGGGCGGGGGCACTGGCGGTTGCTGCGGCGTTTGATGCAGGGAGCGAAGGCGGCTGGCAGGCGGCATATCTTGTTATGGCGGCGAGCCTGCTGCCCGGCATTTTGACGGTGTTGCTAAGTCCGGAGCCCGCAGTGAAGAACATGGTTGACAAGGCTAAAAATCCTGCGGAATGGTTCTATGAGGCGGCCTGTCTGCCTTTCATCGATTTTTTCAAGCGCTTTGGCGTCTGGGCGATTGCGGTCCTTCTGCTTATTGCCACTTACCGCATCAGCGACGTGGTGATGGGCATCATGGCGAACCCCTTTTATAGCGACCTGGGCTTTACGAAGGAGGAGGTGGCTGCTGTGAGCAAGGTGTTCGGCGTTGTGATGACGCTTGCGGGCGCCTTTGCGGGCGGCATGGTGGCGATGAAAATTGGCGTCATGAAGACGCTTTTTCTAGGGGGGCTTCTGTCGGCGGCCACCAATTTGCTGTTTTCTGTGCTCGCTGCTCGGGGACATGATCTGGCGTTTCTCATCTTCACGGTGAGTGCGGACAATCTGGCGGGGGGACTCGCGTCGGCGGCCTTCGTCGCCTATTTGTCAGGTCTGACCAATTCGGCTTATTCAGCGACGCAGTACGCGCTCTTTAGCTCAATCATGCTGTTGCTACCGAAATTTCTAGCGGGCTTTTCCGGCATGGCAGTGGAGTCGATGGGGTATGCGTGCTTTTTCACGGCGACAGCCTGTCTCGGCATCCCTGTGCTGTTTTTTGTAGTACTTGCAGACAGGGCACGCCAGAGGCTGGCGGAGGAAAATAAAGAGCCGCCAGCGGGCGGCTCCTGAGGTTGGCTAAAAATCAGCGGCGAGAGCGCGGCTTTTTTGTTGCTTTCGGCGCAGACCGCTGAGCGCGAGCGATGTCAAGCGCCCGCGTGACTTCGGCAATTTCCTGCACGCAGGCCTGCACGTCAGCAAGTGCTTCATCCAAATCTGCGAAGGCTACTTCTGAGTCAATGTCGTTTTCAATCGCTGCTTCAGCACTGTCCTCTGCGTTGCTTGGCTCGGCGGGCGTGTCTGTCTTTGCCGCCCAGCGAAGAATGCCCACCATGCCGGCTTGAACGGCCTTGGTGCTGTTTTTGACGAGCTCCGGCCAAAGGGCGCATGCCGCGGCAAAGCCGTCGGCAAAAGGCGTCAAGGCGGCAAGCGAAGCTTCTCCCGCAAGCTCTTCGCCCGTTTCTTCGTCAAAGTCAAAGAGAATCGGATCAATCGGTTTTTCAGAGAGTACGGCAGCTTCGATTTCGGCGCCTCGACGCAGAATGAGCTTCTTGAGGCGGCTCTGCTCGGGCTCTGCGAGTCTGGCGCGGGGATTGGCGCCTTCGTCAAATACGTAAGGAAGCCAGTCTGCCTGTGCAGGCGGATTCTTCATAAGCGTGAGCGCCGTGAGAAAGCCGTCTAGCATGTCGGGCTCCATCGCGGAGAACTCATCAGGGATACGGGCGAGAAGTTCGCCTAACAGTTCAATTTCCTCAAGAGAGAGCGGCGTCGCCATTGTTTTTTCCTTTCGTTTTCGGTGGCATGGGGTAAGCGGCTTTGAGCGAGCTGTAGCTCGTGAGAGCGTCCTTTCCAGTGACCAGCCGGCGGATGTTGCCGAAGTTGTGCATGCGGCTGATGCGTGCAATGATGTTTTCCGCATCCTTGCAGCGCATGCAGAGGATCATTTCCTTCAAGGGCAGAATGCGAGCGCTTTCCATGGAAAGGTGACGCGCTCCCATGCCGATGAGAAGACGAGCCATCATGGGATCGCCAGCGATTTCGCCGCAGATGCTTACCGGCTTTTTGGCGCGGTTGGAGGTGCGGATCACCTGACTGAGCAGCGAAAGCACGGCCGGGTGCAGTGGATCGTACAAGTCGCTTACGCCGGGATCGTGACGGTCGACGGCGAGCGTGTACTGGATCAGGTCGTTGGTGCCGAGACTGATGAAGTCAAGGTCATGCAGGAAGATTGGCAGGGCGAGAGCGGCGGCCGGAACTTCGATCATGCCGCCCAGCGCGATTCGGTCGGCGCAGGCGACGTTTCGGTCTCGCAACTCTTCCTGCGCACGACGGATGAGGCCTCGTGTGATTTCAATTTCCGAGGGGCGCGTGAGTAGCGGCAACATCATGCGGACGTTGTTGCCCCGGGCGGCGCGAAGAATCGCCCTGATCTGCGTGAGGAAAAAACCAGGATGATTCAAGCTGAAGCGGATGGCGCGGCGACCGAGTGCAGGGTTGGGGAGCGTCTCCTCCTCGACAAAGTTGAGCGACTCCATCGCCTCGTGCGACAGCATTTTGTCGCCGCCAAGGTCCATGGTTCGGATGGTGACGGACTTGCCCTTCATCGCGCGGATGACCCGCAGATAGGTTTCGTACTGTTCGTCTTCACTGGGCGCCGTGGGACGATTCATGAAGAGAAATTCCGAACGAAAGAGTCCGATGCCGTCTGCGCCGACGCGCTGAGCGTCGCGAACGTCTTCAGGAAGAGCGATGTTGGCCTGCAGCGACACGCTGACGTTGTCCAGAGTGACGCAGGGGCAGGTGATGAGCTTTTTAAGGCGCGTGCGAACGGTGCTCAGCTCTCGGATGCGCTGAGAGACAGCTGGCATCAGGGCAGGATCGGGGTGGATCGTAAGCGTGCCCTTGTCAGCGTCCAGAAGCACCACGTCGTCTGAGGTGATGCGGCTTGCTGCGCCATCAACACTGACGAGTGTTGGAATCTCGAGCGATCGCGCCAGAATCGCGGAGTGCGACGTGGGTGAGCCTGAACTCGTTACAAGGCCGGCGAGCGACAAGTCGCGGCGGCGCTTCAAGATGAGAATGTCTGCCGGATTGAGGTCTTCCGCAATGAGAATGACCTTGTCTTCATTCATCGGCAGCTTCACGGTGTCCGCCGGACGACGACGGCCGCTTAAGACGCGCTGAACGCGTTCTACGACTTGCGAAATGTCCTCGATGCGCTCTGCGAGGTAGTCATTGTCGATTGCCTCGAATGTGCGGCGCAGCTCCTCCATGCGCAGCGACAGCGCCCATTCCGCATTGATGAGCTTTTCCTTCATGAGGGAAAGCGTGTCGGTGATGAGGCTTTCATCCGCGAGAATCTGACGATGCAGATTGATGAAGGAGAGTGCTTCAGAAGGTGCGTCCGTGTTCTGAGACAGGCTTTCAGCGACTTCTGCAAGCTCTTTGTCTACTGAACTGATGGCAGCTCTGAGCCGCATGGCTTCCGATCGAGTTTGCGACTTGTCAATCGCAAAGTGCGGGATTTCCAGATCGCCTTCAGAAAGAATCTGCGCTTGACCGAGAGCGACGCCGGGGAAGACGGCGATGCCCGAGAGGGTGATGGGCTGTTCGTCTTGAGGAACTTCGACGACATCATCCGCGGGCGTCGGTTCGGCGGAAGCGATCGGTTTTTCGGTGTCGACAGGGGCAGCGCCGGGGGCTGGTGCTTCGCTGTCTTTGATTTTGTCGTTTTCGTCCATGGCTTATTCCTCTTCACCGAATCGGGAAGTGACGAGCGAGACGAGACTGTCGAGGGCGACGGCTTCGCCGGAACCATCGGTCGTAATGGTGATTTCCTCTCCGCATTTGGCGGCGAGCGCCATCACGGCCAGGATGGACTTGGCGTCGATGGCTTTGCCGTTTTTTGTGATGGTGATTTTGCAACCGAAGAGGTTGGCCGTTTTGGTGAGCAGGGCGGCCGGACGGGCGTGCATGCCCAGCTTGTTGATGATCTTGACGTTACGGGACAGCATGGTCTCTTCCTGACAGAGTCAGAAATGGCGTCCTGCAGGGATGAGTGACAGGGCGGGACGCCTCAGTGTTCTATGGTTCCCTCAATGATACTCACCATTCCCGCTTCTTTGACGAGACGGGTGATGTCCGTCAGATTTTCGTCGCGGTGGCAGAGCGCCGTAAGCACCATGGGAAGGTTGGCGCCGGCGAGGACAGACGTCTTGTCGTACTCCAGCATGCGGTGCGCGATGTTGGAGGGCGTGGCGCCGACGACGTCGGTGAGAATCAGAACTCCGTCGCGGTTCCTTTCCGTTTCGAGCGCAGACGCCACGACGCTCGCCACTGCATCAGTGTCGGAGTCGGGCAGCACGTCGAAGGCGTGAATGCGGTCGGCGGTGCGCTTGTCGCAGCTATACACGTGCACTGCGCAGTCTTTGAGCGCAGTCGCAAGCGGCGTGTGAGCGATGATGAAGATGGAAACGGACACAATACTTTTGGAGCGTATTTTTCAGGCGTTTTTTTACCGCCTCAATTTTTTCGGCGCTGTGGAAAACGATGGGAGGGAGTCTACCTGAGAGAAAAGTGATGTGTGAGGTGCGCTAACTGAATTGAAAATTGACGTAAATTATCGTCAAAAGGATATATTTTGTAGTAAATTGAGTGAACGTCTAGTCAATGCGCGTAATTGTGCGCGGTTCTGTCGGCAATTTTTCTGTGAAAAGTGTTGCTGATGTTTGGCGAACGGTGGTTTGGCTGAAAGGCGTTCGTCGAAACACCTAGACTGAATGAATTGGCTCATCACAAAATTAGGGAAATATACCTATGTCTCTTTTGGAGTTTCGCAGCAAGGCGGCAGCTGGGTTTTACATGATGCCTGACACTTTTCGATCGGCCTGCCGAGTCATGGGGCGGGAGTATGCGGAGCAGGGGTGTCTCGTACCGGAGGATTTGCCTGCGCTTATTCAAAAGCTGTCTGACGAAATTGCTCGTGAAAAGGCTCTGCTGGCAGAACTTCAGGCAAAACGAGAGATGCGGGAGCGAGAGGGACGAGGATTTTTGAGCTACGAAGAAGAGGATGAGCGAGAGGAAGAGGCTCGCCGGGCGGCGGAAAAAATTCCGATGAGCGTCCGTTTTTTCCCATTGCTGGAAATGATGCAACGGGCTCAAAAAAAGCATCAGACTGTGATGTGGGGCGTCCCCTGACGCCAAAAAACAAGGCCCGGAAGTTGCTTCGGGTCTTGTTGCTTCATTCAGCGGATGTCGCTTCGGCTTCGGTCGCCTTTTCAGCTTCGGCCGCCTTTTCGGCGGCGTGCCGGGGGATTGGAATGTCGAGCGCCTTCAGTTTTCGGTAGAGGTGGGTTCTTTCCAGTCCTGCGCGTTTGGCAACGCGCGTCATTTGATTGTTCTCAAAATTCATGAGCGCCTTCAGGTAGGCGCGTTCCGTCGTTTCGCGCACTTCCTTCAGGGTGGAGGTGAAGTCAATGATGATCCCCGTGCCGTGCACTTCGAAGACAGGCAACGCATCTTTCACGGGGTCGGGCGGAAGCTGAGGAGCAGGCGTTTCGACGGGCTTTTCCTTGGGCTGGTCCGGTCGGTACTTTGCCATGGCGCGAATGCGTTCTCCTACCTGCAGGCCGTGCTGCACGCTTTCGAGAAGCTTCTGCATGGAGATGGGTTTTTCCAGACAGGCGAGCGCGCCGAACTTGGTGGCCTCCACCGCGGTTTCGATGGTGGCGTGGCCGCTCATCATTAGCACGGGGCAGTGCAGAAGGTGCCGGACATTAAGTTCCTTCAAGAGCGAGACGCCGTCCGTGTCCGGCATCCAGATGTCGAGCAGAATCAAATCAAAGGATTCCGCACTGATGCGGCGCCGGGCGGCCTCGGCGTTTTCGGCGGTGTCAACAGCATATCCCTCGTCCGTCAAGATGTCGGACAAGAGCTCGCGAATGCCGATTTCGTCGTCGACGACGAGGATTTTTGCCATTGTGCTCGGTGCTCCCAAAGTCTCAGGCGGGTGAATGGTCCATTTCAGCCTCCGATTTTATCTCCGAAGGCGTTGGCGTAACGGCCGGTTGATTTCTTTTGAAGTCAAGATACCACAGGCCGGCCGGTGGTTCAACTTTGTATCACGTGCTGTGTGATCGGCGGCAAAGAATTTCAAGCAATTGCAGGGAAGATCATGGTGATGAGCGCTCCGAGGACGGTGCCGTCCTTCGTTGTTCGGTTGCTCAGCGTGATCTTAGCGTGATGTTCCTCGATGATCTTTTTTACCATTGGCAGGCCCAGTCCGGTGCCCGTGGGCTTCGTAGTGATGTAGGGCTCAAAGGCCTTGCTCAGAATATCCGCACCAAACCCCGGTCCGTTGTCTTCGAGTGTGATGCGCACGGCCTGCGTTTCCTGAGCGACATTTTTCATCGGTGCGGCCGAAAGACGGATGACGGGCTGAGGAAGATCCGCTGTGGCGTCAATGGCGTTGCCGACGAGATTGTGGATGATCTGACGAAGCTGAGCTTCGTCGCCGTTGATGCGCGGTAGATCCAGCTGCGGCGTGAATTGAACGGGCGTGCCCGCCGTGCGGTAGAAGTCCGTGAGCTCGGTGAAGAGTTCATTGACGTTCAAGGGCTTCAAGACGGCGTTGGGAAGCTTTGCGTAGTCGCGGAAGTCGTTCACCATCATCTTCATGGCGTCTACTTGATTGACGATGGTGCCGCAGGCCTTTTTGAGAAGCCGGTCGTCCTTTTCGTCAAGCTTGCCGTCAAGCTTCATGGCGAGGCGTTCTGCAGCGAGGCGAATCGGCGTGAGCGGGTTTTTAATCTCGTGTGCGAGGCGCCGGGCTACTTCGCCCCAGGCGACGGCTCGCTGGGCGTCGATGACGCTGGACATGTCGTCAAAGACGATCACCCAGCCGCGGCCTGTCTCGAGCTTGATGCGGGAGCCGCGGACAAAGAGCGCCAGCGAGGCGTCGCTTGTCTTTCGCTGCAGTGAGAGTTCGGTGTGAAAGCTTTCGTCTTCCGTGATCTGAATTTGTTCGGTGAGAACGGCAGCGAACTCCGGCTCAGCATCCGCAAGCTGCGTACCGACGCAGACGTCGCTGTTTTTGAGAACGGCGGCGGCGGCGTTGTTGACGGAATAAAGATAGAGCTTGTCGTCCGCGACGAGCACGCCGGAGGAGATGGTGGCGAGAATGTGCTCCAGCCAGGCGCGGGCGCGCTCAGCCTGCGCTCGCTGGTTCTCCACGATGGTGCGAGACTCCGCAAGCTCTGCCACCATGGTGTTGAAGGACTGGGTGAGTGTGTTGATTTCGTCGTTGCCCTGATATTCGCGAATAGGCCGCAAGTCGCCTTCGGCTACTTTGCGCGTGCCTTTGGCGAGTTGCAGAACGGGCGCCGTCATGGCGCCAGCAAAGCGGAGCGCTGCTGCGATGGCGGCAAGAACCACGAGCAAAAGCGTCAGAGTGAGCGTGATGCCATAGATGTTTCTCAAGGCGCTGCGCGTGAGAACAAGCTCCTGATAGTCGCGGTAGCCGGCGAGCAGGTCGGCGATGTTGGAAGCGAGCGTGGCGGGGGCGGCCTGCGTGAGCTGCAGGAAAATGTTGAGAGAGCCGTTTTCCGTGGCAAAGCGGCCGATGGGAACGAGAGCGCGGATCTGAAGCGGTTCGCCGCGTTCGCCCTCATCTTCGAGCAATGTGAGCGAACGTTCTTTGAGCGCTGTGGCAAGTTGTTCGACGGTGGGGGCGATGAGGGGGATGGCGCCCGGATTGTCTTCTGATTGCGAGAGCACGGCGCCGGTTTCATCAAAAAGATCTGCGCGGCTGTAATCCGCGGCGTCTCTCAACCTTTCCGTTTGCGCGGAAAGATCCTTCCAGTGGCTTGTTGACAAGGTTTTTGCCATGCGCACCGCCGCTGACTGCAGTCTCGTTTGCTCCCGGCCAAGAATGTCGCCTGACAGGGCGACGCCGGAATCCAAGGCGTGCTCGACGCGAACGTCAAACCAGGAGTCGATGCTGCGTCCGATGAACTGGCTTGAAATGAGATAGATGAGAAGACAGGGCAGCAGGGCAATGAGCGAGATCACGAACACGAGCTTTCCCGTCATTCGTGAGCCGAAGGCTCGCTCCCTCCAGCGTTTGACGAGGCGAAAAACAACAGCGCTGATGAAAAAGAAGAGTGTGATGACCGCAAAGAGGTTGCAGACGAGGAGAATGGGAAACCAACGGTCAAAAAGTTCGGAGCTCGCGCCGCCGGCGGCTACGAAAAAGAGCAGGACGACGGCGAGCGTGAGAAGCGAGGCGAATGAAATTCGTAACCAGCGCGGCATCTATCGGAGGGTGAGATCTTGGGTGAGCTTCACGTCGTCCCAGTCACTTTCAAGCGCCCAGTCGGAGTTGCCGCCGACGCTCACCTGCAACGGTTTTGGAAGCTTTGTGAGATCAAGGTGCATTCGGGTTTCGGCGGTGAAGGCGTCGACGTCGTCTACGGCATCGACATCTGCGACGCGCCAGTCGCCCACGTGCTTTAGAAGCGGAAGCACGTCATCAATTGTATGGAAGGACTGGATGAGGCCGCCGCGGGAAAATCGCCAGCGGCGCGAAAGCGGGCTGTAGCCCACGCGTTGCACAAGACGGGAGGACGAAACAGTTTTGTTTGTCCAGTACCAGCGAGGTCGCTCCAGCCGGAATTCGTATTCAAAATAAAGCGCAATGCCGCGCTTCATGCTGTCAATGAGCAACTCGGGAAGGTCAAACTCCCAGTCTGCCGTGAGGTATAGACCAGGAGTGATGTCTTGCGTGACGCGGGCGAGCTGCGCCTGCATGAGCTGCGCGTCGGTGCCTGCTGCGCGCGCCGCAAAGCTCGTCGACAGAAGAATCGGCGAGACGAGGGCGCAAGCACACAGTTGACGGCGCGTGAGCATGGAAATCAGGCGGCAGTTTTTGTTAAAAGGGCGTAGAAGAAGCCGTCATGGGGGCCGGCCAGTCCGAATTCATCGGCGCCGTCTGTCGTCGGCAGAAGTCGCAGCCTGCTTTGCGTCAGTCCCGGAAGCGGTGTTTCTGCCGCATTGGAATGGCGCTTCAAGAAGCTTTGAATCTGAGTTTGACCTTCTTCATCGAAAATTGAGCATACGACATAGAGGAGTCTTCCGCCAATTTTGAGGCAGGGCCAGAGTGCTTCGAGAAGCTTTTGTTGTTGTTTTGCCAGTTCTGTGATGTCTCGAGGCTCGCGAAAGAAAACGATGTCGGGATGGCGGCGCACGATGCCGCTTGCGGTGCAGGGGGCGTCCAGCAAGATGGCGTCAAAGGGGTGGCCGTCCCACCAAGCGCCGGTTTCCGCCGCGTCGGCTCGGACAACGCGGGCGGCAAGCTGCAGGCGAGTGAGATTTTCCTGAATGCGGGCGGCGCGAACGGGATCGATTTCAAGTGCCGTGATGTCGCAGTCTTCCACTTCCAGAAGGTGAGCTGTCTTGCCGCCCGGGGCGGCGCAGGCGTCCAAAATTCGCTCCCCCTTTTTTGGGGTTAGAAAGTGAGCAGCGAGCTGGGCGCCGGCATCCTGAACGCTGACGAAGCCGTCCTTGAAGCCGTGAAGCAACTCCACGGGCACGGGGGCGGCGACGAGAACGGCCTCGCGGCTGATGAGCGAGACCTTCTGTCCAGCTGCCTGCGCGGCGTTGCACCAGGCTTCGGTCGTTGTTTTGCGTCGGTTCACGCGCACCGTGAAGGGGGGCTTCGTGAGATTGACGGCGAGAACGCGGTCAGCCGCTTCGCGGCCAAGCGACTTGTCGAGTCGTTCGATCCACCAGCGGGGGGCGTTGAATTTCAGACAGGGATCGCGCATAAGGTCATTAAGGAGCGACTCCTTGTCCCGTGTGAACCGGCGAAGGCAGGCGTTGAGAAAGCCGGCGGCGAATTCTGTTTCAGGAGCTGACTTGGCGGCGGCGATGGTTTCGTTTACGACGGCATAGGCCTTTTCCGGCCGATCCATGAGTTCGGATAGCGCACAGGCAAGAAGGTGCCGAACGTCAGAGGCGGGCGGCCGGTTGGCGAGCTTTTTGACGAGGCCTTCCGTGAGAAGGGCTCGGCGCATGGCGCTGTAGACGAGCGACTGCATGGCCGCCTTTTCTTCTCGGGAGGCGTCGGCTCCGGCGAGCATGAGCGCCTTTTCCAGAGTGGCGCCTTCTTCGATGAATTTCCGGGCCTTGGCGGCGAGCTTCAGGGACTCGCGCAACTTGACTCCGTTCATTTCAGCACCTCCCCAGTCTTGAGCTGAAGGCTTTGGGTGAAGGCCTGCGCCGTCATGGCCGGCTTGCCGGCGCGCTGCAGCTTGGTGCAGGCGACGGCGCCCTCGCCGCAGGCGACGACAATTGTGTCGCCTGCGGCGAGAATTTCTCCTGGGGCGCCGACGCCTTCTGTGGCGCGGGCAAACCAAATTTTGATGGTTTCGTCTCCGCGCAGCGCGGTGGAGCCGGGGAAGGGTGAGAACGCACGAATGCGGGCCGCGACGTCGCGAGCGTCGCGCGTCCAGTCGATGGGACTTTCGCTTTTAAGAAGTTTTTTGGCGTAGGTGACGCCTTCGGCGGGCTGCAGGCGGTGTGTGAGGATGTCGGGCGTGTTCAAGGCGTCAACAATAAGCTTGGCGCCTACGGCCGTCAGTTCTTCTGTCAGCGTGGCGGTGTCATGGTCTTCCGTGATGGCGACGGGGTGTGAGAGGATGACGTCGCCTGTGTCAAGGCCGATGTCCATCTTCATGAGGTCCACGCCAGTGGTGGGATCCCGGGCTTCAATTGCTCGGCTGATGGGGGCTGCGCCGCGCCAGCGCGGCAGGAGAGACGCGTGGATGTTGATGCTCTTGATGTCGCCGTCGCGGCCGATGCCGCGGGCGGCGTTCAAGGCGCGCTCCGGCAGAATCAGGCCATAGGCGGCGACGACGAAGACGTCGCTGTTGGAATCTTCGAGCGCCTTCAGGGCGGCTTCGCTCTCCTCGCCTCCCTTCTCTGTTCGAAGCGTCAGCGGCGTAAGGACGGGCAGTTCGTTTTCAATCGCCACCGCTTTGACGGCGGAAGGCTTGAGCTTCATGCCGCGGCCGCTCGGCCGGTCCGGTTGCGTCAGTACAAGCGTGATGGTGTGGCCGGCCGCTATAAGTGCCTTGAGTGCGGCGGCGGCAAAGTCCGGCGTTCCGGCAAATGCAATGCGCATGAATGGAGTTCTCCGCGTCGGGAAGTCAGGGCCGGGCGCGAGACGGCCCGGCAAGAAGGTTTGGAAAGAAATTGTACCCGCAGCGGGTCGGCGCCCTGCGGGTCTTATCATGCGGTTGTTTGTGATTTTCCGAGTGACTGAAATGAGTTCTTCCAGCGCGATGGACCTGGCTTGCCGAACCTATGGCGATCCGCACATGCCGCCTCTGGTGCTGCTGATGGGGCTGGGCACGCCTGCGGCGGCGTGGCCCGAGCCCTTCATCGCTTCTTTGGTGCAAAAAGGGCTGTACGTGGTGACGCCGGACAACCGTGACTGCGGCGAGAGTCCTGTAGCGCAAGGGAGCGTGACGCCTCGCGAGCTCTTTTTCTCCATTGTTCGCTACGTGCTGGGGAGCGCCGTGGCGGCGCCTTACACGCTGACGGACATGGCGGACGACACGCTTCGGCTCATGGACCGGCTGGGCCTTTCTAAGGCGCATGTTGCGGGTGTGTCGCTGGGGGGCATGATCGCGCAATGCATGGCGCTGAAGGCGCAGCATCGCACGCTGTCGCTTGCCTGCCTCTCGACGGCGTCGGGAAATCCTCGCACGGGGTTCGGAAAGCTCCGTGCGCTGAAAGCGGTTCTCGCATCGCCCGACGCACGAATGGATCCTAAGGAGCACCTCAAAAAGGTGATGGAAGCGATTGGCACGCCCGGAGAATCGTATGACGATGCCTTTGTGGAGAAGGTGCTTCGGACGGCTTCGGTGAACCCGGATGCGGTGGCGGGCGGGCGACGTCAGGTGATGGCGATACTGGCAGAAGGCAATCGCAATGCGCGGTTGAGGCAGCTTTTTGTGCCGACGCTGGTTATTCATGGGCTGGCGGACCCTCTGCTGCCGCCGGCTGCTGGAAAGGAGCTTGCTTCCGTCATTCGGTGCGCTGAATTTTTGGGTATTCCCGGCATGGGGCACGACATTCCCAAAAAACATTGGGAGACAATTGCGAGCGCCATGGCGCGACACTGCTATGACGCGGCTCGGAAAACTTGCGCATAGAAAAATGCCCGCTGT
This sequence comes from Acutalibacteraceae bacterium, assembly GCA_963647785.1. Taxonomy (GTDB): domain Bacteria; phylum Pseudomonadota; class Gammaproteobacteria; order Burkholderiales; family Burkholderiaceae_F; genus Duodenibacillus. The sequence continues at coordinate 86,518 of CAVJBF010000002.1, forward strand.
TTTTTTCGGGCATTTGTTGAGGCGAGGAAAAATCAGACGCCGGCTTTTTCTTTGGCCTCCCGGGCCTTTTCCTTTCTGAGCTTGGCAAGTTTCGTGACGGCGCGGCCTTTTTTCAAGCGGCTCAAATGATCAACGAACACAATGCCGTTCAGGTGATCCGTCTCATGTTGCACGCAGACGCTCAAAAGCTCATTGCAGTCGATTGAGATCGGCTTTCCGTCTAGATCCTGCGCTGTGACGCGGACGCGGGCGGGGCGAGAGACTTTTTCGTAGACGCCGGGCAGGGATAGACAACCCTCTTCGCACTCGACTTCCTCGGGGGAAAGCGGCTCCACTACGGGGTTGACGAGTGTCATGAGCTGATTCTTTTCTTCGCTGATGTCGATCACCACCATGCGGATCAGCTTGCCGATCTGAGGTGCAGCCAGACCGACGCCCGGCGCCTTGTACATGGTTTCCGCCATGTCGGCTGCCAGCTTTTTCAGGTCGTCGTTGAATTCGGTGACAGGCTCGGCCACGGTGGCAAGCCGCGGGTCGGGATACTGAACGATGCTCAGAAGGGCCACGAAAAAAATCTCCAGAGATGAAACGGTGCTGTCCGTCAAAGAGCTGATAGGATACAGCAGAGTATGTGTGGAACGCCTTGTATGTGTGCAGATCCAACCTTTAATGATACCGCTCGCGGCATAGATCGACTGAGTGATGAGGAGCTTCTCGCCTGGCTCAGGATTGCCCGTGTCTATCGAGGGCGGGTGAAGGAGGCGTTGCGGCTCGTGGCAGCCTTTGGGTTGCCGGAGGCGATTTTTGAGGCGCCGCGCTCTCGCGTAAAGGACAAAATCGGCCGCGAGGCGGCCTTGGCGCTCTTTGATAGTGACGTTGAAGAAGAGGCGCAGCGGGCGCTTTACTGGTTGCGTCGGACGACCACGGCGGATGCGGTTCTTTTGACCGATTCCGACTACCCAAGGGAGCTCATTGAGTCTGGCACGGGGGACGTGCTCTTTTTCATTCGAGGCCGGCGTCAGACTCTTGTTCGACCGCGAGTGACGCTTCTCATCACATCCAAGGCGGACGCGGAAGGCCGCCGCAATCTTTCGGACTTTTCCACAGCGCTTGCCCGGCGCGGCGTGACATGCGTCCTTTCAATGGAAAACGAAGCGGAAAAGGCGGGCTCAGCGGCTTTGGAATTCGAGGGCGGCGCGGTCATTGTCTCTGCCTCCGGACCGGACCGAGTGCCTGCCGCCTGTCTTGACGTCTGGCGTCGAGCGGAGAAGACTGGACTTATCCTGACGGGCGAATTTCCGGGAACGTCTGGAGCGGAGGCGGGGCGTGAGCCGAGAAATCACCTGCTGGCGGGATTGAGCTGCGGCATTCTGGTGATTGAGAGCGAACGGCGTGATCCGTTGCTTGAAGTCACGCGCCTAGCGGCAGAGCTGGGACGCGATGTAGCAGCGATTCCAGGCTCTATTCACGCTCGAACCTACAAGGGCAATCACCTGCTCATTCGGCAGGGTGCAAAGCTCACGGAATGTCTAGAAGACATCGTGAAGGACTTTGGCCTCGAAGACGCCTTGGCATGAAAAAAAAGCGGCGGATCGCCACTCAGGCGTCACGAAAAGACAGTATGCTAAAAAAGACACTGCCGTTCGAGAGAAAGCCGGACGGTGAATTTTTTTAGCGGCAGCGCCCCGGGCGCTGTTAAGTATGAAGACACTCATCATTGCAGAAAAACCGTCGGTGGCGACGGACATCGCCCGCGTCATCGGCGGACTCAAGAAGAACGGCGACTACTACGAAGGCGACGATTACATCGTCGGCAATGCGCTGGGCCATTTGCTGGAGCTCGCTTGTCCCGAAAAGTACGAGGTAAAGCGCGGCAAGTGGACGTTTGCGCATTTGCCGGTGCTGCCGCCCACGTTTGACCTGAAGCCGATTTCGCGCACGGCCGACAAGTTGAAGAGCCTCTCCAAGCTCATTAAGCGTGATGACGTTGGTGAAATTGTCAACGCGTGCGATGCGGGGCGGGAGGGCGAGCTGATTTTTCGCTACATCATGCAGGCGACGAAGGCGACAAAGCCGATCAAGCGCCTGTGGCTGCAGTCGATGACGGCCTCCGCCATTCGCGAGGCGCTGGGGCATCTGCGCACGGATGAGGAGATGCAGTTTTTGGCAGCGGCGGCGAAATCTCGTTCCGAAGCCGACTGGCTCGTCGGCATCAACGGCACCCGCGCCATGACGGCTTTCAACAGTCAGGGAGGCGGCTTCTTTCTCACGACCGTGGGACGCGTGCAGACGCCGACACTGGCGATCGTTGTGAAGCGCGAGAACGAAATTCGCGCCTTCCGTCCCAAGGACTATTGGGAGGTGAGCGCAACGTTTTCGATTCCCGGCGCGGAATACGACGGCCGTTGGTTTGATCCTGACTTCAAGAAGGACGCGAGCCGCCCAGAACTGCGGGCTGATCGCCTTTTTGACGAAAAGGCGGCGAAGGCTGTGGCCGATCGCTGTCGTGGAAAAATGGGAACGGTGGAGGAGACGAGCAAGCGCTCAACGCAGCTCTCTCCGCAGCTCTTTGACCTCACGAGCCTGCAACGCGAGGCAAACAACAAGTTCGGCTTTTCCGCGAAGACCACGCTTTCCATTGCGCAGAGCCTTTACGAAAAGCACAAGGTGCTCACCTACCCGAGAACGGATTCCCGCGCGCTTCCTGAGGACTACCCTGCCACTGTGCGCGAGACGCTGCAGCACGTTTCTCAGATGCCTTCCTTCAAGGAACCGGCGGAAAAGATTCTTGATAACAGCTGGGTGAAGCCCAACAAGCGCATCTTCAACAACGCAGGCATCAGCGACCACTTTGCCATCATTCCGACGCTGACGATGCCTTCGGGCACCATGTCGGAAGCTGAGCGCAAGGTGTACGACCTGGTGGTGCGCCGCTTCATGGCGGTGTTCTACCCGGCGGCCGAATATGATGTGACGACGCGCATCACGACTGTTGGCGAAGACCACTTCAAGACGGAGGGCAAAGTCCTTGTCAATCCAGGCTGGCTTGAGATTTACGGCAAGACCGGCACGGGTGAAGGAACGCTTGCGGCGTTGGGAGGCGCCAAGGCTGCGTCAGTCGAATCGGTGGACGTGAAGAAGGATGAAACGCGTCCGCCTGCCCGCTACACGGAAGCGACGCTGCTCTCGGCCATGGAAGGCGCCGGCAAGCTTGTTGAAGACGGCGAGCTTCGCGACGCCATGGCCGAGAAGGGGCTGGGAACGCCGGCGACGCGCGCTGCCATCATTGAAAACCTCATTGACCAGGCCTACATGGTGCGTGACGGTCGGGACCTCCGGCCGACGGCGAAGGCGCAGCAGCTCTTCTCCCTTTTGAAGGGGCTGGGGATTTCAGCGCTTTCTGATCCGAAGCTCACGGGCGAATGGGAGTACAAGCTTGCTCAGATTGAGAAGGGGCGTCTCTCTCGCGACGACTTCATGCAGGAAATTCGCGGCATGACGACGGACATTGTCGAAGCCGCCAAGCGCTATGAAGGCGACACGGTGCCCGTGGAGCATCCGGCGCATCTTGAGCACCGCTGCCCCAAGTGCGGTGGTGAAATTGTGGAGAACTACCGCGGCTTTGCGTGCACGAAGAAGGGGTGCGACTTCCGGCTGCCAAAGCATCCGGCGGGACGCACCTTCGAAGTGTCGGAGGTGGAGGAGCTTCTGGCCAAGGGGACGATCGGTCCTCTGACGGGCTTTACAAGCAAGCTGGGGCGCCCCTTTGCGGCGGCGCTGCGCCTTAATGCCGACTGGCAGCTGGAGTTTGACTTCGGCGACGGCGCCAAGGAGGATGATGCGGAAGACACGTCCAGCTACCCCGTGATCGGCGTGTGTCCGAAGTGTTCTGGCCGCGTGCTGCAGGGGCCGGCGGCCTACTTCTGCGAGCACTCTCGCGGCAGTGCCAAGACTTGTGACTTCCGCATCGGGCGCGTTATTTTGCAGCAGGAGGTGGAGCCCGAGGAGGCGCAGAAGATTCTGACCACAGGAAAGTCAGACCTGCTTCCCAACTTCGTCTCCAATCGAAGCCATCGAAAGTTCAAGGCCTATCTTGTTCTTGACAAGAAGACTGGCAAGGTGGGCTTTGAATTTGAAGCGCGCGAGCCGCGCACAGGCGCCAAGACGGCGGCGAAAACAACCGCGAAGAAGACGACGTCAAGGAAAAAGGCCTGAACGCCTTCCTTGGATGGTGGGAGAAGTGCTCAGACGGGTTGACGGAGACTAACAAATCAACGCTTGGCCTGTTTTTCTTCAACGGTGTCATGAGGTCGGCCGGTAAACTCCGGCAGACACCCCGCGCACTCCTGCAGCGAGAGGAGTGCGCTTTTTTCTTGCTTCCGGCGGAAGCGCCGGAAGCTTCTAGCGGAGAATTTCATGCAGATGAAGTCATTTTGTCTGGCCGTCGCCCTGGCGAGCGCAGCGCTCAGCGTGCAGGCCGGCCCTGTGTTGGATGCGGTTCGCGCCCGCGGTCAGGTGATCTGCGGTGTGAACACCGCTGCCCCCGGCTTTGCCGGTGCTGACAGCCGCGGCAATTGGAACGGCCTTGACGTGGATACGTGCCGCGCCGTGGCGGCGGCCGTTTTGGGCGACGCTCAGAAGGTGAAGTTCGTTCCGCTGTCTTCGCCCCAGCGCTTTACGGCGCTGCAGTCCGGTGAAATTGACGTTCTCTCTCGAAACACGACGTGGACGCTGACGCGCGATGCGAGCATGGGCGCCGTTTTTGCGGCCATCAACTACTACGACGGGCAGGGCTTCATGGTTCCGAAGAAGCTCGGCGTTAAGACGGCGAAGAAGCTGAACGGCGCCACCGTCTGCCTGCAGACCGGCACGAGCTCCGTGCAGGCGATCGCCGACTACTTCAAGGCGAACAACATGAAGTTCAAGCCTGTGATGTTTGACACCACGGAAGCTACGCAGAGCGCCTTCCTCTCCGGCCGCTGCCAGGTCTATACGACTGACATGAGCGACCTGGCCGGCGCTCGCACTCGCGCCCGCAATCCGCAGGACTATGACATTCTTCCCGAGACGATTTCAAAGGAGCCTCTGGGGCCCTCCGTGCGCCGCGGTGACGATGAATGGTTCCAGATCGTTCGCTGGTCTTTTTACGCGATGGTGGAAGCCGAAGAGAACGGCCTCACCTCCAAGAACGTGGATGAAGCTCGTGCGACGAGCAAGGTGCCTCAGGTGATGCGTCTGGTGGGCACAGGGGATGATGCGGGCAAGCTGCTGGGCCTTGACAAGGACTGGTCGTATCGGATCATCAAGCAGGTGGGCAACTACGGCGAAAGCTGGACGAAGAACTTCGGGCCGACGACGCCGCTGAATCTGCCTCGCGGTCTCAACAATCTCTGGACGCAGGGCGGCATGCTCTACGCGCCCCCGATCCGCTGATCGCTTGAAAGCCGCATGACGCAAGGAAGGCCTGCCGGACGATGGTTTCGGTCAGGCCTTCCGTCGTTTGAGACGAAAAGAAAACTTATAATCCGGCCTTTGGCAATTTCCACCAGATCAAAGCTTCCCTCATGCAGACCGGTCTATCCCAGCAACAGGAACAGCCTGACTTTGACGCCGCCTGCTGTCGGCGCCAGGCGGCGCAGCGACGTCACAGCCTTTTGGTGCAGGCGGCCGTCGTGGCGGTCGTCGCTGCCGTCATCTACTGGCTCGCAGGCAACGTGATCGACAACCTCGATCAGCGAAACATCCGCAGCGGCTTCGAATTCTTGAAAAACGCCGCCAACATTGAAATTGGCGAGTCAAGCCTCGCGTTCACGTCTTCGGACAGCGTGGCGCGGGCCTTTTTCATCGGTCTGCTCAATACGCTCAAGGTGTCCTTCTTTGCCGTGATCTCGGCAACAGTTCTTGGCATCGTTGTGGGGCTCATGCGGCTTGCGGCGCATCCAGTGCTGCGCATGCTGGGAACGGCGCACGTGGAGTTCTATCGAAACATTCCGCTCATCATCCAGCTTTTTGCGATCTACCTTCTCATTACGGAGCTTCTGCCAATGAGCACCGAGGCGGCAAGCCTCGGCGGCTGGGCGCTGCTTTCCAAAGCGGGGCTTCAGGTGGCGGTGCCCAATCAGGAGCTTTTGAGCTTTGCGGCGGCAGGGCTCTCCGGTGTTCTCATGCTCTTTCTCGTGAGGCTTTACGCTGCGCGCTCCATGACGGGGCTGATGGCGAATCTTTCGGGGGTTCTTGCGGGATTCTTCACGGCCGTCGTTGTATGGGTTGTCTTCGGCTTTTTGAGCGGCTGGAGCAAGCCGGTGGTGGAGGGCTTCTCGATTGAAGGGGGCGCAGCGCTGTCGCCGGAATTTTTGGCGTTGTGGCTGGGGCTGACGCTTTTTACGTCGGCTGCCATTGCGGAGATCGTTCGCGCTGGCGTCATTGCTGTGCCGGCCGGTCAGTGGAATGCAGGACTGGCGCTTGGCATGAGCCGCGTGCAGACGGTGAGCTACATCATCTTCCCGCAGGCGATGAAGCTGGCGGTGCCGCCGCTGGCAAGCCAGTACATGAACCTCACGAAGAACTCGTCGCTTGCGGTGGTGATCGGCTACCCGGACCTTGTGGCGATCGGCAACTCCACCATCAACATCACGGGGCAGGCCTTGGAAGTCATTTTGCTCATCATGGCGGTCTATCTCACGATCAATCTCGTGATCAGCGTTTTGATGAATGCCCTGAATGCCCGCGTGACGCGGGCGGTGCGGTAAGGAGGCGAGCATGGTAAAGACGTATTCTCCCAACTTGCGCCGAACCTGGCTTGAAAACTTGCGCGACCGCTTTTTCTACAGTCGCACTGCGACCGGCATCTCCATTGTGGCGGGCTTTTTTCTGGCCGTGCTGGCCGTGGTTTTGTTCCGCTGGGGCGTCACGAACGCCGTGTTTCGCGCGGATGCGGAGGCGTGCTATGCCGCGGGCGGCGCCTGCTGGGGCTTTGTGACGGAAAAGTGGCGCCTCATTCTCTTCGGGCGCTACAACTACGACGAGCAATGGCGCCCGGCGGTGGCGACGCTTGTGATCGTGGGCATGCTGGTGCTGACGGCGTGGCCGGCAATGTGGGTGAAGCCGCGTTCGCGCTGGCTGACAGGCGGATGGATTGCAGCCTTCATTGTGTTCTTCACGCTTATGGCGGGGGGTGTTTTGGGGCTGCCGCCGATTGACAGCGACAACTGGGGCGGTCTGCCGCTTACGGTGATTCTCACGCTGCTTGGCATGAGCGTCTCGGTGCCGATAGGCATTGTGCTGGCGCTGGGACGGCGCAGCGAGATGCCGCTCGTGAGGCTTTTGAGCACGAGCTACATTGAAATCGTTCGCGGCGTTCCGCTTATCACGGTGCTGTTTGTCGCAAGCTTTGTCTTTCCGCTTCTTATGCCGGCCTCTGTGCGCATCGAGCCTTTCTGGCGCGTTGTCTGGGGCATCATTCTTTTTCAGGCGGCCTACATGGCGGAGACGGTTCGAGGAGGGTTGCAGACGATTCCTCGGGGACAGTTTCTCGCGGCGGATTCGCTGGGGCTCAAGCGCTGGCAGGTCTATCTGCACGTGATTCTTCCGCAGGCGCTGGTGGCCGTGATTCCCGCGTTCGTTAATTCGCTCTTATCCACTTTCATGGACACGTCGCTTGTGACCGTGGTGTCGATGTTTGACCTCACCGGGAGCCTGCAGCTCGCGCTGGGCGACGCAAAATGGCGCGATTTCTTTAGAGAAGGCTACATTTTCATTGCCGCCATCTACTTTGTGGCGAGCTTCATCATGAGCCGTTACAGCCAGTGGCTCGAGAAGCGGCTTCAGGGCAGCAAGCGCAACACGGCGCTCAATTTCTGATGGTGCAAGGTGGTGCGGCGTGAACGGGCTTTTCCGTAAAATGCCGCGCATTCTTTTTCTCTTACGAGGGCAAAATGACGGAACTGAAGCCCGTTTACGAGCACGAGGTGACGTTGTCCGCGACAGCCGTGGCGGGGGCGGCGGCTGCGGCAGCGGTTCGCATGCGGCTAGTTGCTGTGTTGACGCTGTTCGTGCGCAGGCCCGAGCTTTTGATTGAGGGACTTCGCTGCCGGCGCGTGACGGAGCACGAAAGTGATGCGGGTGCCCTCGTTTTTGAGCGGGAGCTCGCAGCGGGCCCCATGACTTTTTCGGACGCTGTGACGGTGACTGACGAACGCGTGCTTTTTGCTGTGCCCGCGGCGGGCGACATGAAAGCGTCGACCTTTGCGATCGAAATCATCGGGGGCGACGGGACGGACATCGTTCTTCGCTTCCACTATGAAGAGGAGGCTTCGGCTGTCCTCCCGGAAAATCTTCAGACGCTGCGCGCCAAGGCATGGCGTGCCAAGGATCAGGACCTCGCGGCCTGGTGCATGAAGCAGCTGGGCTTTTAATTATTTTCATCGAAGTGACTATGACGGAACTCGACACGGCGGCCCAGAGCCGCATTACGGAACGAATTGCGCTCTTGATCGGCGCCAAGCGAGCCCAGGTTCAGGCGGCGGTGGATCTTTTGGATGAAGGCGCCACGGTGCCGTTCATCGCGCGCTACCGCAAGGAGGCGACGGGAGGGCTTGATGACACGCAGTTGAGAAATCTGCAAGAGGCGCTTGTTTATGGTCGAGAAATGGAGGAACGCCGTGCTGCGGTGATCGCCTCCATCACGGAGCAGGGCAAGATGACGCCCGAACTTCTGGCGCAGATTGAAGCCGCGGACAGCAAGCAGCGCATTGAAGACCTTTATCTGCCTTTCAAGCCCAAGCGCCGCACGCGGGCGCAGATCGCCATTGCCGCGGGGCTTGCGCCCTTGGCGGAGAAGCTTTTGGCGGATCCGACGCTCAATCCTGAAAGCGAAGCAGTGGCGTTTGTGTCGACGGAAAAGGGCGTGGCGGACGTGAAGGCGGCATTGGACGGCGCGCGCGACATTCTCGCCGAACGCTTTGCTGAAAATGCTGACATGCTTGAGATGCTTCGCGGCTGGCTCTGGACGCACGCCTTCATCGTTTCCGCCGTGGTGGAGGAAAAGCGAAACACCGAAGAAGCGGCGAAGTTTCGCGACTACTTTGACTACAGTGAAGGCATCAACGAAGTGGCGAGCCACCGGGCGCTGGCGCTCTTTCGCGGGCGTCAAGAGGGGGTTCTCACGCTGAAGATGCTCCTTACCGAAGAGGAGGAGGCGCTCCCGGTGCATCCCTGCCAGACGAAGATCGCTGAATTTCTCGGCATTGAGAACAAGGGGCGTGCGGCGGACGGCTGGCTCTCGGGCGTTGTTCGATGGACGTGGCGCGTGAAGTGTTTGACGACGCTTGAGACGGATCTCTTTGCGAAACTGCGCGATGATGCGCAGGAGAAGGCGATCGGGGTCTTTGGCACGAATCTGAAGGATCTGCTGCTTGCGGCGCCCGCGGGGCACAAGGGCGTCATCGGATTGGATCCCGGCATTCGCACAGGCGTGAAGGTGGCGGTGATTTCCGATACGGGCGCTGTTCTGGAGACGGGAGTCATCTTCCCGCATGAACCGCGGCGTGAATGGGACAAGTCGATTGAAATTCTCGCCATCCTTGCCAAGCGCAACGGCAGCAAGCTCATTTCGATCGGCAATGGCACCGCCAGCCGTGAAACGGACCAGCTTGCAGCCGACCTCATCGCTCGGCATCCTGAGCTGGGACTCACCAAGGTTGTCGTGAGCGAAGCGGGCGCGAGCGTTTACTCGGCGTCAGCTTCTGCCGCGGCGGAGCTTCCCGGCATGGACGTGAGCTACCGAGGCGCCGTGTCGATTGCGCGCCGATTGCAGGATCCGCTGGCGGAGCTGGTGAAGATCGATCCCAAGGCGATCGGCGTGGGACAGTATCAGCACGATGTGAATCAGACGGAGCTCGCCCGAAAGCTCGACGCTGTGGTGGAAGACTGCGTGAATGCCGTGGGCGTCGATCTCAACACGGCGTCGGCTGCGCTGCTCGGCCGCGTCTCCGGTCTTACCGGAACGCAGGCGAAGGCGATCGTTGCCTATCGCGATGCCAACGGCGCTTTCGCCGACCGCAAGGCGCTCCTTAACGTGCCGCGTCTTGGCGCGAAGACCTTTGAGCAGGCGGCGGGCTTTTTGCGTATTCCCGACGGAGCCAATCCGCTCGACGCCTCCGCCGTGCATCCCGAGTCCTACCCGGTGGTGGAGCGCATCCTGAAGAAAACGGGGCTGGAGATAAAGAGTCTCATCGGCAACGAAACGGTGCTTCATGCGCTTCATGCGGTTGAGTTTACGGACGAGAAGTTCGGCCTTCCCACGGTGACGGACATTCTTTCGGAATTGGAAAAGCCGGGGCGCGATCCCCGACCCCAGTTCAAGACGGCGAAGTTTGCCGACAATGTGCACACGCTCTCCGACCTTGCGCCCGGCATGGAGTTGGAAGGCGCGGTGACGAACGTTGCTGCCTTCGGCGCTTTCGTGGACATCGGCGTGCATCAGGACGGTCTTGTGCACGTTTCTGAACTTGCAGACCGCTTTGTCAAGGATCCGCGTGATGTGGTGAAGGTGGGGGACATCGTGAAGGTGCGGGTGCTTGACGTTGACGTTCATCGAAAGCGCATTTCGCTTTCGATGAAGTCGAAGTCGGCAGGCGATCGAGCCAAGCTTTCCCATGGCGCGCACGCAGCGGGTGCTCAGAAGCCCGCGATGAAGCGTCCGGCGGAAAAGCCTTCCTCAGGCGCTATGGCAGCGGCCTTTGCCGGTCTGAAGCTGCGGCGATGAGATCGAGTAAGCGTTAAGACGCGAGCGGCAACCCTTGCAGAGCAACAGGGATTGCCGCTTTTTTGAGCCGAGTGTCAAGATAGGGAAAAGTGTGTAGTAATATCCCGCGGTTTATAGTTCATTTTATGTGGAGGATCCCGCATGTTTGATTTGAAGACTCTGCCCCCTGTGAGGGGCGGCGTGACGGAAACGGCCCAAAGGCTCAAGGCGGATCCGCGCATCGCAAAGTGCCTTGCGGATTTGAAGCGCGACGAAGAAAAGACGCTTGCCGACCAAATCGCCATTACCGAAGTCGAGGCGCCGCCTTTTCACGAAAAGGTGCGCGGCGAGGAGCTGATGCGCCGTTTCCGGGAGCTGGGTCTCACGGACGTCACCATGGACAGCGAGGGGAATGTTATCGCTGTGCGTCCGGGAACGCTGAAGGGCGATGGTCCGCACCTGGTGCTTGCTGCGCATCAGGATACGGTGTTTCCGGCGGGCACCGACGTGAAGGTGCGCAATGAGAACGGCATTCTTCATGCGCCCGGCATTAGTGATGATGCGCGTGGTCTCGCCGTGAATCTTCAGGTGCTTCGCACGCTGCAGGAAGAGAAGATTGAAACGGTGGGCGACATCTACTTCGTCTGCACGGTGGGGGAGGAAGGCAACGGCGACCTGCGCGGTTCGAAGTATCTTTTCCACAAGTCCGGTCTTGCCATCGACGGCTTCATTTCGGTGGACGGCGTGGACGTCGGCCGGCTCCTTTATGCCGCCACCGGCTCCAAGCGCTACCGCGTGCATTTTGACGGGCCGGGCGGCCATTCCTGGAAGGCCTTTGGCACGCCGTCGGCGATTCACGCCATGGGGCGCGCCATCGCCAAAATTGCAGACGTGGAGGCGTGCCCGGATCCGAAGACCACCTTCACCTGCGGCACGGTGGCGGGCGGAACGACCGTGAACTCCATTGCAGCGCACTGCGAGATGGAGCTTGACATGCGCAGCGCCGGCGCCAAGGAGCTTGTGGACTTGGAAAAGCAGATTCTTCCTCTTATCGAGGCGGCCTGCGACGAAGAGAACAAGCGCTGGGGCGCCGAGGGCGACAAGGCGGTGAAGCTCACGCTTGAACCTATCGGACATCGTCCCGGCGGCCAGCAGTCCCACGATGTGTCGGTGCTGCAGGCCGCTCGCGCGGCGATGAAGGAGCTGGGCATTGAATTGAAGAGCTATGACGCAGCTTCCACCGACCACAACATCGCGGTGAACTGCGGCATTCCCGCGACGACGCTGGGGGGCGGCGGCTCTGAAGGGTTCAACCACAACGTGAAGGAGTGGTACGACCCGAAAGACGGCTACCTTGGCGCGCAGCTTGCCTTCTTCACGACGGTGCTCCTGTCGGGCGTGGCCGGCGTGACGGAGCCGCTGCTTGAGGTTCGTCCGAGAAAGTAAGCGGTCTTTGAGAAAGAAAGAGCCGGAGTCCCTTTGCGCTGGTGCGGGGCTCCGCTTTTTTGTTGGCTGCAGCTAGCTGCAGCTCTGGGCTTCTTCTCGTTTTACGACGACGGTGGCGAGGCACCCTGCTGCCGTGATGAGCGTCATGCCGATCGCCATCAGCCACGATATGGCGTCGTTAAAGAAGAGCCAGCCGAAGAGGGCGGAAAAGGGAATCGCGGAAAAGCCCAGACAGGAGGAGAGGAGCATGTTGCCGGCGGCGTAGGCGCGCGTGGTGCAAAGCTGAGCGAGTGTGGCGGCGACGGCAATGCCTAAAAGACAGGCGCCCGACTCCCAGGAAATGCTGTGAAATCCGCCGGCAAAGAGCGTCCCGATGGCGCCTCCCGCGGTGCCGAAGAGCGTGAAGTAGAAGACGATGCGCCAGGATGGCTCCTTCATGTCGCCCAGCTCCTTGATCTGCCAATAGATGACGAGGTCAATGAAGGAGACGAAGAGACACATGAGGCAGGGGGTCAGCATGTCGGAGCCGAAAGAGGGCTGCAGTGCGATGACAACGCCGGCAAAGCCCGCCACGATCGCTAGACACAGCATCCAGGGCGCCTTCTTGTGTCGCAGGCAGGCGAGCACGATGAAGTTCGCCGCCATGAATAGGGGGGTCGTATAGGTGAGCGTGATGTTGGTGCTCAGGGGCAGCAGTCCCAGTGTCATGAACCAGACGAGGACGGAGAGCGTTCCCAAAACGGAGCGTTTGATGTGCCCCCAGAAGTGCTCGGTTTTCAACGTGTAGTGGTGGTTCGCGACGAAGAAGGCAATGGAGAGGACGCCAAAAAGTGAGCGATAGAAGACGAGCTCCATGGCGCTGAAGTGTCCTGAACAGAGCTTCACAAAAGCCGCCATGAGGGAAAAAAGCGCTGCGGCTGCCAGCGACCACAGAGACTGTTTGAGCATGATGCCAAGTGCGAAAAGAAGCCCGCAGGAAAAGACTCCCTGCGGGCGAATTTGTTCCGGAATCTTTTTAGCGAGAGGTCCGGCTCATCAGCGCGTTGAGAATGATGGCGCCGAAGGTGGCGGTGCCGATGCCGCCGAAGGTGAACCCGAAGAGATTCAGGGCAAAATCGCCGCCCCCGAGAATGAGGGTGACCGCGGCGACGATGAGATTTCGGTTGTCGCCGAAGTCAACCTGGTTCACGACCCAGATGCGGGCGCCGGCGATGGCGATGAGGCCGAACACGACGATCGAGGTGCCGCCCAGAATCGGTTGCGGAATCGTGTGAATCACGGCGCCGAACTTCGGAGAGAAGCCGAGAATGATCGCAAAGCAGGCGGCGATCACGAAGAGAAGCGTTGAGTACACGCGGTTGGCGGCCATGACGCCGATGTTTTCGCCATAGGTCGTGACGCCGGTGCCGCCAACGGACCCGGCGACGATCGTTGCAATGCCGTCGCCCAGGAACGCACGCCCCATGTACGGGTCAAGGTTGCGGCCCGTCATGGCGGTCACGGCCTTCACGTGGCCCAGGTTTTCTGCAATGAGGATGATCACCACTGGCACGATGAGAAAGATCGCGTCCGTCTTGAATTCGGGCGACGTGAATTTCGGAATGCCGATCCAGTCCGCGTTGGCGATGATGGAGAAGTCGATGGGCTTGCCGAGACCGAGGCCGTTGGCGAGGATCATGTAGATGAAGTAGGCGAGGATGAGGCCCGCGAGAATGAGAAGCTTCTGCAGAAGGCCGCGCGTGTAGACCGCGACGCCGCCTACGCAAAGAACGGTGACGAGCGCCATCCAGTGGTCAAAGTCCGTCACGCCGCAGCCCTTCACAGCGGTGGGAGCAAGGTTGAGGCCGATCACAGCGACAACAGCGCCCGTGACGACGGGGGGCATCAGTTTTTCAATCCATTGAACGCCCGTGCCCATCACAATGAGGCCGACGATCGCATAGACGACGCCGCAGGCGATGATGCCGCCCAGCGCCACGGCGATGTTGGGATTGGCGCCGCCTCCGGCGTAGCCTGTGGCGGCGATCACGACGCCGATGAACGCAAAGGAGGAGCCGAGGTAGCTCGGGACGTGGCCGCCCACAATGAGAAAGAAGAGCAGCGTTCCGATGCCGCTCATCAGCACGGCGACGTTCGGGTCAAAGCCCATCAGAAGCGGCGCCAGAATCGTAGAGCCGAACATGGCGACCACGTGCTGGACGCCCAGCGCCGCCATCTGGCCGGCTGGCAGCCGTTCGTCCGGACCGATGATGCCGTCTTTCTTCAGACGCCACTGCGGAAAGTAACCCATAACAATCTCCAAAAATTTTTTGCCGACTTGGCGAGAAATTCGCTCTGCGCCTGCAAAAACGGCGCAAATTGGTGGAATTCTATTGAGCTTTCTGATTTTCCGCCTGATTCTTCAGGGGAGCCGGCTCAAAATGTGGGAAAATACGCGCTCTTTTGTCTTAGAGAGCGGACAAGCCGCGGGCAGCCAGCGCCGTCGGCAAGTGTCCGCCGTCGGCGTCGCTTGCAGCGGCGCCCATTAAATTTCAACGGAAACGAATTCGGAATGTCCAAGCAGGCGATTCTTCGCGAAGTCAAACGTCGCCGCACGTTTGCCATCATTTCTCACCCTGACGCCGGTAAGACGACGTTGACGGAAAAACTGCTCCTTTTCGGGGGCGCCATTCAGATGGCAGGCGCCGTGAAGGGCCGCAAGGCAAGCCGCCATGCGACGAGCGACTGGATGGAAGTGGAAAAGCAGCGCGGCATCTCGGTGACGAGTTCGGTGATGCAGTTTGAGTATCAGGACCACATCATCAATCTCTTGGACACCCCGGGGCACGAAGATTTTTCGGAAGACACGTACCGAGTGCTGACCGCGGTGGACGCTGCCGTGATGGTGATCGACGCCGCCAAGGGTGTGGAAGCCCAGACAATCAAGCTCTTGAATGTCTGCCGCATGCGCAATACGCCTATCATCACCTTCATCAACAAGCTCGACCGCGAAGTGCGCGATCCGCTGGATCTGCTCGCGGAAATCGAGGATGTGCTTCACCTGCAGTGCTGCCCCATCACGTGGCCTATCGGTATGGGAAAGACATTCCGCGGCGTGTATTCGCTTTTGCACAATCGCTTGCATCGTTTTGCGGCGGGCACGGAGAAGATTGCCGTGGACGGCGAGGTGATCGAGGGACTGGACAATCCGCGCCTGGACGAGCTCTTTCCGATGGAAATCGGTCCGGTGCGCGAAGCCATCGAGCTTGTGCAGGGGGCAAGCGATCCTTTTGATCTGACGAAGTTCCTTGCCGGACAGCAAAGTCCTGTGTTCTTTGGCTCCGGCGTCAATAATTTTGGCGTCGAAGACGTGCTGCAAGCCTTGGTGAACTGGGCGCCGCAGCCGCAGCCTCGAGACGGCGGCGCACGTTCAGTGGAGCCCGCGGAAGAGCCGTTCACGGGGTTTGTCTTCAAGATTCAGGCCAACATGGATCCGCGGCACCGCGACCGCATTGCGTTCTTCCGCGTGTGTTCTGGCTGCTATGCGCCCGGCATGAAGGTGCAGCACCTGCGCGAGGGGAGGGAAATGAAGATCGCCAATGCGCTCACCTTCATGGCGAATGAACGCGTCCATATGGACGCCGCTTATGCGGGCGACATCATCGGCATTTACAACCATGGGCAGCTTCACATCGGCGACACGCTGACCGAAGGCGAGAGGCTTGGGTTTACTGGCATCCCGTACTTTGCTCCGGAACTCTTCCGGTCGGCTCGCGCTCGCGATCCCTTAAAGGGCAAGCAGCTTCATCAGGGCCTGAAGGAATTGGGTGAGGAAGGCGCCATTCAGGTCTTTGAAGGCGAATTCGGCAACTTGATGCTGGGCGCCGTGGGCCAGCTGCAGTTTGAAATCGTGGCCGAGCGTCTGGCGACGGAATACAAAGTGGATGCCATTTACGAGCCCACCGATGTGTCGACGGCGCGCTGGCTGGTGTTCCCGGATGAAGTGACGAAAAAGAATTTCATGAGCGAACAGTCCAATCGTCTTGCTCGCGACTGCGAAGGCAACATTTGCTACATGGCGACGTCGATCTACAACCTGCAGACCACCATGAAGCACTGGCCCAAGGTGCAGTTTCTGACGACTCGTGAACAGGGACAGAAATTTGAATAAGGAGTGGGCGATGACGGAAAAACTCGAATTTCGCCGCGCCAGCGCGGCTGATTTGGATTTGGTGGCTTCGATTGAAGCGGAATGCTTCCCGGCGGCGGAGGCAGCGACCCGCGAACAGTTTGCGGAGCGCCTGGCGGCTTACGGCGAGCACTTCTGGATTTTGGAAGCGGACGGCGTGGCAGTGGGCTTTATTGACGGCATGGTGACCGACAAGGAGACGATCAGCGACGACATGTTTGAAGACGCGTCGCTCAATGTCCCTGCAGGCGCCTGGCAGGCAGTCTTCGGTCTCAACGTGCTTCCGGCCTATCGCCGCCGCGGCTACGCGGCCAAGCTCGTGGAGAAGTTCATTGCGGAGGCGAAGAATGAAGGCCGCCGCGGCTGCATTCTCACCTGCAAGGATCATCTTTTGCATTACTACGCGCGCTTTGGCTTTGTGAACACCGGTGTTTCGGCCTCGGTTCACGGCGGCGCGAAGTGGTACGACATGCGTTTGGTGTTCTGAGGTGACCCATGACAGTGCGCGCCGTGCTCTTTGATCTGGATGGAACGCTGGTGGATTCGGTGCCCGCGCTGACGGCGGGGTTGAACGACGTGCTCTCGCACTACGGCGCCTCGCCCATGACGGAGAAGGCCGTGGCTGACTTGGTTGGCAAAGGCGTTCGCCGCTTGATTGAAGACGTCTTCGCCTTGAAGGGGCTGCCCTCTGATGCGGCGACGCTGGATGAGGCGGTGGCGCTTTATGTGAAGCGCAACGTGGCTCGAGGCAATCGAGATGCAAAGTTCTATCCTGGCGCCTTGGCGGCTGTGAAGACGTTGCGAGAGGCCGGCGTGAAGACCGTGCTGGTGACGAACAAGGCGCGCGCCATGGTGGAGAGCTTTGTGCGCGACACGGGGCTTGGCGCCTGCTTTGACGCCGTAGTGGCGGGGGACGACACGCCGCATCCGAAGCCCGCGGGCGACATGTTGCTTTTGGGCGCCAAGAAGGTTGGCGTTGGGATCGCCGACTGCGTGATGGTGGGGGACTCGCGCAATGACGCCGAGGCAGGACGCAATGCGGGCGCCGCGGTGCGGCTCGTGAAGACGGGATATAACGAAGGCGTGCCTATCGAAGTCTGGGGGCCGGCAAACGGCTTCGCGGCAGTGTATGACGACGTGCCGGCAGCCCTGAAGGATTTCATTGGCTAGACGCCGGCACCGCTTCAAGAAAAAATCCCTGCGACGAACGGGTGGAAAGCCCGCGGGTCGGCAGGGATTTTTTTGTTTCGAGGCCGGCGGGCGATCAGCGGATCACGCCCTTGGTGCGCAGATTTTCCTGCGCCTCTCGGTAAGCCTTCATGGCGGCGGGGTGCAGTTCAAGCGCGCGTTCCAAAACGCCCTGCAGGTAGCTGATGGCGACGCCGTAGTTCGTCATCGGAACGCCCTGACGCATGGCTTCGCGCACGCGGGAGAGCATGTGGCGTCGCGTCACGACGCAGCCGCCGCACTGGAGGATGAGCTTGTAGGGCGTCAAGTCTGAGGGGAAGTCCTTGCCGACGACGATGTCGATGTCAAGATCGCCTCCCACGGTCTTTGCGAGCCATCGGGGCAGCTTCTTGCGGCCGATGTCGTCGGGCTGCGGATGGTGCGAGCAGGTTTCGCAGATCATCACCTTGTCGCCGGGCTTCAAGAAACCGATCATCGCGGCGCCGCGCGCCATTTCCACGAGGTCCGACTTGCAGTAGGCCATTTGAATGGAGAAGGTGGTGACCGGAATTGACGCGGGCGTCGCTTCACACACTTTCTGCACCGCCTGACTGTCCGTCATCACAAACTTGGGCGGCGTCTTCAAGTCGGCGATTGATTCGGCGACGCGGTTTTCACGCACAGTGAGGCACTTGGCGTCGCTGTCGAGCGTTTCGCGCAGCGCCTGCACCTGAGGCATGATCATGCGGCCTTTGGGGGCGCCGGTGTCAATCGGCGTCACGAGCAGCACGGTGTCGCCCGGATTGATGAGGCCTTCCATCATGGGAAGGTCGGGTTCTGTGTCTTTTTGCGCTGTGGCGATGACGGCCGCTCGCAGGTCGTCAATGCCGTTCTTCTCCTTGGCGGAGACGATGACGAAGGGAAGGTGATGCGACTTGGCGACTTCAATGACGGCGTCGTCAGGGCGGGCGAGGTCCGCTTTGTTGAAGACCACGATGGCGGGCGTCTTGTTTTCCGATACGGTCTTCATGAGGCTTGTTTCGTAGTCAGTCACTTCACGGCTGTCGCAGACAATGAGCGCGATGTCCATCCAGCCCAGCACCGAAAGCGTCTTTTCGGTGCGCAGATGCCCAAGTTCGCCCACGTCGTCGATGCCAGCGGTGTCGATGAAGACGACGGGGCCGATCGGCGCAAGCTCGCAGGCTTTTTCCACCGGATCGGTGGTGGTGCCGGCGATGTCGCTCACGATGGCAATCGACTGATTGGTGAGCGCGTTGATAAGAGAGGATTTGCCGGCGTTGCGGCGACCAAAGAGACCGATGTGAAGCCGCAGGCCCTTCGGGGTCTCGAGGCGGCTCGGCATGTTGAGCGTAGGCGTGGCCATGATGTTATGGTTGGGGTCCGGGAATGCAAACGATTCTAGGCAAGCAAGATTCATGCCTGCTTAGCAAGACGCCCGAAGGGCGAACCCTTCGGGCGTCTTTGAACTTACGCAGTCAGAAGACGGCGGAAATTACTTCTCGATATTGGTGCGGATGACATCCTTTTCGAGCCAGGTCGGCGCGTGATGTTCCGCCGCTTCCCAGCTGATGTCGCCGGCGCCGATGCGCCAGATCGCGAGGAAGTGAGACATCGAGAGAAGCGCGAGCGGGATGTGGGCGCAGACGACGAGGACGGTGATGAACATCGAACCCCAGACGTGCACGTAGAACATCAGCTGGAACGCTTCCTTGCCGATGGCGGGAGCGAAGACCCAGAGGAGCCAGCCCGTCACGATCAGCACATAGATCGCCGCCGTAAAGAGCAGGTAGGAGGCCTTCTGACCGCCGTTGTAGCGACCCTGAGGCGGAACTTCCACGGGTCCGAGCGGGATGTGGAAGAAGCGACGGGGGTAGCCGCCGAAGTTGAGGAACCAACGGAATGTGTTGCTGTCCCAGGTGAGGCAGGCGTTCATCATCAGCGCGAAGCGATCCGGCGCGAAGAAGATGTAGCCAAAGAGGCAGAACGAGAACGCGACGCCGAGGGCGACGTGCCAGAACATCAGCATTTCGCCGGTAGCGGGCTCAAGATCGCACAGGTACACGATGGCGCCGGTGATGACAAGCGCAAACCACAGAATGGCGTTCAGCGAGTGGAACACCTTGTCCGGCAGGTGGAAGCGAAGAATGCGAGCGTTGTTTTCAGACATGACGTATTCTCCTCGTTAGTGATGAAGGGCAAGCATGGAGCGCGGGCTGTAGTGCGTGTGCAGCAGACCGTACATCTTGTCGTCCATCGGAGCGCCGCCGAGGTCGCTGTAGATCTGGCGAACGACGGGGTTCTCGTGGGAGCTCGTCAGATGCATTTTCTGGCAAAGCTTGTCGTCTTTGTAGAGGCCGGCCTGACGCGCAAGCAGAATGCAGTTGCGGTTGGCGAGGAGTTCAGAAACTCCCCAGCCGGTCGCGCCCGCAGCGACAGCGCACACGCCGATGACCTTGATCAGGCCGCGACGGCCGAGAATGACGCCGCAGGGGCGTTCAGTATATTCAAAGGTACGTGCCATTTTGTTTTAGATCCTTGTAGCAGCGGTGCTCATCGTAAGCGGGAAGAGGGGCTTCAGCCAACCGGTGCCCACAGGCTGAACAGGCTGGCCGCCGCCGTTGACGCAGCCGCCCGGGCAGTTCATGACTTCGATGAAATGCCAGCGGTTGGGGTTGGAGCGGACGGTGTCGAGAACCTGACGCAGGGCCTGGTTGGAGCCGTTCACCACGCAGACGCGCAGATCGAAGGGCTTGTCAAGACCGGGGATGGGAAGCGGAATCGTCGCTTCGACGTAGGAGTTGTCCGCGCCGCGAACCGGGAGGATGTCGGCGTTTTCGAGCTCTTTGCCCACGAGCACGCGATAGGCCGTGCGAAGCGCAGCTTCCATCACGCCGCCCGAGCAGCCAAAGATGGTGGCAGCGCCCGTGTAGACGTCGAGGTTCTTGCGTTCGCGCTCCTTCGGGAGTTCAAGCGGATTGATGCCCTTGCGGCGGAAGATTTCCGCGATTTCTCGGGCGGTGACGACGGCGTCAACGTCCGGGAAGCGCGGCGTATCCGCAGGGATGCGGCCTTCCTTCGTGAGGAACTGCCAGGCAGAAGAAAGCTCCGGACGGCTCGCTTCCCAGATTTTCGCGGTGCAGGGCGTCACGGCGACGACGCGCACCTGACGGGGATCGGTGTGATAGAGGTGTTCAGAGGCCCACACCTTCGCGAGCACGCCGCCCATGCCGATCGGGCTCTTGGCGGTAGACACGTGAGGCATCATGTCAGCGGCCATCATTTCCATTTCGTGCACCCAGGCCGGGCAGCAGGAGGTGAAGTGCGGCAGCGGGTGGTGCGAGGCGCGTTCAAGCTGCGGCGCGCGTTCGCCCAGGACCCAGTAGCGAACTTTGTTCACGAACTCCGTGCCTTCTTCCATGATGGTCTGGTCGGCGGAGTTGTTCACGTCGTAGGTCTTGAAGCCCGCCTTTTCGAGGGCGTTGAAGAACTGGTCCGTGGAGAGGGTGCCGGCTTCGGCGCCAAACTCTTCGGCCACGGACACGCGGACGGCGGGAGAGGGATGAGCCACCACAACGATGTTGGGGTCGGCGAGCATCTTCTCGACTTCATCCACGAAGCTCATCTGTTCGATGGCGTTGAAGGGGCAGCTCACCAGGCACTGGCCGCAGGCGAGGCACTTCTGATCGTTGATCTTGTGCTTGGCGCCGATGCCGCCGTCGATGGCGTCCACCGGGCAGACCTTGCGGCACGTGTCGCAGGCTTCGCACTTGTCCTGGTTAATCTTGATGATTCCGCGCAATTCGCCTTTGCGCAGATTACCGACAAAATCCGGGCCGTCTTCGCCGCGGCAGCCAGGCTGCGGGGCAAACGTCGCGATTTTGATAGTCTTTCCTGTCATTTGACGGGTCTCCTGATTACTAGGGGTATTGCCGCGTCTATGGGGACGACGGCAATGCTTCGTACATTTTGCTGATTTAAAACAGCAAAATGGCTGAGGTCAGACCTCCGCATCTAACCTCAGACTGAGTTGGTTTCCGACCGACAGCGCTAAAAAAGCGGGTCGAACCCCGAATACACCCGCTCATTGTAAGGGAATTCAGTTATGGCGGCTTAGTTCTGAAGAAGTAGACGGAGATAGGGCACGATAAAAAAGACAAAACGTCAGGCGTCTTTACACAGAATTCTGCAGGACGAAAAAAAACCGCTTCAGGAAGTTTCCCAAAGCGGGTCGGAATGCTGCAACGGCAGTCGAACTTACATGTCGGCTTCCTTGAGAGGCTTTCTCAATTCGGCGCGCACGTTGTCCATGCCGGAATAGAAGGCCTTCAGCATGACAAGTCCCAGGAACTTTCCGCGCTCCGTCACGATGAGGTTGTCAGGATTGGCGGGATCGTCCTTGATGGCGCCGATCGTCTTCAAGGCGAGCATTTCCTTAAAGAGCGCCGTGTCCAGGTTGACGCCGTGCACTTCGCGAAAATACTTGCGGGAGAGGCGCGCCGAGAAGATGCCCAGCATCAGGCGGTACTGCAGCACGGCGTGCTTGTCGAAGTGGCGCTGGCGCTCCACGCCCGTCTGCCCCTTGGCGATGCGCTCGTTGTAGCGGCGCAGGCTGAAGGTGTTCACGTAGAGATTGTTTCCGAGGAAGGAGAAGGCGCCCGATCCCACGCCGAGGTATTCATCATGGTCTACGACGTATTCGTCGAACCCTTCGTCATGCGTGCGGCCGAAGGTCCAGCTCGTCAGCTGGCGGTAGCGGCTGCCGAGCGTGTTCATAATGATGCGATACTGGTCGGAGAGTTCATCGCCCTTGGCGGCGATCGTTCCCTTCACGCTCTTGCGAGTCTGAGACGTTACCATCAGCGGATAGGTCGTGATCTGGCGCGGGTTGAGCTCCATCAGTAGATCCATGTCGCGCTGCAGCATCTCAAGGCTTTGCCCCCGGAAGCCGAAGATCATGTCGATGTTCGTTGTGGGAAAGAGCTCGAGCGCCTTGCCGAGACGGTCGTAGATCTGGGCGCCGCTGCCGAACTTGTCGTAACGTTCGGTGAGCTTCAGAATCGAGTCGTCAAAGCTCTGCACGCCGATTGACATGCGATCCACGTACCCCTTGAGATTGCGGAAGGTGGGCGTGTCGATTTCGGACGGATCGGTTTCGCAAGACACTTCCTTGATGCCAGGGAAGAGCTCTCGGGCATGGTCGATCGTGCGCATGAGCTCTTCTTCGATGATGGTGGTTGTGCCGCCGCCGATGTACATGCTCGTGAAGTCGTAGCCCAGCGCCTTCACGTAGTCCATTTCCTTGCGCAGGTTTACAAAATACTCGCGCGCCTTGTGCTCTTTGAAGAGAAAGCGATGGAAGGTGCAGTAGCTGCAGAGCGTCTTGCAGAACGGAATGTGGGCGTAGAGCAGGTACTGGTGGCCGGGCTCGGGGGCGGGCGGACGGTCAAGGATCACCGGATCGCACGTGAGGTACTTGTCGATGTAGAAGTCCATGATGCGATCGATCGAGTTGATCATCCAGTTGGGCATCAGCTTGCCGATCGGTTTGAATGCTTCGTCTGCCATGGTGTGTTCTGCAAAAAAGAGTGCGCCGCTTCTTGAAAAAGGAAGACGGCCGCCGAAAAAATCAGCAGGCCGTCAGTCAGCGCCTGAAAATTCGGATGCGCGGTATTCTAGCCGCGACACCCCGCGAAAATTCTTAAAAGGCGGCTATCGGTTGTGGCCGGCGTACATCGCTTCGATCTCGCTTTCGAAGTGTGCCTTCAGGGGGCCGCGCTTTAATTTGAGCGTCGGCGTGAGGAAGCCGTTTTCAATTGTCCAGGGCGTGAGAACGGGCGTCACGTTGCGCGGCAGCGCATAGTGCGGGAAGTCGGCGGCCGCGGTTTTGGCGCGTTTTAAAAGCGCTGTCTTCACGGCGTTGCTCTTCAAAGACGCGGGATCCGCGGGATCAAGATTGAGTGAAGCGGCGAGCGTTTTCCATTCATTGGGCTCGAGCACGGTGATGAAGCTGATGAAGGGATGATCATCCCCCACCACGTAGGTCTGAGCGAAAATCGGATCCGTTTCAAGCGCGAGCTCCAGATCCACGGGCGGCACTTTTTCGCCCGTGCTCGTCACGATGATTTCCTTGATGCGTCCGCGAATGCGCAGAAGCCCTGCTTCGTTGATTTCGCCCACGTCGCCCGTCTTGAGCCAGCCGTCTTCGGTGAAGGCCTTCGCCGTGTCCTCCGGCCGCTTCCAGTACCCCTTCATGACGCTCGGACCTGAAACCTGAATTTCCTTTGTTTCAGGATCAAGGCGCCAGGCCATGCCGGGGTAGGGCTTGCCAACCGTGTCAGGCTGATTGAGGGTGAGGCTGTTGCCGCCGATGATGGGACTCGCCTCAGTCATGCCGTAGCCTTGAACGGGAGCGAGCCCGAGACCGCCGAACGTGCGGGCCACCTTGCTGCTTAAGGCGGCGCCCCCGGCGATGCAGAGTTCAATCCGGCCGCCGAACTGCTCGAGAATCTTCCGGGCGACGAGATGGTTCAGAATCGGGCCGGTGATGCCGTCCAGAAATGACCAGACGGACGGCTCCACCGGCAGCTGATTCTTGCGGCAGAAGTTGCGCCAGCCGACGGACACGCAGGCCTCAAAGAGCTTGCGGGCGTAGCTGGGAGCCTTGGAGAGCTTGTCGTTGATGCGTGCATAGATGCGCTCGTAGACGCGCGGCACCGAGATGAGCACCGTGGGCTTCACGATTCGCAGGTCTTCGTTCAAGAGCATGATCGAGCGGTTGTAGACGATCGTGCAGGCCATGCCGAGCGCGAGGTAGTACCCTGCCGTGCGCTCAAACGTGTGGGAGAGCGGCAGGAAGGAAAGGAAGACGGCGCCAGCGAGCGGCTGCGGCGCAATGTGCTCGCAGCTTGCAATGACGTCAAAGAGCACGTTGCGGTGGGTGAGCATGACGCCCTTGGGGCGTCCGGTCGTGCCCGAGGTGTAGACAATGGCAGCCAGGTCCTCTTCCTTGGGACCTTCGGGCAGTTCCGTGATGGATTCGCCGCGCTTGAGCCAGGCGGCAAGTCCGATGACTTCGATGCCGTCGACGGTCTGGCTTTCCATTGCTTCGTCCGTGAGGATTACGAGGCGGAGGTTGGACAGCATGCCTCCGGAATTTTTGATGGCCTCCCAACGGTCCTTCTTGTTCGTGATGAGACAGCAGGATTCGCTGTCGCTGGCGATGTAAGCGGAGGAGGCGGGGGTGTCGATCGCGTGCAGCGGCACCGGGATGAGGGCGTTGGCGAGCACGCACTGGTCGGCGAGCACGGCGTCCACCGAGTTGTTGAGAAGAATCGCCACGCGGGAGCCGCGGCTGAAGCCGCAGGCGGCGAGCGCCTTGCGCCACAGTTGGATGCGTTCATTGAGCTCCGAGTAGGTGACATCCACCCAGCGGCTTTCTGCACGGTTGTACTGACGCAGGGCAGTGACGGTCGGATGTGTCTTGGCGCGGAAGGGAACCAGTTCACTCAGCGTGTGGCATTGAGTCTTGAGAGCCGCGAGACGAGTGGCGGACGTATCGGTGGTGGTCATGCTTTTTCTCAGAAAAGCCTTGTCGGCTCGAGGGCCGGCCGGCTTTTGAATTTTTGTTCTTGACAAACAAAAGAAGTTACCCCGAAAAAGGAATGGCAGATCACGCGAAAAATAGGGGTTATCCCCAATAAAAAACGCCGCTTTCGAAGGGAAAGCGGCGGTTAGGCGAGGGGGGCAAGCGACGTGATCAGTCTTCGTAGAGCGCCGTGGAGAGATAGCGGTCGCCAGTGTCGGGAAGGAGCACTACGATGGTCTTGCCGGCGTTTTCAGGGCGCTTTGCAAGCTCTGAAGCCGCCCAGAGCGCAGCGCCAGAGCTGATGCCAACAAGAAAGCCTTCCTTCTTGGCGACGTCTCGGCCTGTGGCGAAGGCGTCTTCATTTGTGACAGGAATAATCTCGTCGTACACCTTGGTGTCAAGGACGTCAGGCACGAAGCCCGCGCCGATGCCCTGAATGCCGTGAGGACCGGCGTGGCCTTCGGAGAGGACCGGCGAGCCCTTGGGCTCCACGGCCACCACTTTGACGGCCGGGTTCTTGCTCTTCAAGAACTTGCCCGTGCCCGTGAGCGTGCCGCCCGTGCCGACGCCAGCGACAAAGATGTCAACCTTGCCTTCGGTGTCGCGCCAGATTTCAGGACCGGTGGACGCAAAATGTGCGGCAGGATTCGCGGGATTCACGAATTGGCCGGGAATAAAGCTGCCTGGGATGGTCTTTGCGAGTTCTTCAGCCTTCGCAATGGCGCCCTTCATGCCTTTGGCGCCTTCGGTGAGAACGATTTCCGCACCGTAGGCCTTGAGAAGCTTGCGGCGTTCGACGCTCATCGTTTCTGGCATCGTGAAGATGGCGCGGTAGCCGCGGCTCGCGGCAACGCTTGCAAGACCAATGCCCGTGTTGCCGCTCGTGGGCTCGATGATGACGGAGCCCTCCTTGAGAAGGCCGCGTTTTTCGGCGTCCTCCACCATGGCAAGTGCGATGCGATCCTTCACGCTGCCCGCGGGATTGAAATATTCCAGCTTGGCGAGCACGCGCGCCTTGTGGCCGCGGCTGTTGGAGAAGCGGCTGATTTCGACGAGCGGCGTATTGCCGACGAGTTCGGTGATCTTGCTGTAGACGGTCATGATGGAAACTCCCCAGGCGGCCTTCTCGGGCCTTGTTGATTACGGTAAGGCCACATTCTGAGCGGCTTTTGGCGTCACCGTGCCCAGAATTGCTGACAGTTTTATGACAGTTTTGTTCGAGTTGTAGTAGGTCGCGTAATGAACCGTGTTGGCGAGCACTCGCTGCACGTAATTTCGGGTTTCCGTGAAGGGGATGGTTTCTGCAAAGATGGCGCCTTCTGTTTCTTGAGCGAGCTTTCCGCGCCAGGCGGCAGAGCGAGACGGCCCAGCGTTGTAGGCGGCGGTGGCAAGCGGCATGCTCCCCTCGAAAGCGTCGGCGACGAGCTTCAAATATCGGCAGCCGATCGTGAGGTTGGTGGCGGTGTCCGTGAGCTTCTCATCGTCAAAGCCCTCCATGGCGGTGTGCGCCGCAACCCAGCGCGCCGTGCGCGGCATCACCTGCATCATGCCTTGCGCGCCTACTGAGCTTCGAGCAAGCTGCACGAAGCGGGATTCCTGACGGATGAGGCCGTAGACCCAGGCAGGGGAAAGATCGGCTGTGGCGGCGGCGCTTTCAATCTCTGGTTGATGCGGTCGCGGGTAGCGCTGGGAGAAGACGAAGACCGTGGTGGCCTCCGAAGTGTTGATTTCTCTGTGAAAGAGTCCGGAGTCTCCCGCGAAGGACGCTAGGTTGAGGCGGTCCTCCGTCTTGAGGCGACGCAAAGCCCAGTTCCACTCGCGGTTGCCTTCGGCGTTGAGATCCATGTTGTAGAAGCTTATGGCGCGCCGTACGGAAGGATTATTCAGCCAGCGCTCGCGGTCAGCAACGGGTGCTTCACGGCTCGTGGTGGGGTAGGGGTCGCCCAGCGCTTCGCAGGCGAGCAGGCCGTAGAACTCGTGATGTGACTTGATGCTGGAAAAAAGCTGGCGAGCTTCGCGATGGCGGCCGATTTTGTCCAGTCCTCGGGCGCGCCAGTAGATCCAGGCGTCGCTTTTTCTGACGTCAGCCGGAAGCCGGTTGATGGCGGAAAGCGTTTTCGGCCAGTTGCCGGCGCGCAACGCCGCTCGGGCGTTCCAGGTGAGGATGGCCGTCTTGCCGACAGTGTCGGGCGCCGTGCCAAGCGTTTTCCCCGCGCGGGCGAAATAGGCGGGCGCCGCCTCATCAAGGTTGAGCGCCGCTTCGTAGGCGAGACGACTCCAGAGCAGGGAGCGACGCGCTGGAGAAAGACGCTTTTCTACGGCTTCCGCGATTTTTACTGCCGCCTTGTTGTCAGAAGAGGCCAGTCGCAGAGAGGCAGCAAGGAGCAGGGCGGCCGGTTCGCGGCTCAAGCGCTTGGCGTGCTGCTTGTACCACTTGGCGGGATTGGCGAGCATGGCTGAAAGCGATTTTTTGCCAACGGGAAGGAGCTTGCCATCGGTTCGGGAAATGAGTTCACGAGCAGGATTGAACCGCTTTTGCTGCAACAAGAGAAGCAAGACCGACCAGGAGGACTTGGGGGACGCATCAAGGTAGGCATTTCTTAACTTGCCGCAGGCTTTGTCGCCTGGACGGACGGTGTCCTGAAGCACACGGTGGGTCGCAGCCAGCGCTTGAGTGAGGCCTTTCTTTGTTTTCACGGCGGATTCCAGAGCAAAGCGTGTTTTGCTGCAGACGAGATCGCTTTCACTTTGGTTCCAGTCGAGCTGGCGGTAAAGCGAGTGAAAGCGTTCGGCGTCGTTGGCGTCGGCGGCGATGCGCGCCCAGTCGGTGCGGGCGCGCTCGGCGATGTAGTCGCCCTGATGGCGCTGGATGAAGCGCTCCATGGCTTTTTGCAACTCAGGATCGGAAGGTGTTTTGGCGAGCGACAGCAGGAGGTTCCAAAGTTCGGGATAAGCGGCGAGTTCGTGGTGCCGCAGGCCAATGAGCCCCGAAGCGACGGACTCAGCGTCGCGCTTTTGATAAGCGCGGTAGGTGTTGATGAAGAGCGTGTCGGCGGCTGGATCGTCGGATGCCGGAAGTGCTGCCGGCGTTTGTGACGGCATGGCTTTTGCTGCGGCAGGAAAATCAGTTGGCTTGACGATCGGGATTTCTTTAGTTGAGACATTTGCCGGCACGACGGGCGCTGCGACTTCGCTCGGTGTTGGCAGAACGGCTGGAGGCGCTGGAGTGAATGCCGGCGCCTCCGTCTTTTCCGTCGGCACAATGACAACACCGCCTTCAGGAATGGCGTAAGTGAGCGCGCCGCTGGCAGACTCCCTGTCGTTCGGAGAGGCGAGATCGGGCGCCTGATGCGAGGCGGCCGCCTGCGCCGGCGTCAGCTCGGTGGCGAAAGTTGAACCTGTGGATGCGGCGACAAGGAGCACCAGCAGGGCGGCAAGCGTTGCCGGACGAGGCAGAAGGCGGGAATACACTGTAGACATCTTGGTGGGACCGCAGGCAGAATTTCCCTTCATCTTAAACAGTTCAAACTCCCATGCAATTCGTGAGCGCCCCGGGAATGATCGAGCGTCAGGCGATGCGTCGTCGTTTTCTCGGCCTTCGCCAGGCCTTGACGCAGGACAGTCCGCAGACAGCGGTGCGCCTTGCGGCAGCGATTCGACAGTGGCTGGATGGTCAGAAGGGTTGTTGTATCGGCATCTATTCGCCTTTTCGCGGCGAGCCCGATGTGCGGTCGGGACTGGCGGGAGAGGGGATCACACTCGCCTATCCCGTGGTGGACGACAAGGCGAGCGGACGGATGCACTATCTGCGGGTGACAGAAGCCACCGTGTTTGTATCCGGTGCCTACGGCATTGAAGAGCCGCAGGGCGGCGAGGTTGTTGTGCCGGACATTCTCTTTTCTCCTTGCGTTGCCGTGACGCCGGAGGGCTTTCGGCTGGGCAACGGCGGCGGCTTTTTTGACCGGTATATGGCGAGAATGGCGGCGGAAAACCGTCGGCCGGTGACAGTGGCGGTGGCGTATGACGCACTGGTGACGAACGACTTTAGCCCGCAGGCGCATGACGTCGCTTTTGACTGGATTGCCACAGAGTCAGGGGTGAGGCGAAGTGTCTCCCTATAATCAAAAAATCAGCGAATCATTTGGATGCAAGTGATGACAGAACAAGACAAAGCGCCGGCGGCAATTTTTCTCATCGGCATGATGGCGAGCGGCAAGAGCACCGTCGGTCGTTGCATCGCCGAAAAGCTCGGCTGGGATTTTTTTGACGTGGACCGAGAAATTGAAGCGGCCACTGGAGTTTCCATCGCCTATATCTTCGAAAAGGAGGGCGAGGCGGGATTTCGCAGCCGGGAAACGGCAAAAATGGCAGAGCTCACGCACCGGCCGCGCGCTGTGGTGGCGATGGGGGGCGGCGCACCGATGTTTGAGGTGAATAGGAAGCTTTTAAAACGCGGCTTGGTGGTGTATCTCACGAGCACGGTTTCCGATGTTTTGGAGCGCACGCGGTTTGACAAGAGCCGGCCGCTCTTGCAGGCTGAGGATCCAGTTGCCCGCGTGAGAAATCTTCTTCTGGAGCGCGGACCGGTTTATGAGGCAACGGCGGACGTGAAGGTGGCGACGTCCCGAACTCATCCGCAGGTTGTGGCGGACCGAATTCTGGCGCTCGAAGCCGTGCAGGCCGTCGTGGCTGCGGGCAACGCGGCTCAAAAAAGGAACCAGTGAAATGAGAACCTACACCGTGGCGCTCGGCGAGCGCTCTTATCCGATTCACATCGGCAGCGGCGCGATGGCTATGATCGGCAGCGAGGTGAAGCGCCTCAGGGCGACGCGCGTGCTGGTGGTAACCAACACAACCGTGGGGCCGCTCTACGAAAAAGCTGTCATGGACAGCCTTCAGTCAGCGGCGCCTGAGGTGCCAGCGGCGGTCTGCCGACTGCCTGATGGAGAGGCCTACAAGGATCTCGCGCATGTGGAGACGATTCTCACGGCGGCGTCAGAGGCCGGGCTTGACCGGCGCAGCGTCATGGTGGCGCTGGGGGGCGGCGTCGTGGGCGACATGACGGGATTTGCGGCTGCGATGTGGATGCGCGGAATTCGATTTGTTCAGATCCCGACAACGCTTCTTGCGCAGGTGGACAGCAGCGTAGGCGGCAAGACCGGCGTGAATCTTCCGGCGGGCAAGAATCTCATCGGCGCTTTTCATCAGCCATCCTCCGTGCTGATTGATCCGACGGTGCTGAAGACGCTGCCAGCGCGAGAAGTAAGTGCGGGTTTGGCGGAAGTCATCAAGTACGGTTTTCTGGGAGACGCATCTTTTGTAGCTCGACTCGAAGCGGATATGGGGAAGCTGCGGGCGCTTGATTTTGACACCGTGGAGCGGACGGTGGAGCACTGCTGCCGGATGAAGGCGGAAATCGTGCACGAGGACGAGCGCGAAGGCGGCGTGCGCGCCAAATTGAATCTCGGACACACGTTTGGCCATGCCGTGGAAAAACTTACGGGGTACGGCACGTATCTGCACGGCGAGGCGGTTGGCATTGGCACTGTGATGGCGGCGGATTTGTCGCGGCGCTTGGGAAATCTTGAGGTCGCGGATGTGGACAGAATCACCTCGCTTGTGCGGGCGGCGGGACTGCCGGTTCGCGTCGAGGGGTTGAAGGCTGAGGCGGCCTACCGCGCCATGCAGGGTGACAAAAAGAGCGTCGGCGGCACCATTCGCTTCATTGTGATGAAGTCGGTGGGCGATACGGTCATTCAAACGGTGGATCGTGACGAGGTGTTCGACGTGATGCATTGGGCGGGCTGGGTCTAGCTGTAACGAACAGCCTTTTCTTGCGGCGGCTCGAGATTCTCGGGCCGTTTTTTCATGGCAGCAATAAAGCTTCTGACTTTTGTCAGGAGCTGCTTACTTGGGCGCTGTGGTTTTTTGGAATACAGCGCTCTGCCTAGGAGCAATGACAGGGGACGATAAGCTCCCATCCCGCAAATGCGCGATATGTAGCGGGAACCGCTTAATTGTCGAAAACATCCCCTGAACACGGCGCCAAACTGAATCCCCCTTCGCTCGCTGAACCCCCGCGTGACGGCGTGCGGAATCAAGAACAACAGCCACATTTGCATCAGGGAGGCACCACATGCCTGAATTGCGTGAAGAAGCCCGAAAAGAGGCGGCGCAGAAAGGGTTGTACAGCGACCAGTTTGAACACGACGCCTGCGGCGTCGGCTTTGTTGCCGATCTGAAGGGGCGCGTTTCGCACAAGACGATTTCGGATGCGCTTTCCATTCTCCGCAATCTCGATCATCGCGGCGCCGTAGGCGCCGATCCGCTTTGCGGTGACGGCGCAGGCATTCTCATTCAGATTCCTGATGCGTTCTATCGCGCCGAAATGGCGGAGCAGGGCGTGACGCTGCCGGCGCCGGGCGACTATGGCGTAGGCATGATCTTTTTGCCGCAGGAGGCCGCGAGCCGCGCCGCCTGTGAAGAGGAGCTCGAGCGTTCTGTGCGTCGCGAAGGTCAGATTGTTCTCGGCTGGCGTGACGTGCCGGTGGATCGGACGCTCGAAATGAGTCCGACCGTGAAGGAAAGTGAGCCGGTGATCCGTCAGATCTTCATTGGCCGTGGTCCGGACGTCATGGTGCAGGACGCCTTGGAGCGAAAGCTTTACGTCATCCGCAAGACGGCGTCGCACCGAATCAATGCGCTGAAGTTGAAGCATGGTTCGGAATACTTCGTTCCTTCCATGAGCACTCGCACGGTGGTTTACAAGGGACTGCTTCTTGCGGGACAGGTGGGCGAGTACTACCTTGACTTGAAGAACGAAGCCGTGAAGTCGGCGATCGCCGTCGTTCATCAGCGTTTCTCCACGAACACGTTTCCCGCCTGGGCGCTGGCGCACCCGTACCGCTACATCGCGCACAACGGCGAAATCAATACGGTGAAGGGGAACTACAACTGGATTTGCGCACGTGAGAACACCTGGCACTCGGCGGTGCTGGGCGAGGATGTGAAGAAGCTCACGCCGCTCATCTACGAAGGCCAGTCCGATACGGCGAGCCTTGACAATGCACTGGAGCTTTTGGTGATGTCCGGCTATCCGCTGTCGCAGGCGGTGACGATGCTGGTGCCTGAAGCATGGGAAAAGTCAGCGGTCATGGATCCTGATCGTCAGGCGTTCTATGCCTACTATGCGCCGATGATGGAGGCTTGGGATGGTCCGGCCGCCATCGTCTTCACGGACGGGGTGCAGATTGGCGCCACGCTCGATCGCAACGGACTGCGCCCCGCGCGCTTCATGCTGACGGATGACGACAAGGTGATCCTCGCGAGCGAAGCGGGCACAGTGCCTGTTCCTGAAGCTCGCATCAAGAAGAAGTGGCGCATTGAGCCAGGGAAGATGCTTTTGATCGACACGGTTCAGGGCCGCATCATCGACGATGCGGAGATCAAGAATCAGATCGCGCTTGCCAAGCCCTATCGTGAGTGGGTGGAACGCCTCAATCTTCGTCTTTCTGATTTGGAGGGCGGCAAGCTTGACGAGGCTGCCGAAGGCGTGCCTGCGGAGCGGCTTTTTGAATTGCAGAAGGCGTTTGCGCTCACGCAGGAGGATGTGGACATCGTGCTCACGCCCATGGCGGAGAAGGGGGCTGAACCCATCGGCAGCATGGGCAACGACGTGGCGCTTCCCGTGCTCTCCAAGAAGGACCAGTCGTTCTTTGACTATTTCAAGCAGCTCTTTGCGCAGGTGACGAACCCGCCGATTGATCCGATCCGAGAAGAGCTCGTGACGAGTCTCATCAGCTTCATCGGCCCCAAGCCGAATCTTCTTGACGTGAACAACGTCAACCCGCCGCGCCGCATTGAAGTGATGCAGCCCGTGCTTGTGGAAAAGGACATGGCAAAGCTCCATGCCATTGCCGACTACACGGCAGGGAAGTTCCGCAGCAGCGTGATTGACATCACGTATCCGTCCGCCTGGGGCAGCGCCGGCGTGGAAGCTCGTCTTGCCGGGCTTTGCGCGCAAGCTGTGGATGCCGTGAAGAAGGGCTTCAACATTTTGATCGTTTCCGATCGAGCGGTGAGCCGTGATCGCGTGGCAATTCCAGTGCTTCTTGCGGTGAGCGCGCTTCATCAGCACCTCATTGCCGAGGGGCTTCGCACGGACGTGGGCCTTGTGGTGGATTCGGGCGCCGTGGCGGAGACGCATGACGTGGCGTTGCTGATGGGGTATGGCGCGGAAGCTGTGCATCCCTTCCTTGCTCTGGCGACTTTGCGCTCCGGAGCGGCTCAGCGCGGCGCGAGCGCCGATGAGGCGGTGGCGCATTATGTGAAGGCGCTGGGGAAGGGGCTCACCAAGGTCATGGCAAAGATGGGCATTTCAACGCTCATGAGCTATCGCGGGGCACGCATCTTTGAAGCCGTGGGCCTCAAGAGCGACTTTGTAGATCGCTATTTCCATGGCACGGCGACGCGCGTCGAGGGCATCGGCCTCTTTGAAGTGATGCAGGAGGCGATCAACAAGCATCGCGCCGCTTACGGCATCAACCCGGATCTTCGCGGCGAACTGGCGGTGGGCGGGCAGTACGCCTGGCGTCCCGAGGGTGAAGAACACATGTGGACGCCCGAGGCGGTTGTAAAGCTGCAGCGCGCGGCGCGGGAAAAGAACTACAAGACGTATCGCGAGTATGCGGACATCATCAACGATCAGAGCCGTCGCCAGATGACGTTGCGCGGCCTGCTCGACTTCAATCGGGACGGCGTGAAGCCGATTCCGATTGAGGAGGTGGAGTCCGCCAAGGAGATCGTGAAGCGCTTTGCCACGGGCGCGATGAGCATGGGCTCAATCTCTGCTGAAGCCCATGCGACGCTTGCGGTGGCGATGAATCGCATCGGCGGCATGTCCAACACAGGCGAAGGCGGCGAGGATCCGCGACGCTACGAGGCAGAGCTTAAGACTGGCCGTTCGCAGGTGAAGGCGGGACAGACGCTTGCGGATATTCTGGGACATGACCGCATCGTGGCGGAAGTGCCGCTTGAAGAAGGCGACAGCCTGCGCTCTCGCATCAAGCAGGTGGCTTCGGGACGCTTTGGCGTGACCGAGCAGTACCTCGTGAGCGCGGATCAGATTCAGATCAAGATGGCGCAGGGCGCCAAGCCCGGCGAAGGCGGCCAGCTTCCTGGCCACAAGGTGTCGGAATACATTGCCGAGCTTCGCTACTCCGTGCCCGGCGTGGGGCTTATTTCGCCCCCGCCGCACCATGACATTTACTCCATTGAAGATCTGGCGCAGCTCATTCATGACTTGAAGAACGCCAATAGTCGCTCGGACATTTCCGTGAAGCTCGTGAGTGAAACGGGCGTCGGCACGGTGGCGGCGGGCGTTGCAAAGGCGAAGGCGGACCACATCGTGATTTCGGGGCATGACGGCGGCACGGGGGCGAGTCCCATTTCGTCGGTGAAGCATGCCGGCAGCTGCTGGGAGCTGGGGTTGTCGGAAACGCAGCAGACGCTGGTGTTGAACCGCCTGCGCGATCGCGTGACGCTGCAAATTGACGGCCAGATCAAGACCGGCCGCGACGTTGTGGTCGGGGCGCTTTTGGGCGCTGATGAATTTGGCTTTGCGACGGCGCCGCTTGTGGTGGAGGGCTGTCTCATGATGCGTCACTGTCACTTGAACACCTGTCCGGTGGGCATCGCGACGCAGGATCCTGAGTTGAGAAAACGCTTCAAGGGGCGGCCGGGCCATGTGGTGAACTACTTCTTCTTTGTGGCAGAGGAAGTTCGCGAGATCATGGCGTCGCTGGGCATAGCAAAGTTTGAAGACTTGATTGGCCGCAGCGATCTTTTGAAGCAGATTGACGTGAAGAATAATCCGAAGGCGGCGGGAGTTGATCTTGCCCGCGTGCTGTGGCGTCCGGAGGCAGAAGGCGCGGCGTGCCGTCACAGCGGGGCGCAGGACCACAAGCTCGAGGCCTCTTTGGATGCAATGTTGCTGTCCAAGCTGGCGAGCGCTATTGAACGCGGCGAACGGGTGGATCTCTCCACGGAGATACGCAACGTCAACCGGACGGTGGGCACGCAGATCTCAGCGGCGCTGGTGCGGCGCTGGGGGGCTGCCGGCTTGCCTGACGATACGCTGCATCTGGAATTCCACGGCACGGCGGGACAGTCGTTCGGCGCCTTTGCGGCGAAGGGCATGACGCTTGATCTTGTGGGTGAGGCCAATGACTATGTCGGCAAGGGCCTGTCAGGCGCTCGTCTCATTGTTCGTGCGCCTGCGGACTTCCATGGCATTCGCAGTGAGAACATCATTGCAGGCAACACGACGCTTTATGGCGCCACCAGCGGTGAGGCGTACTTCAACGGCGTCGTCGGCGAACGTTTTGCTGTTCGCCTTTCGGGCGCAGAGGCCGTGGTGGAAGGCACGGGGGATCATGGTTGCGAATACATGACGGGCGGCACGGCGGTCGTGCTGGGCAAGACGGGGCGCAATTTCGCTTCCGGCATGTCGGGCGGTCTGGCGTTTGTCTTTGATGAGGACGGCGACTTCGAGTCGCACTGCAACACGGAGATGGTGGCGTTGGAGCGCGTCGTCAGCACGGAGGAGCAGGCAAGAATGAGTTGCCGCACTTCCTGGCATCAGCAGGAGAGCGATGAAGAGCTTTTGAAGCGCTTGATCGGAAATCATTGGAAGTACACGGGGTCAGCGCTTGCTGAAAAGCTTCTGGCGCATTGGGCAAGCTCGCGCGCTCGTTTTGTGAAGGTCATTCCGCTGCAGTATCGGGCGGTGCTGGCGGCTCGGGCTCAGAAGGGAGAATAACTATGGCACAGAAAGAAAAGCTCGTCCGCATTGAAGTCGGTCATGAGCCGGCGGAGGCTCGTATCAAGCATTTCCACGAATTCACGGTTCCGTTGACGGAAAAAGAGGCTTCGCAACAGGCGAAGCGCTGTCTGCATTGCGGGACGCCCTTTTGCTCGAGCCAGTGCCCGTTGCACAACCGTCCGGTGGATTTCAACAAACTGGCGGCGGAAGGCCGTTGGCATGCGGCGTGGGAAGCGCTTGCTGCGACAAATTCCTTTCCGGAATTTACGTCGCGGGTTTGTCCTGCGCTCTGTGAATCTGGCTGTGCGCAGCGTCTTTTGGAAGGCGACGGCGTCGGAATTCAATCGGTGGAGCGCACGATCATTGACCGTGCCTGGAAGTCTGGCTGGGTGTCGCCGCAGCCGGCGATGAGCCGCACAGGAAAGCGTGTTGCTGTGATCGGTTCTGGGCCGGCGGGTCTTGCCTGCGCTCAGCAGCTGGCTCGCGTGGGGCATGATGTGACAGTTTTCGAAAAGTCGGAGAAGGCAGGCGGCTTGTTGCGCTACGGCATACCCGACTTCAAGCTGGCGAAGGATCTCATTGACCGGCGCGTGGAGCAGATGCAGGCCGAAGGCGTGACGTTTGAGACGGCGACATCAGCAGGTGTGAAGGCGTTTGAAGCAGGCATTCATAATCCGGCGAAGAAGTTTGTGTCAGCTGAAAAGATTCGCAAGGACTTTGATGCGGTGGTGCTTGCCTGTGGTTCCGAGACTCCGCGCGACTGGGCGTTGCCGGGGCGAAACGCCAAGGGCGTGACGTACGCTCTGGATCTTCTCATTGGACAGAATCGGGCAACGGCGGGGGAGGCGAAGACGGCGCCGGTGTCTTGCCGCGGCTGTGACGTGATCGTGCTGGGCAGTGGCGACACTGGCAGTGACTGCGTCGGCGTGGCCCGTCGGCAGGGCGCAGGACGCATTGTTCAAGTGGCTCGTTCGCCAGAACCTCCGAAGACGGCGGACGTGCAGGCGTCGTGGCCTCTGCCGGCGCCAGTTCTGAAGACATCAACGTCTCAGGAGGAAGGCTGCGAACGGCTTTGGAGCTTGATGGCGAAGGAATTCCTTGTGGATGACAAGGGCGCCGTGCGCGGTGTGAAGTTTGCCAAGTTGGAATGGGCGGTTGACAAGGCGACCGGTCGCCGAGTTTCCAAGGAAGTGCCGGACAGCTTTGTGGAGATTCCTGCGCAGCGAGTGTTGCTGGCCATTGGTTTTGCACAGCCGTCGGCCGCGCTTTTGAAGGCGTTCGGCGTTGCCTCAGACAAGCGAGGCAACGCGGCGGCGGAGAAAACGGGAGACGCACCTTTTGCTACAACGGCCGAAGGCGTATTTGCTTGCGGCGACGTCCGCCGCGGACAATCGCTTGTGGCTCATGCCATGCATGAAGGCCGTTGTTGCGCAGCGGCGGTGGATCGCTTCCTCATGAAGGCGAAATCCGAACTTCCCTGCGACTGATGCAAGCGGTCTGAAAAGAAGTCCTGCCGGGGGAAGGCCTCAGCAGGACTTTTTTCTAGCCTTTGAGCCAGGCTTTGCCGAGTGCGGTTGGCTTGGACAGATCGGCGGTGGAGCTCACGGTGCGCTCTTTTCCGATCAAGATGGCCCAGACGAGAAGTGCATCGTCACGGAAGGCGTGGATCACCATTTCGTCGCCTTCGGAATAACGGGACAGGAGTTGGTTCAGGTTGTCGTTGCCAATGCGGACGCCGTCGATGGCAATAAGAAGATCGTTGGGGGAAATGCCGGCCCACTGACCTGCCTCCTGATCAAAGACGTTCTTTACGAGAAAACCGGCATCGGTGCCCCGGCCGCTGATGCCGAGAAGGCTGCGTGTTTTGTCGCGTTCTGTGGCGGTTAAGGTGAGTCCTAGCGGCTTGAGAGCCTTTTCATAGTCTACGAGCGTCGTGGTGCGTGTGAGTTCCTCCAGTCGTTTTTCAAATGACTGGCCGGTGACTGCTTCAAAGGCCGTGGCAATGGTTTCAAACGTTTCGCCGGTATATTTTTTGCCCGCAGTGCGGAAGTGATTCCAGAGATGACGCATGACGTCGTCAAGCGATTTCTTTCCCTTGGTCTGGCTGCGGATCTCTGCATCAAGAACAAGGGCGGCCAGCGCTCCCTGCTTATAGTAGGAGACTGCGGCGTTCGGCGTGTTGGCGTTGGGCTTGTAGAACTTTACCCAGGTGTCAAAGCTCGCTTGAGAAAGCGACTGGACGGAACGGGCGTTGGTTTCGAGCACAGATTTGAAGTTGATCGTCAGGAGCGCAGCGTATCCCGCGTCGTCGGTGAAGCCTGCGCGGCGAAGCATCAAATCGTCGTAGTAGCTCGTAAAGCCCTCAAAGAACCAGAGAAGCTCTGTCGTCACCTCATGAGAGAAGTCGATGCCGACAAATTCCGCGGGTTTCATGCGCTTCACGCTCCAGGTGTGGAAGTATTCGTGTGTGACAAGTCCGAGGAACTTCAGATAGTCGGCGGTTCGAACTTCGTCATGCACGGAAGGAAGGCACTTTGCAGGGATCTGAAGAACGGAGGAGGCTCGGTGTTCAAGGCCGCCGTAGCCTTTTGACGTCACATTGATGAGGAAGACGTATTCTTTGACCGGGCATTTTTTGGTTTCGGGTTCGAAGAAGGCGATTTCCTGAGCACAGAGGTCTTCGATGTCGGCGGCGGTCAGCTCTGCGTCGAAATTTACGGGAAGATCGGAGAGAACAATGTCGTGGCGAAAGCCGCAGGGTTTCACCGTGAGAACCGTAAAGTCACCCATTTCCACCGGGCAGTCGATGAGTTCGTCGTAATCGGCGGCTTCATAAGTGCCCCAGCCGAAGCGTGGCGTCCCCTTGGCGCGCTTCATTGAGGTGGCGACTTTCCAGTCAGTGTGTTCTGCGCGGACAGCGGCGTCTGGTTCACGGATGGTGACGGCGATTTTTTCATTTTCCCTGCCGACGACGGACATGAAGACGCAACCTGGGTTGAAGAAGCCTCGGCATTCATCGAGGTAGGCGGTGCGCACGGAAGTGTCAAAGGCCCAGACCTCATAGAAGACTTGAAGTTCGGCGTCCTTTTTGGGGGAGCCTGTGGTGACGCGCCAAGTGGTTTTGTCCAGTTTTTCGATAGCAACAGGTTTGCTGGCGAGGCGAGCAGATACTTTTTGAACGTTGCCCGCAAAGTCGCGAATCAGATAGGAGCCATTGATCCAGGTAGGAAGGCGCAGAAGCACTTCGCCAGCAGAGGGGCATGGCACGGTGATGCCGACAATGAAGAGATGAGCTTCGGGGTCAAGCGGACTGATGTCGTAGCGCAGCATGGGGAGAAACTCCGGTCAGATCGATGCGGCGCAGCATGAAAAAAGTGGCCGGATCGAAGTAAAAAGTACGAAAAACGGATTTTAGACTTGACAAGCGGTGAAAAAGTCGGCAAAGTGCGCCCCCTTCGCCGATCGAAGGCGAAAACAAGCCACTCTGAGATGTCGCGAAAGCAACGTTTCAGGAAGTGAAAAAAAGAAAGTTCACTTCGAGACTTGCAAAACGGATCCGACCTCTGTATGATGCCGATCCTTGTCGCGAAACAGCGGCAACGCTCTTTAAAAATTTGAACAGACGAACCGATAAGCGTGGGTACTGACGATTGAATCT